>JBEKKH010000418.1:0-7819 GCA_050010815.1 Streptosporangiaceae bacterium | reverse complement strand
CGGGCCGGGGCCGGGCACCGGGATCGTCTCGGACCCGTCCTTGACCGCGGCCCCGGCTCGGTCCGCCAGGGAACAGCGGTCCGGGCCGGAGATCCAGACGGGCGCCAGCTCCGCGGTCCGACCGAAGACCGTCATCGTCGGCGCGACTATCAGCTCTTTGCTTGCCACAGCGTTCTCCCGGTTCCCTTGATGCTGTGGCTAAGCGTCGCTAATGTGACTATCGGTAGTGGTTCGTACGGAGTTGCGATCGGGTAGCAGCGGGACGGTGCGCGGCCCGGCCATGGCGGCCTAGCGGCAGCTTTGCCCGGCCGCCGTGACCACCGAGGAGAAGACCCAGGGGTTCTGCGGGGCGGCATCGCCCTGGAGTGACTTCGGCAGTCCCTTCGGGAACGTGAAGGATGCCCTGGACCAGAACCAGCGGGTGCCCGCGGACGAGCAGTCCTTGACCGGCTGGCTGAGCGTCACCACCGTGGCCACGTCGGACACGACGCCGGCCGCACAATTGGGACTGCAATCGTCAAGCTTATAAACGCCCGTCCCGACCGCCTCGGTGGCCGACCACACGGACCATTTCATGACGGAAAGAATGGCGGTGGAATCCCCGGAAAGGGGGCAACCGGATAGGCAAGAGGGCTCGTGCGCGCCAGGAAGGTGCTGGTTCCGGACGGCGCGGCGGTGCCGCTCGGTGAGACCGACGGGGCGGCGGTAGCAGACACCGGAGCGGTAGCAGACACCGGAGCGGTCGGTGATCCCGTGAAGGTCGGTGATCCCGCCGTGGCCGGCGATCCCGCCGACGTGCTGCCGGTACTCGCCGCCGGCGAACTAGCCGATGAGCTGCACGCCGACACCAGCAAGGCCAATCCGGCGAGCGCGGCGCCGGCCGCCACCTGCCGGGCTTTTCGTGACTGAACGGTCCACATGGATTCATCCCTCAACTTTCTATAGCGGCTCGGCGAGCCAGTTGCCTCTACGACGCGCGCCACGCCACCGTGGTTGGAACTGACGTGGCGAGAGGGTTAAACCACGGTCCCGTTCGGCATAAATATCACGGCCGGGACCGGTGACGGCGGTCAGCGGACCGAACGGACCCGGGTGATTGTCCAGGCGGCCACCAGCGAGGCCAGGCCGGCCAGCGCGAAAAGCGACGGATAACTGTGCATAAGGCCGAGAACCGCTCCGGCGATGATCGGCGCGACGACCAGCGGCAGCGAATACGCCACGTTGATCACGCCGAGGTCCTTGGCGCGGTCCGCGGCGGCGGGCAGCACCGCGGTCAGCACCGCGGGGGCGGCCGCCCAGTACGTGCCGAAGCCGGCCCCGAGCAGCGGCGCGGCCACCAGCGCGGCGGCCCAGGTGGGCGAGATGACCAGGATGGCCGCGGCCGTGCCGCAGGCGACGGCGGCCGCCACGATGAACGGCTTGCGGCGCCCCGAGCGGTCCGACGCGGTGCCGCACACGACGCCGGTGATGGCCAGCGCCACCGCGTACAGCGCCATCAACGTCAGCAGCCCGAGCTGCGGGTCGTGATAGTGCGCCGCGTCGGCCAGGAAGTACAGCAGGTAGAGGGTGCCGAGGTCGTTGCCCAGGTTGACCAGGAAATGCGTCAGCCAGGCCCAGCCGAAATCCGGGAACCGCCGCGGCGAGACCCACAGCGTGCGGAGCACCTTCGAGATCGGCGTGGCCGACACCAATTCGGCCGGCAGCGGCTCATCCGGGGTGCGCAGGGTGAACGCGAGCGCGCCCGCGATCACCAGCAGGGCGCAGGTCAGGTAGCCGGCCGACAGCCTGGTCACGATGACGGTGACGATCAGGGCGCCCAGGACGGTGCCCAGCATCTGGCTGATGCCGATGAGGCCGCCCAGCGCGCCGCGCTGCCGGGCGGGCACCCGGTCGGGCAGCGCGGAGGTCAGCGTGGCCAGCATCCCGCCCAGGCCGGCCTGGGCGATGCACCAGCCGAGGACCATCACCGGTATGTCGGGGGCCGCGGCCAGGACGACCAGCCCGGCCGCCCCGACCAGTGCCCCCGCGAGCGTCCACGGATGGCGGCGGCCGCGGCGAGACGTGGTCCGGTCGGACAGCGCGCCGACCACCGGGTTGGCCAGCAGCGACGCGATCGCGCCCGCGCCCATCACGACGGAAAACAGCACGGCCTTGTCGGCGGGATGCAGCGACTGGACCTGCTCGGGCAGCACGACCTGGATCGGGGCGTAGATGGCCAGCCACAGCCCGACGTTCGCCAGGAACAACAGCGTGATCCAGCCCGCCCGGACCGGCTCGACCGGCTCCGCCAGCGCCGCGTGCCGCTCCGTTCCCGCGCGTACCGTCTCCTGGCTATCCACGCCGCTCACCCCGGCGGCTGTCCCGGCGCTTCACCCGAAGCACTGGCCCTCGCCTCGGTAGGTCGGCACCGCGGTGACCTCGCCGTCGCCGGGCAGGACGTGGTACGCACAGAAACGCTCGGCCAGCTCGCCGGCCTTGGCGTGCCGCAGCCAGACCCGGTCTCCGGGGGCCAGCGACCCGGCCGCGGCCCCGCGCACCGGCGTCTGGACCTCCCCGGCGCCCTCGACGCCGGTCAGGCGCAGCCCGGCGGGCAGGTACGGCCGGGGCAGCCGGTCCGGGGTCCCGGTGCCCGACGCGACGTAGCCGCCGGCGAACAGGGTGGCGATGCCGGGGCCGGGACGCCGCACGACGGGCAGCGCGAACAGCAACGCCGGTTCCGGGCGGAACCGGGTGTACGCGTCGAACAGCGTCGGCCCGACCAGGCCCGATCCTGCCGTGAGTTCGGTCACCGACGAGTCGCCGGCGGTCGACTCCAGGCTGCCCGTCCCGCCGCCGTTCACGAACTCCAGGTGGGACACATCCTCGATCGCGCGGATGGCTTCGGCCCGGCGCTGGTGCAGCTCACGGGCCGAGCGAGCCTGGATAAACCTGATGAGCTTGGCCTGGACCGGATGCCCGGGCGGGGCGTCGCCGAGCCCGGCGATCTGGCCTTCGTAGCCCATCACGCCCGCCAGCCGGAAACCCGGCCGGCCCACGATCGCCCGGGCCAGCGCCGACGCCTGCCGCGGGGTGTACACCGGAGAGCGTCTGGTGCCGATGTGCACCAGCGGCCTGCGGGCCAGCGGCCGCCAGGACACGTCGAGCTCCAGGCAGACCCGGATTTCCGGATGATCTTCGCCCAGGGCCCGGTCGACCAGGTCGAGGTGCTCGGTCGAGTCGACCATGATCGTGATGTGCGACCGGACCTCCTGTCCCGCGGCCAGCGCCCGCAGCGCCCGGCGGTCCACGGTGGGGTAGGCGACCAGCAGGTCATCGCTGGTGCCCGTGGCGTGCAGCCACAGTGCTTCGGGCAGCGAGTAGCACATGACGCCCTGGTAGCCCGGCATGGCCAGCGCGCGCGCGATCAGGAAACGGCACCTGAGCGACTTGCTGGCGACCCGGATCGGGTGACCAGCGGCGCGGCGCGTCAGATCGGCGGCGTTGCGGTCGAAGGCGTCCAGATCGACGAGGGCCAGCGGCGGGTCGAGCGCCGCGGTGGCCTGGTCGTACCGGGCCCTGCTGGCCGCCGCGGTGGCGGTCCCGGGCCGGACCCGCGCGGCCGCCTCGCGGGTGGGCCTCGCGTGGCTGGAGTCGACTGACATGCTCGCACAGTAGACCAGCGGTGCCGAAATATGAATACTGTCCGGTAATGATGTCTGCTGACCGCCGCGAGTGGCGGAACTGGGCCGGGACCGCGACCGCGACGCCCGCGCGCTGGTGTCGGCCTCGAACCGAGGCCGACGTCTGTGCCGCGGTCAAGGACGCGGCGGCGGACGGTCTCCCGGTGCGCGCGCTCGGCAGCGGGCACTCCTTCACCGCGGTCGCGGCTACCGCCGGCGTGGCGCTTGACCTGTCCGGCTGGACCGGGATCACCGCCGCCGACACCCGGACCGGCCTGGTCACCGCGCGGTCGGGAACCACGCTGCGGGCCCTGAACGCCGAGCTGAGCGGGCTGGGGCTGGCCATGGCCAACCTCGGCGACATCGACGCGCAGACCATCGCGGGCGCCCTGTCCACCGGGACGCACGGGACCGGGGCCCGGCTGGGCGGGCTCGCCACCCAGGTCGAGGCGCTCGACCTCGTCCTGGCCGACGGCTCGGTGGTGAGCTGCTCGGCCTCGGTCCGGCCGGACCTTTTCGCGGCGGCGCGGATCGGCCTGGGCGCGCTCGGCGTGATCACCAGCGTGACGCTGCGCTGCGTGCCGGCTTTCACGCTGGTGGCGGACGAACGGCCGGTGCCGGTGGACGAGGTGATCGAGGAGTTCGACGCGCTGGCCGACGCCAACGATCATTTCGAGTTCTACTGGTTCCCCTACGGTCGCCAGGCCCTGGTCAAGCGGAACAACCGGCGGTCTTCCGGCTCGCCGGCGGGCGCCGGGGCCGCCGGGACGATGCCGGCCTGGCGGCGGCTGTGGGAGTTCGAGGTGATGGAGAACGCGGCCTTCGGCGCGCTGTGCCGGCTCGGCCGGGCGCGCCCGGCGCTCATTCCCGCGCTGAACCGGCTCTCGTCGGCCGCCCTGTCCTCCCGGTCCTACGCCGACGCGTCCCACCGGGTGTTCGTGACTCCGCGCCGGGTTCGTTTCGTCGAGTCCGAGTACGCCGTTCCACGTGAATCATTGCGCCATGTGCTGGCCGAACTGCGCCGCGAGGTACCCCGGCTGGCCGATCCGGTCATGTTCCCGGTCGAGGTGCGGGTCGCTGCCGCCGACGACATCTGGCTGTCGACCGCCTACGGCCGGCACACCGCCTACGTCGCGATCCACCAGTACACCGGGCTGCCGTACCGGGCCTATTTCGACCTGTTCGAGTCCATCGCGGCGAGCGTGGCGGGGCGGCCGCACTGGGGCAAGCTGCATTCCCTCGGCCGCGACCGGCTGCGCGCGCTCTACCCCCGCTACGACGACTTCCGCCGGGTGCGGGCCGACGTGGATCCGGAGGCACGGTTCGGTAACGCCTATCTGACCCGGGTGCTCGGGCCGCCGGATCAGGGGTAGGCCACCGGGGCCCCGGCGGTGCCGGCCGGTGGCCTCGGCGGTGCGCCGAGCCGACTTATTACCCGCTACTTACGCATGCCGCGGAGCTGAACCGGGCCGGGCGGGCCGCCCGTAGTCCGGGGTAGTGGCCCGTGCACGCGGCCGCCATGAAGATCATGGCCCGGCGGTCATTAGTTCCCGATGATTGTCAGGTTCATGGTCACCGCCTTCTTCACTGGCGGCCGCGGGCACCGGTCACGCAACTGATCGCGCGGGACGGTGATGATGATCATGCATGGACAGGTCATTCCGGTGGCGCTGATGGCGTCCGCTGCGGGGCACGCGGGCCGGAGTAGTCCGGTGCTTGGCCGGGTCGTGCTGGTCGCCGTCGTGGTCGCCGCGGTGGGCGTCTTCGCGGCGCTGCAGGTCCGCCCCCGCTCTGGCCGGCGGTCACCGCTGACAGGTGACCGCCGCCCGCAGGGGACGCAGGCCTGGCGGACGCAGGACTGGCGGACGCTGCCGCCGAAAGACGAGAGCGAGCCGCAGGACGATACGATGTCAGCCGCCGACCAGGAAGACTACGGGCCCTTGTGGCGATACGGCGTCCCCCTCGGCTACGGCCGCGTCTACGACCCCGGTGACCGGCACCCTTCCTAAATGCGACCTAGCGTGTCTAAGGTATCCATATCAGTAACTAACGACGGGTTCCGAAGAGGCGGGAAGGAACGTCGTGACGTTAGCTTGGGATGGACTGAGCGGGCTCGACGCGTACCGGATCACGGAGATCCCCCGTCGGCCGGACACCGGAGCGGCGGAGACGCCCCGGGAGCAGCCGAACGACGCTGGCCGGACCCAGCGGGTCGCCGCCCTGGTCGCGGCGTATCACGCCGGGGCGGAGGCCAAGGACAGCAGCACCGGCGCGCTGGCCATCGGCTGGGTCAGGCATCACCCCGGCGGCCCGATCCACTATCTGGTGGCCGGCCCGGGCCTGGTCGGCAGCGGCGCCGATCGGCCGGGCCATGACGTCTTCCTGACCCTCCCCGGCGGCGCGCGAGCCCAGCCGCTGCCCAGCGGCACGCTGGCCACGCTCATGACCCAGCTACCGGCTTGGCGTACCATCGGCGGGATCAGTGACGGGCTGCTCCCCTCCGACGACCGGCGCACCGGTGACCGGCCGCCACCCTCGCTGGAAGAGTGTTTGCTGGCCGTGTGGCCGGGGCCGTTCGGCATGCTGCTTGTCGTCGAACCCATGGGCGCGGCCCAGATCCTCCAGCTCGCGGACGAGGTGGCACGCCGCGAGAACCTGTCCACCGGTAACTCAGATCGCTTTCCCGAACGGGCCATGGCGACTCGCCGCCTTCACCTGCGTCATGCGGAGCTGCGGAAAGGCACCTCAACCGGGCTATGGCGGGTCCGGTTGCTGGCCGCAGGCAGCGATCCGGACGCGGCCGCCCGCGTGGCCGGCCTGGTATGTGCGTCGGCCGACCTGGCCGAGCTTCCCTACGCGATCGCCCCGGTCAGCCAGGCCGCCCGGCCCCTGCCCGAACTCTGGCCGGATCCGGCCCCGGCCCCGGCGGGCGATGATGCCGTCCTCGGCTACCCGTTTCACGCCAGCACCGAGCTGGTCGCGGCCCTGTCCCGGCCGCCCGAACGGGAGGTGCCCGGGATCCGGCTGGCACTGCGGCCCGATTTCGACGTCACCCAGGAGACGGCGCCCGGGCGCGAGACGATCACGGTGGGCGAGATCCTGGACTCAAGCCAGCGGCCGGCCGGCCCGTTCGTCCTGCCGCTTGACTCGCTGAACCGGCACGTGTTCGTCTGCGGCGCCACCGGGTCGGGAAAGTCGCAGACGGTGCGGAACCTGCTCGAGAGCGCCAGCCGCGCAGGGATCCCGTGGCTGGTGGTGGAGCCGGCCAAGGCGGAATACCGGCTGATGGCGGCGCGGCTGACCGGAGCCGGGGACGACCACCCCGGCTCCGGCCACCCCGGCTCCGGTCATCTCGGTTCCGGTCAGCTCGGGTCGGGCGCCGGGACGCTGGAGGTGGTGCGGATCCGGCCGGGTGAATCCGACGCGATCGCGGCCGGGCTCAACCCGCTCGAGCCAGCGCCGGACGCCCACGGCCGTCGCTTCCCGCTGCAGACCCACGCGGACCTGGTCCAGGCGCTGTTCATCGCGTCCTTCCGGGCTGAGGAGCCGTTCCCGCAAATCCTCAGTGCCGCCCTGACCCGGGTGTACGAGAACGCGGGCTGGGATCTGGCCCTGGGCGAGACGGTCACGCCCGACCCGAACCCCGCCTACCCGACGCTCACCGACCTGCAGCGCGCGGCAATCAGGATCGTCCAGGAGGTCGGCTACAGCCAGCGGATCACCGATGACGTCCTCGGCTTCATCAAGGTCCGGCTGTCCAGCCTGCGGCTGGGCACCACCGGCCGCTTCCTTGAGGGTGGCCACCAGCTCGACTTCGGCAAACTGCTGCGGACCAACGCCGTGCTCGAGATCGAGGACGTGGGGGACGACAGCGACAAGGCGTTCTTGATGGGAAGCGTGCTGATCAGGCTGGCCGAGCACCTCCGGATGGCGCACCGGGCCCAACCCGCCGGTCCCGCCGGCCACGCTGGTTCGCCCGGCCACGCTGGGCTCCGCCACCTGACCGTCATCGAGGAGGCGCACCGGCTGCTCCGCCGTCCGGACGGTGCCGGGGGCGGCGGCGCGGGCGGGGCGGCGGCGCACGCCGTGGAGCTGTTCGCCGGGCTGCTCGCCGAGATCCGCGCCTACGGCGAGGGGCTCATCATCGCCGAGCAGATCCC
>JBEKKH010000417.1:0-7182 GCA_050010815.1 Streptosporangiaceae bacterium | reverse complement strand
TCCCGCCGACAGCGAGGTGCAGGCTGATCAGCCCGGGCAGGGCCGCAAGTTGCTGCTGTTCAGCGACAGCCGTCAGGCGGCCGCCTTCTTCGCGCCCTACCTGGAGACCAGCTACCAGACCATCCAGCATCGGCGCCTCATTCTCGGAGCTCTGTCCAGTGCCGCCGCCGACGAGGCCGCCCACGTTGATGATGTCGCTTATTACCTGGTGCGAGCCGCCGACACCGCGCATGTCTTCGAACGGCGTCTGGGCAGGCAGGAGCGCCAGCGGCAGACCGCCCTGTGGCTGATGATGGAAATGGTGACTACCGATGATCGCCAGTCGCTGGAAGGCCGTGGCCTCGTCCGCGTTGACCTCGGGCGCGAGCCCGGCTGGCGGCTTCCGGCCAGCTTTGCCGCGCTGGGCTTGAGCGATCAGGAATCGTGGGACCTGCTCGGAGAGCTCGCGCGCAGCCTGCGGCAGCAAGGTGCGATCACGATGCCCGAGGGAGTTGATCCCCGCGATGAGCACTTCGACCCGCGACGCGGTCCCATCTATGTACGCGCCGAGTCATCCGAGACGAAGCGCAAGGTCCTCAGCTGGCTGCCGACGCGGGGTACGAACCGGCGGCTCGACTACGTCGCCCGGGTCCTTAAGGCCGCCGACAGCTCGGCCGATCCCCGCGATGTGCTGCATGGATGCTGGCGTTTCCTGGAAAGCCTCCGCGACGGCTGGCTGGCCACCACGCACGACGGGCGGCTCGGCGTCGTCCGGCAGGTGGATCACACCTGGCTGAGGCTTTCCCCGGTCGGGCCGGCCGACGTGATGTATCGCTGCCAGCAATGCCGGCGCATGGTTTCCGTCTCGGTCAGGGACATCTGCACCACCATGGGCTGCGCCGGGTCGCTGGAAAAGTACCCGGTCCCCGCGGCCGAGGACGACGACGATCACTACCGGTATCTCTACCGATCCCTGAACCCGGTCCCGCTCAGTGCGAGCGAGCACACCGGACAGCTGACCAGCGTCGAAGCGGCGGATATACAGCAGCGCTTCATCCGCGGCGAGATCAACGCCCTGTCGTGTTCCACCACCTTCGAACTCGGGGTGGATGTGGGCGAGCTTCAGTCCGTGGTGCTGCGAAACATGCCACCCACCACGGCGAACTATATACAGCGGGCCGGCCGTGCTGGCCGGCGCACCGAATCGGCCGCCCTCATCGTGACGTACGCGCAGCGCCGGTCACATGACCTGTCCCGGTATCAGGATCCGGCCGTCATGGTGGCTGGCGAAGTACGTGCCCCCTACGTGCCGTTGGGCAACGAGCGCATCGACCGGCGGCACGCTCATTCCGTCGCCCTGGCCGCATTTTTCCGGCACTACAAGCGGCTCACCGGGGAGGAGTGGCGCTACGCCGGAGAATTCTTCCTGCCCGGTCCTGGGAACACGGCGGCACCGAGCCTGCGCGTGCAGGACTTCTTGGACCCGGTACCTGACGATGTCCGACGGTCGCTGTCCCGGGTCTTGCCCGAGTCGGTCCAGGCCGAGATTGGCCTGGACACGGGATCCTGGGTAGGGGAACTTGCCGACTTGCTCGAGCAAATCCAGCTAGAGCTCACCGCCGACGTCGATGCGTTCGAGGAGCGGCGGATGCAAGCCGTGGCTGATCGCAAGGGCTTCCTGGTTGACCGCTACGAAAAGACGATCAACACGCTGACGAAGCGCAACCTGCTTAATTTCCTGGCGAATCGCAACGTCCTGCCTAAATACGGATTTCCGACCGACACCGTCGAGCTCAGGACCCAGTACGCCGATACCCAGCTAGGCGGCAGACTCGATTTGTCCCGCGATCTGTCCTCGGCGATCTACGAGTTTGCTCCAGGCGCGGAACTCGTGGCGGGAGGACTGCAGTGGACTTCCGGGGGCGTCTACCGGCTACCGGACCGTGAACTTATCGGTAAGTACTATGCCGTCTGCCAGGCTTGCGGGGGCTATCGCGAGAGCGATGAGGCTCTCGACCCCAGCTGTCCTTCATGCGACGTGCAGCAGACGGGTACTCCACGCCGTTACTGCGTGCCTGAATTCGGCTTCGTCGCGCAGCGGGACACCAAGCGCCCGGGAATGTCACCGCCCCGGCGAAGCTGGAACGGCGCGACTTATGTCATGTCCCTGGCCAGCGAGGTCGAGGAGGCGACCTGGCCACTAGCCAACGGCGGGACCGCGACCACCCGCGCAGGTTCACGGGGCCAGCTGATCGCGATCTCCGAAGGCCCGAACCGAGGCGGTTATCTCATCTGCGACTGGTGCGGCTGGGGAACCCCCGTCAGGCCGAAGGTGCCCGGCAAGCACCCGCACCTGTTGCGTGACCGGGATTGCACTGGTCCTCTCCAGCTTCGGGCTCTCGCCCATCGCTATGAAACCGACATCGTGGCTATCTCGTTCGACGCCCTGGCTGCACCGTTCGCGCTCCAAGACCACTGGCGGTCTACCCTTTATGCCCTGCTCGAAGGAGTCTCCGAGCGGCTGCAGATCAGCCGGGATGACATCGACGGCACTCTCTACCCGACGCCGGGCGGCCGGACCTCGCTGGTGATCTTCGACGTGGTGCCCGGCGGAGCCGGCAGCGCCATCCGCATTGCCCGTTCGTTCGGCGAGGTCCTCGAGGCAGCACTAACCCGAGTCACCAGGTGCGACTGCGGCGAAGAAACCTCCTGTTACGGATGCCTTCGCGGCTACCGCAACCAGCCCTTCCATGACGAACTCAGGAGAGGGGCTGCTGTCGATTTCCTGCACCCGCTCGTCCCGGCAGGAAACCACACGGTGGTGACTTATGAGGCGTGAGATACGTGTAGTACCTCGTCCGGCCTCGTTTAGGAAGGGAAGATGATAATTCCGTGATGGACACGACGATGAAGACGGGAGATTTCCTGCGAGCCGGAAGATACGAGATTGATCGGCTCTTGCGGTCCGCCCCTGACAAGACGGTTTACCTTGCCCACGATCGAGTACTTGATCGTCCGGTGGTCGTCGATGTCTTCTCTAGCAAATCTATCCTGCCCAATGGACTTACCGTTGGTGCCTGGGAAGCACGTGTGCTGGGCCAGCTAGATGATCATCAGAACATTGCGACCGCCTGTGATTACTGGGAAGATGACGAAACTGCGGTAATGGTCAGTCGTTACATGTCCGGCGGGACCCTCCAAGACCGCATCGCGCGCTCGCAGGAATCCGGCGATAACCTGCCTCTTAGCAGCATCTTGCAGTTCTCGCTAGAAATTACGCGTGCGATTGCGCATATCCACGACCGTCGCATTTTGTACCGTGATCTGCAGCCTCGCAACGTGCTATTCGATGAGTGGGGCTCGGTTCACCTGGTGGACTTCGATACCGCTGTATCGCTTGACGACCGCGATGTTAGCGATCTATCGGACCGCCCAGTGGTCGACTATATGGCTCCGGAGCTGGCGGAAGGGAGAAGCGCGGACGAACGCGCCGATCTATACTCGCTCGGAGCAACGATCTATGAGATGTGTCACGGATACCCACCCTTCGCCGGCACCCGCGAGGAGATTCTGGCTGCGTGCCAGGCAGGGCCGCCGCCAGCTCCTGAACGGGACGACCTTCCCGCGGCACTGCGAGAGCTCATCTTCTGTCTGCTCGCACCCGAACGCGAACAGAGGCCGGCCAGTGCGACCGAAGTCGTCGAACGTTTGGAAGGTATTCGCGCGGCTCAATTCGTGCCGGAACCGGCCGCTCCGCTTTCCCCTGGCGGCAGCCAGTCGCTCCCGGAACCTGACCCAGCAGAGGTGCGATCGTCAGTCGGGGCCAAGGCCGCCGTATATGCGGTCGGCGACATCCTCGAGGGCCGCTTTGAGGTCCTCGACCTGCTAGGACAGGGCGGTTTTTCAAAGGTCTACCGGGTGCACGACGACGTCGAGGGTGAGGAGCGGGCCCTCAAGCTCTTCGACAGTGCGGCTGGCTATGAGGCAGTGCGTCGCGAGATCGGTGCCCTGCGGAAGATCCATCACCCCCACGTGGTGGAGGTCTTCTGGGCTGGCAAGACCAGCGTCGGCGACTGGTATCTCATTACCGAGTTCATTGAGGGGCAGTCACTCGATGAGTTCGTCACCGGAAAGAAGCCCATTCGCGACCGTGAAGCGATCGATATCGCACTTGACCTGCTAGACGCACTCGTCGCTTTTCATCCTGATTCGGTACGCCTTGAGGAGCTGGATGCTAAACGTCGTGAAGGTGAGCTGTCAGAAGCCGAGTTTCGCGATTGGATGGAACTTAGCAACAAAGGGCTAGTCCACCGCGACATTAAGCCACTTAACGTAATAGTCACTCGTACCGGAGCGAAGCTGCTTGACTTCAACATCGCCTCCAGGGTAGGCGACCCCGTATACACGCAATCAGGCACACCGCCGTATCAGCCACCAGACGCCGACCTTACCCGTTGGGACGTATCCACCGACCTGTTTGCCGTAGGCGTGGTGCTCTACCAACTCCTCTGCAACGGCTGCCATCCGTATCCAAATTCGAGGCCTATGGTTTTCGAATCGGTGATAAACCCCAGAACGATTCGCTCTGACCTTGCCCCTGATCTTGCAGAATTTCTCATCAAGGCCTGCGCTCCAAGCCGCCTAGACCGCTTCTCTACCGCTGCTGAGATGCAGCTTGCCTTGCGCAAGATCCGAATTGACCTTTGACCTGAAGGTCCGGACTGATCGGGGAGGGCGCGGACGAAACAGTGCGATGCGAACCTGTAAACAATTGTCGACCCTGGTCGAGTTAACTAGCAAAACCACAGGACGAAGATGTCCGTCGAGGAAGGCGCGAAGAGTACTCTCGCCTTGTGGCCGATCTTGCCGACTATCTGGACTTGACGACCGGTCAAGCGCGGCAGCAATTCCGGGAACTTAAGCGGCGAAGCCCGGTTTCCTCCGGACGGCAAGTCGTCTTCCTGCCCGTCGAAACGCTGCTCTGCCTAGCCGCTTCGTTCGAGGTCAACCACCGGCACTTCGGCGGCTCCACCGCTCACCAGGCACCCGAGCCCGTCCCCTCCCTGGCCCGCCTTTTCTGCAGGCCGCCGTCAAGTGTCCTGGCCAAAATGGCCAACCTGGACGGTTCCCGCTCGCACGGCGGCAAATGGGACGTCCTGGCCGGTGCCATCCTCCGGGATGACCCAACACGCTTCACAGATGTCTACCGCGTACTGCTAAGCACGGCCCGCGCCGAAGGCATAGGCGAAGACCGTCTGCCCGATTTCCTCGGCCTTGAATACAGCGGAGAGTTCGTCCTTCTTGGCCAGGACGAACTCCAAACCTCCGCTCTGGAACACGCCTTCCACGAGCAGATCGCCCGGCGCGCCAGCGAAGGCACCTGGTCGGAAAAGCAGACGGAGCAGATTATCCTGGCCGCGGCGCGAGTCGGGCAGCATGTATTCGCCCTAAACGTGCTCAGCAACTGCGGCCAGCGGTGCGTCTTCTGCGGGCTGAACCCCTCCGCGTTCGGCGCCAGGCGCATGCTCGTGGCCGGACATATCAAGCCGTGGAAAGACAGCGAACCCAGCGAGCGACTGGATCCCCGGAACGGACTAGCCGCCTGCCCCAGCCACGACGTCGCCTTCGATACGGGCCTGCTGACCGTCGACTCAGCGCTGCAGGTCCGCCTTTCCGCTGCCCTGGCCACAGCGGTCCGCACAGACCCCCTGACCAGGCAATTTTACGGCAGGCCGCCGCTTTTCGAGAGTTTGCTCCTGCCTGAGGATGCGCACCTTCCTGCCCGCAAGTACCTCGACTGGCACAAGGCCAGGGTGTTCGTCCCCTGACTCACTCCTATCGTGACAGGATCGCCTCGTGCCGCTGCCTGGCGACCGTGAACAGTTCACCCCGCAGCCGCTCTCGGCTACGGCCCCGAGTCTTGATCGCGTGGCAGTTCGGACACAGCGCGATCATCTGCCCTGGGTGGTCCGGGCCGCCCATGGCGAGATCCTGGACGTGATCCACTTCCAGGATCGGGTGACCGGCATCGGTGATGTCCTGAGCCTCACCCGTGCAGTGCGGGCTCTCGCAGTGCCCTTCGCTGCGCAGCAGCACGGCCCGGCGCGCCGACTCCAGCCGCAGGATGTCCACGCTCACCCGCGGCCTGCCAAACCTAGCGCCGCGGTCCCCACCACCGCCCCCGATCCCGCACAGGCGGCGATACTCCTCCTCCAGCGGGCTCCTGGCCACGATCACGTCACCAGCCGGAACCTCATCCTCAGCGACGTCAGCGTCCGCAAGCCCCGCATCAGCCAGGATCGCGTCATAGTCAGCGTCCTGGAGATACCTATCCGCTATCGCCGCGGCCGCCGCGACCCGGCCCTCTCCCGAGTACCGGACCAGGTTGTAGACCGGCCCAGGCAGTCCGCCCGCAGGCTGGTTGCTGGCGAACCAGCTCAGCGGCGCGTTGCCGTGCGCGGGTGGCACCGGTCGCGGGCCGCCGAGATCCCACAGGCCAGCGTGGTACAGCGCCGCGACGGGGTAGTGCGGCCGTGGATATTCCCCATGCCGCTCGAGGAACCCGCCGAGCACGGGCTCCGTCTCGCTCCATGCCGCCATCCGCGCCAGACCCTGATGCGCACGGCCGATCGCCCACAGCAGCGCCAGCGGCTGGTAGAGCGCCTGGCGGCCGTCCGGCGACCGGTACGGCCTCAGCGCGGAGAGTCGCTCGACCAGCTCCCCGGTGGTCAGGCCAGCCACCGCCTGCGTCACCTGGAAGCCGAGTCCGCCTAGCAGACGCCCGACAGTCGCCGCCCCGCCACTGAAGTCAGCGGCAGTGAGCGGTTCCCGGCCGGGCAGGAATCCGTGGGCCGCGCCCACGATGGCCTTCGAGTCGTAGGTCTTCCCGTCGACCACCAGCCGGTACGAGCGAGCCGGGCCGAACCCGTACTTGTCCAGGAACCGGTCCTGACCGAGCCGGTCATACTCCGCCACGGCTTGGAGAATCTCGTGCCGAGACAGCTCCCGCAATGCCACCCGGCCATGGTAAGCACGTGCGTTTGGCAAATTTGCCAAACGCAACCTGTTGCCAGTCATCGGCGAGCCACCGACCGCGGGCTCCCGGCTCGCAGATGATCCCGCAGGCGAGCCCGCCGCGGTAGCCAGGGTTTCGTCAAAGTCGCGGGCCTTGTTTAGCCTGGTGAAAGGCATGTAAGGTCCAGC
>JBEKKH010000416.1:0-7256 GCA_050010815.1 Streptosporangiaceae bacterium | reverse complement strand
TCCCAGATGAACTTTGTGCTGCCTGCTGGGCAGCCATGTACGCCTGGAATTGCTGCGGTGTCACGACCTTCACGGTAAACAACATCCGGCTGTGGTACAGGCCGCACAGCTCACTGCAGTGCCCGATGAAGGTCCCCGTCTGCGTGGCGGTGACCGTGAAGTGGTTGGGGTGGCCGGGGATGACGTCGCGCTTGAACAAGAACTCGGGTATCCAGAACGCGTGGATGACGTCCGTTGAGGTCAGGTCGAACTCGACCGTTTCGCCGGTCGGGATCTCCAGCACCGGCAGCGGCCCTTCGCCCCACATGTTGCCGCGATTGGTCACGCCGTACTGGGGATAACTGAACGCCCAGCTCCACTGGAACCCCAGCACCTCCACCCTCACGGCAGGCTTGGCCGGCAGGGCGTCGATGTAGTTCTCGTCCTTGGCGGTGAAGTAGAAGAGCACCGCGATCAGCACGAACGGCACCGCCGTGTACATGATCTCGATCGGCATGTTGTAGCGCGCCTGCTCGGGCAGCTTGCTGCCGCGCTTGCGGTGGAAGATCACCGCCCACAGGATCATCCCCCAGACCAGCGCGCCCACCAGCAGGCCCGCGATCCAGGAACCCTGCCAGAGGCTGAGGACGACCTTGCCCTGATCGGTGATCGGGTTAGGAAAACCGAGTCGGGTGAACGTGTCGTTCGTGCAGCCGGTGAGACCAAGGATCACGAAGGTAAGCGCAACCGTCAGGCCCGCCGCGCGCGCGAGGCGCGGCCGGCGGGGCGCGGGGTGGCCACTGGGGGCGCCGGGTCGAGGCCCTTCCGGGCCGCGAGCGGCGGTGTCGGTAGTCAAGGCGAGGGCCTTCCTCGGTTCTGCTACAACGTGTCGTGCAAACAGTATCGCGCGCCGCCGGGGAGCCTCCTACGACCCCACATGTTTGTGTCATCTTGGCCCCGGGCACGCGCGGCGGGCCCGTCGGCGGGCATGATGGAGAGATGACCGGGCGTCGCAGGAGCTTGTTCGGCCGCGGATCCGCGTCCGCGAGCCCGGCCCTGAACCAGGCCGAACGGACCGTGGTCCCCGCGCCGCCGGCTGCGCTGACCATCGACGCCCTGGGGCGTAAGTGCCCCATCCCCATCATCATGCTGGCCGAGCAGATCAGGGACGTTCCGCTGGGGGCGGTCGTGGCCGTCCTGGCCGACGACCCGGCGGCCTACACCGACATACCGTCCTGGTGCGCCATGAAGGCCCAGGAGTTCGTCTACTGCGCCGACCTGCCACGCGGCTGGGCCCTTTATATCCGCCGCCGACTCTGACCTTCAGTTAGCCGCAGGCGCTGACCTCAGTTGGCCTTGAAGCGGCCGGTGAAGCGGGGATCGTCTTCCCACCAGGGCTTCAGGTCGTGCTCCCCCTCGGCTGGCTTGAGCTCGGCCTCCTGGGCATCGAGTTCGGCGTCGATCCTGGCCGCGTCGGACTCGTCCTCGCGCATCATGTGGATCAGCTGCGCGGCCAGGAACGGCAGGCCGACGAGGTCCCCGAGGACCCACAGCACTCCCCCGGCGATGACTTCGTCTGTGGCCAGCGTGGGCCCCCAGGGCCGGGCCAGTGCGTGGTAGTACGCCGCGCCGATCAGGTTCTGGTTCGCGATGACGGCGATGCCGAGGAACGCATCACCGATCACCTCCGCGCCGGTGATCCACATGGAGACCGCGTAGGAGTACTTCTTCGGTACCGGGTCCACCCGCAGCAAGGTCCAGAAGAACACGAACCCGGGTGCCATCAGCACCAGGTAGGTCAGTTCTCGCAGCGCGGTGCTGTGGAACACCGCCGTGTACCACGACGTGAAGAACATGACGAACGGCACGGCCACCAGCGCGAACGTGGTGATGGCGGGAAAGGTGACCAGCCGGGCCAGCCGTGAGCCGATGACGGCCTCGAGACGCCGGCCCGCCCGCGGGAACACCGCGATGGCCAGGGAGATCGGACGCCCGAGCGCGAGGAACAGCGGAACCACCAGGACGAGCAGCACCGTCTGCACCGCCCGCGCATACATCAGGACCGGCTGGTAGGCGCCCACCCAGGACATGGTCGCGATGACCAGGAAGCCCAAGCCCAGACCAAGGAACCAGATCCGCCGCGCCAGCGGCCAGCCCTGGCGGCCTCGCAGGCCGGCCAGGTAGCCGCCGCCGATGACGACGACGAGCGCTGCCATCGGTGGATCGAACGTCCACTCAGTGAACGCCCTGGTCAGCGTCAGCGCAGGCGGACCGTGGTACCCGGAGGCCAGGAGCAGCCCTCCGGATGCGAGTGCGGTTCCCATGCCGCCACGCTACCGCCCCTCAGGCGGAGCCGCCCGAGCCGGCCTGGACGGGGCTGATGTTCATGATCGCGACAGGCTTGGCGCAGGCCGTGGTGCTGGTGCTGAGGTAGACCGGGGCGGTCTGGTTCGGCGGGTAGACCTTCAGGGCGAGGGCCTTGGTGGGTCCGCACGTGGCGGGCGGGTAGTTCAGCGCGTCCACGATCTGCAGCAGAGCGTTCGCGGTCGCGCCGGGAGACAGCGTGATCTGCTTGAACGCGGCCCCGGTCCGCTTGGCGGGCACCCCGATCTGGTTATACGGCGGGCCGGTGACCAGCGAGACGCCGGGATAGCCGAACAGCGTGCAGGCGGTGCTCGAGGTATTGGTGAAGTCGATCACTTCGTAGACGCCGCCGGCGTAACCCTGGCCGAGTCCCTGTTTGACCCGCAGCGAACTGGTCGCGCACGCCGCGGTCCCGGCGGCGGCCGCCGACGACGGCGGGGTTACGGCGGGGCTGTTGCCACCGCTCGGGGAGGTCCCGCCGGACGCCGCCGTCGTGACCTGTGAACTGGCCGCGGGCGAGCCCGACGTGGCCGGCGAGCTGCTGGGAGAGGACGAGCACCCGGCCACCATGGCCAGGCCGGCGCAAGCCGCGACCGCGAGGGCCAGGCGGCCCGTCCGGGAACGTCTCGGAGCGGGTGAGGGGGACACTGCGCGGTCAGACACCTGAGGGCCTTCCTGTACGCGACGCCTCGTGCGCCGTCACAAATTATGACGACGATGCGGGGCGATCGGTTGGACGCCGCGCCGAAGCAGGCGGGTCACACCCCTGGGCGATACAGTGCCGGTGCGATCGTCAGCGCGCTGGTCTGGGTGGCCGGCGCCGTCACCCACCTGCGGGTGAGGTAGTCGTAGTAGCGCGGGCGCGCGCCGGTGAGGATGATCGTCATCTCGGTGTAAGCGTGCTCACCCGGATGGTTCCTCACCGCGGTGTTGCCCCAGAAGACGACCACCGCGGGATAGGCGTGGAAGTGCCCGGCGGCGCAGTACGGGGTGCAGTCGTTTTCCTCGAGCACGCCGGTGGCGCTGGCCAGGCCGGGCGTCCAGCTGGTCCAGGCCAGGCGGCCCAGGTCAGAATTGGCGTCCGCACAGGCGATGACGAAGGTACGCGGCCTGACCAGGGCGCTCTGCTGGCCGGGGCAGTCGAAGGCCACCAGCCGGACCGGGACCTGGGTAGCACGCGCCGATCCGGTCAGGCCGAAGAACAGCCCGGCCGCGATGAGCGCCGAGGCCACCGAGGCGAGGACCATGACGGTACGGCGGCGCAGGCGAGCGCGTCTCATGAGGACCTCCGGGAGCCGACTCTAGCCCATGAGACGGCGCCCGGTGGGATTTGATCTCATTCAGGCAGGTGGCCGGCGATGTCGGCGGCCGCGATGTCACCGTAGGCGACCGCGAAACGGTCCGCCAGCGGGCCCGGCTTGATGTCGTAATCTTGCGGCCCGGTGGCCTCGAGCGCGTGGACCGCGAGCAGGTTGCCGAGCTGCGCGGCCCGCTCGAAGGACAGCCCCCAGGCCACCGCGGCGAGAAAACCGGACCGGAACGCGTCGCCGGATCCGGTCGGGTCCACGGGTTGCGCGTCGGGCACCGCGGAGACCAGGATCGGCGGCTGGCCCGCCTGCTCGATCCGGGCACCCGCGGCCCCGAGCGTGGTGATCCGGACCTTGACGCGGTCCAGCATCTCCGCCGTGCCCCAGCCGGACTTGCGCTCGATCAGGGCTTCCTCGTACTCGTTGCCGAACAGGTAGTCGGCGCCGCCGACCATGGCGCGGACCTGCTCATCCCCGAGGATCCTGGCCAGCTGCTGAGACGGGTCGGCGGCAAAGGGGAGGCCAGCCGCCCGGCACTGCTCGGCGTGCGCCACCATCGCGGCGGGATGACCGGCTCCGATCAGGACCAGGTCGGCCCCGCCGCTGGCGGCCGTCACCGCCGCGACGTCATTATCGCCGTCCTCGCTCATGGCGCCCGCGTAGAACGAGCCGATCTGGTTCCCGTCGGTGTCCGTGGTGCAGACAAAGCGGGCCGTGTGGTGCAGCAGCGACTCTCGTACCCCGGCCGTGTCTACCCCGTGGTCCTCCAGCCAGCGCCGGTAATCCTTGAAATCGGCCCCGACCGTGCCGACAAGCAGCGGGCGCAGGCCGAGCAGGCCGAGCCCGAAGGCGATATTGGCCGCTACCCCGCCCCGCCGGATGGCCAGGTCGTCGACGAGGAACGACAACGAGACCTTGTCCAGCTTGTCCGCGATGAGCTGATCGGTGAACTTGCCGGGAAACGTCATCAGATGGTCGGTCGCGATGGAACCCGTGACCGCTATTCGCACGGTGGCTACCCCGGCCCGGTGTCAGTGGAAGGAATCGCCGCAGGCGCAAGAACCCGTTGCGTTCGGGTTATCGATGGTGAAGCCCTGCTTCTCGATCGTGTCCACGAAGTCGATGGTCGCGCCCATCAGATACGGCGCGCTCATCTTGTCGGTCACGACCTGGACGCCGCTGAAGTCACTGACGATGTCACCGTCGATGTCACGCTCGTCGAAGTAGAGCTGGTACTTCAGTCCGGAGCAGCCGCCCGGCTGGACCGCGATACGCAGCCTGAGGTCGGTACGTCCCTCCTGCGCGAGCAGCGTGCTCACCTTGGTGGCCGCGACGTCGGTCAGGACGATCCCCTGCGTGGCCTCTTGTCCCTGCGTGGCCTCTTGCTGAACAGTCACCTTGGCTCCCGCCTTAGCTCGTATGTGCACCAACGTGCAATCCCAACGATATGTGGTGCGGCCGCATTCCAGCCAGCCGGGTAAATCTACAGGCCGGGGGCGCCCCAGACGGGGAACCAGCGGGCCAGGTCAGGCTCGAACTTCAGGTCGTCGCCGATGACGCCCTTGACCTGGAGCTCGAGCGCGTTGTCACGGCGCTCGCCGGACAGCGGCGCGAACGGGTAGAAGGTGCCGCGCTTGAACAGGTAGACCAAGCCGAGCCTGCGTTCTGAGTCATCTTTGAAGGCGACCAGCGTGCACAGCAGCTGCGGGCCGAAACCGTTGTCCACCAGCGAGGAGTTGACCGCGTGCAGGTCGGTGACCAGCGCTTCGAGCTCGTCGGACATGTGCGAGCTGACCAGCCAGTTGAACCCGAAGGAGTCCTTGGTGACCTCGACCGGCAGGCCGCCGTCGGCACCCGAGCTGACGTCCAGCAGCTCCTGCACGTCCTTCTGCACATCGGAGAACGACCGGCCCTCGACCGGACGGAAGCACACCGAGCCGGAACCGGTGGGCTTGAAACCGGCTCCGGCATCGAGCGTCACCGCCGCCGACGGCAGCGCGAACAGGTCGTCCAGCTTGGGCTGGACCGGCTTGGTCCGGCCGAGCAGGGTGTCGAGGAAGCCCACGGCCCCTACCCGGCCCGGTTGAGCTGCTGCTGGACCTTGTCAAGCTCGGCCAGCCTGCGCTCCAGGCTCGGATGGGTGGAGAAGATGTTCGCCAGGCTCCCCTTGGGAGCCAGGCGCATCGCGGGGGCGAAGAAGAACGCGTTCATGGGCTGCGCGGCGCGCAAGTCCTGGTTCGGGATCCTGGACATCTGACCGCTGACCTTGACCAGCGCGCTCGCCAGCGCGCTTGGCTGGCCGGTGAGCAGCGCGCCGCTGCGGTCCGCGGACAGCTCGCGGTACCTGGAGAGCATGCGGATCAGCAGGAAACTGACCGCGTAGACGACGATGCTCACCGCCATGAGCGCGAACATGATGATCGCGGTGTTCTGGTTGTTGCCGCGGCCGCGGCCGCCGCCGCCGCCGAACAGCTCACCGTAGAAGGCGACCCTGATCAGCAGCGCGGCGATGATGGCCAGGAACGAGGCCGCCGTCATGACCTGGACGTCCTTGTGCGCCACGTGCGACATCTCGTGCGCGATGACGCCCTCGAGCTCCTGCGGGGTCAGCCGGCGCATGATGTCCGTGGTCACGCAGAGCACCGCGTGGTCCGCGTTGCGGCCGGTCGCGAAGGCGTTCGGGATGTTGGACTGGGCGATGGCCACCCGGGGCTTAGGCATGTCCGCCAGCGCGCAGAGCCGGTCCACGATGCCGTGCAGCTCGGGGGCCTCCTGCGGGGTGACCTCACGGGCCCCGGCCGTCCGCAGCGCGATCTTGTCTGAGTAGAACAGCGACCCGATGGCGAAACCGCCGCCGAGGACCACCGCGAACAGCACGATCGCGGCACTGGACGCGTGATACGCCGTGCCGATGCCGATGATCGCGGCCACGAACGCGACAAACACCAGCCCGAGCAGGAACATGGTCGCGGTCATCCGGACCGTCAGCCCCCGGTCGGGCGCATACCTGGTACGCGCCGCCATGGCGCCACCTCCGTTCGGCCCGGGCTGGTGTGTGCCCGCCCGGAGCCAGCAGCATTATGTAGCTGAAATCTACACGTAGAACGCTGGATCCCAGCCGAACGTTACCCGCAAGTATGCTCGACCCCTCCGCCTCGTCCCGGAGGGGCGGGGTCAGCCCGGGATAAGGCCCTCGTCCGTGAGCAGCTTGCGAACCTCGTCCATGCTCGAGTCCTGGTGGGGAAGGATCAGGTCCGACTCCTCCAGCGTATCCGGCGACAGCGGTGAACCCTGCGTGCGTACCTGGGACAGCAGCCCGGTCAGCGCGGCCTTGAAGGCCGGCTCATCGCTCCGCTCGACCGCACTCTCGAGCTGAGTGTCGAGCTGATTCAGCTCGGTAGTGGCGGTGTCGTCGACTCTGAACTGCCCCTCGCCGAGGATCCTGACGATCACAATCCCTCACCGTCCTGCGGTGGCTCGTTCGCGCTGGGCAGATCCGAGACCGGGATCCCGGCGGCCTGAGCGGCCTGCTGGGGAGGCGCGGGCGGAGCGTAATGGGTCTGACTCTGCTGGGCCTGACTCTGCTGGGCCTGACTCTGCTGGGCC
>JBEKKH010000415.1:0-7257 GCA_050010815.1 Streptosporangiaceae bacterium | reverse complement strand
CCAACGGTGAGCGGGAGCATGGCGATGCCGGCCCACAGCGGGGTCCGCTCGAAGCTGTAGCCGTGGATGGGCAGGTAGATGCCCTGC
The DNA here is from genome assembly GCA_050010815.1 of Streptosporangiaceae bacterium. Taxonomy (GTDB): domain Bacteria; phylum Actinomycetota; class Actinomycetes; order Streptosporangiales; family Streptosporangiaceae; genus Palsa-504. The sequence continues at coordinate 7,170 of JBEKKH010000415.1, read as the reverse complement.
AGCCAGATGATCAGGATGAACATCATGCCGCCGCGGCCAAGTCCGGCCAGCAGGCTGGCCAGGTTCCCCGCGGTGAAGGGGCGGATCTTGAACAGGTCCAGCCGGAACATCGGCTCGGCCACCCGAGTCTCGATGATGCAGAACAGCGTGAGCACGGCCAGACCGCCGGCGATCAGGGTGATCACGAGCGGGCTGGTCCAGCCCATCGTGTGCCCGCCGTAGGGCTGGATGCCGTAGGTGATCCCGACCAGCACCGCGATCAGGCCCACGGCGAAGGTCACGTTGCCCCACCAGTCAAGCTTGGCGGGCCGGCGAATGCCACGCTCCTGCAGCTTGAGGTAGGACCAGACCGTGCCGATGATCCCGAACGGAACCGAGACCAGGAAGACATACCGCCAGTTGAGCGGGCCGAGCACTCCGCCGAGCACCAGGCCGATGAACGACCCCGCGATGCCGGCGACCTGGTTCAGGCCGAGCGCCAGGCCGCGTTCGTTGGAGGGAAAGGCGTCGGTGAGGATCGCGCTGGAGTTGGCCATCAGCATGGCGCCGCCGACCCCCTGCAAGATCCGCATCCCGATCAGGTACCAGGCGGCGTCCGTGCCGTGCAGCCAGGTCACCGAGAGCATGACGGAGAACAGGGCGAACAGCGCGAACCCGAGGTTGAACATCCGGACCCGGCCGAACATGTCGCCCAGCCGCCCGAAGCTGACGACCAGGACCGCGGTGACCACCAGGTAGCCCATGATCAGCCAGAGCAGCAACGTGGTGTTGCCCGGCTGCAGCGGGTTGACGCCGATGCCACGGAAGATGTCGGGCAGCGCGATCAGCATGATCGACGCGTTGACGGTCGCCATCAGCATGCCCAGCGTGGTGTTGGACAGCGCGATCCACTTGTAGCCGTGGCCGTGGGTCGTCTCCGCGTGACGGGGCTGGGGTGATGCGGACGGCACGGGCGTTCCTCCGTAGCGGGCAGGGAGTTAGTTGCTATATCACAACTAACTTATCCCGGGATGTGTTCCCCGCCCGCGACGATGACGTTGAAAAGCTACGACAAACCGCGCTGGCCCGGCCGTCGTCATGACGGCCGGGCCAGCGTGAAACCCGGACAGCCGGAAAATAGGTACCCGGCTAAGCGGTGGCTCAGGCCGACCGCTTGGCGTTTTCTGGTCGGCCGGCGCTCTCGGGCCCGCTACCGTTCTGCGTCCGGTGAGCGCTCTGCGGGCGACGGCCCGGCTGGGTGGTGCCGCGGGCGTAACCCTCGTGGGCCCCCGACGTGCTGCGGGTGAAGCCCTCGCGGGACCCGGACGCCGGGCGGGCCGGGCGGCGGCTACTCCCGGAGCGGCGAGACCCGGCCGACTGGCCTGACGCCGGGAACTGGCGCACGGGCGGCGGCGGGACGGGGGTACCCGACGTCGCGATCTCCCGGACCACCTGATGTCCGGTCGCGACTTCATCGCTGGCCGCCGTCACGCCCGCCGCGTCGTGCAGCCGCTGGAGTTCCCGTACCTGACCGCGTTCCACCAGCGCGATGACCATGCCGGTGGCTCCAGCCCGGGCCGTTCGGCCCGATCGGTGCAAGTAGTCCTTGTGGTCATTGGGCGGGTCGAACTGGACCACCAGGTCGACGTCGTCGACGTGGATGCCGCGGGCCGCGACGTCGGTGGCGACCAGAACACGGGGATGCCCGGCGGTGAACGCGTCGAGCGCCCGCTGCCGCTGATTCTGGTTGCGGTCGCCGTGGATGGCTCCCGCCTCGACGCCGGCCCTGGACAGCTGCTTGGCCAGCCGGTCCGCGCCGTGCTTGGTGCGGACGAAGAACAGCGTCCGTCCCGGCCGGCTGGCGATCTCCGCCGCGACCGGCACCTTGTCCGCCGCGGACAGGACCAGGACCCGGTGCTCGGCGGGCCCGGCGTCGGACGCGGTGGTCACCGCGTGCAGCGCGGGATCGCGGACGTAGGAGGTCACCAGCTGGCCGACGCCGCGGTCCAGCGTGGCGGAGAAGAACATCCGCTGGCCGTCGGCCGGGGTGGCGTCGAGGATGCGGGTGACCGCGGGCATGAAGCCCAGGTCGGCCATGTGATCGGCCTCGTCGAGCACGGTGATCTGGATGTCGGAGAGCGTGCACGCGCGGCGTTCCATCAGGTCGATGAGCCGGCCTGGCGTGGCCACCACCACGTCGGCGTCGCGCACGCGGGTGATCTGCTTGCCGATCGGCACGCCACCGTAGACCGTGGCGATGCTCACGTTGATGCGACGGCCGAGCGGGGCGAGCACCTCGGCCACCTGCTGCGCCAGTTCCCTGGTCGGGACCAGGACCAGGCCGCGCGGTGCCTTGTCACGCCGCTGGCCCGCGGTGGCCATCAGCCTGGTCAGCAGCGGCAGGCCGAAGGCCAGCGTCTTGCCGGACCCGGTCTGGGCGCGGCCGAGCACGTCCCGGCCGGCCAGCGCGTCGGGCAGCGCCCGGGACTGGATGGCGAACGGCACGTGAATGTCCTGGGCCGCGAGCGCGCTGTCCAGCCGGGCGTCCAGGCCGAGCTCGGCGAAGGAGGCCGGCGTCGGCTGCGGGGCCGCGGCGGCGGCGTCGAGGGCCCGGTCAAGCTCGGATTGCGGTGCGACGCGCTGGGGACGGGGGGCCGCAGCGGTCCGGGGGCGCCGGGTCGGGCTGCTCCCGCGTCGCTGGGGGGTGCGTTCGGCGCCTCGGCCATAACGGTCAGAGGGCACGCGCGGACGCCTGGAACTGTGGGGCATGCAGGAAACTCCATCAATGGTTCGGAGGTCGCATGCTCAACAGATGTCCAACGACAACGGTGAACGGCTAGTAACCGCACTGTTTGCAGCGACCGACGGGCAGCTCGCCCGCGGGAGCGGCGGCGAAGATCGCCGCCTCGGTTGCAAGACTATCAGCAGGGATCTTATTCCCGATCGCAGACCGTGCCGTAGTCCAGCCAGGGGCCGCGGGTGTGCGTCATTCTCGTATGGTAGCCAAGATCATCTTCGAGAGGGGGCTGGCCGGGAGGCGCCAGCCTGGTGGTGCACCACGCAGCAGGTCAATCGCTCGTCCGGGGTGTTCACTCCAGCGGAGCGGGGCTGAAGCAGGCCGCCGCCTGACCCGCCTGCCTCCCCGCCCGGTCCCCGCCCGGTCCCCGCCCGGTCCCCGCCCGGGCTCTGCTGGGATCGTGGATCGTTACTACCCTCATAGGGCAAGCAAGTATCCACGATAATTCGAATGCCTGGGCGAGAGTTGGCGTTTTTGTCCGGTGGGCGGGGCCTGGACCGGGTCTGGTCATGCCGCGGTGATACCCCGGTGGCCAGCAGGTCCGATCTGACTGCCGGACGCGCAACCAGCAGAAGGCCACTGTCAGCGCAAACTTGCTGGCCCCGACAAAACTGTCCCGCACCCAGGGGTCGCCGACGAACTCACGCTACCGGCCGTCGTGACTGGAGCGCTTGATCCGGAAGTAGACCGCGCGCCTGACCGCCGCCGAGGGGTTACGCCGATGTTGATCCGGGCCGGGCTGGTAGAAAGTTTGCATGCGAGCCGGGCAGCTTCCGATCGATGAGCAGGTGGCACATCTCCGGGCGGCGCTGAGCCGCAACTCCACGCTGGTCGAGGTGCTCGCCCGGGCCGCCGCCCTGGACCTGCCTGGCTGGTACCTAGTCGCTGGGTGTCTTTATCAGACAGTCTGGAATGTCGTCACCGGCCAGCCGGCTGAGGCTGGCATTCTCGATTACGACCTGGCGTACTTCGACGGCTCCGAGCTGTCCTGGGACGCCGAGGACGCAGTCATCCGGGCCGGGAACGAGATCTTCGCCGGCCTGGCTGCCCCGGTTCAGATCCGCAACCAGGCCCGCGTCCACCTGTGGTACGAGCCGAAATTCGGTGTCCCCTGCGCGCCGCACGAGTCGGCCGAGGCAGCCATCGATACGTTCGAGACGACCACCGCCTGCCTGGGCGCCCGCCTGCAACCTGATGGCCGGTGGCGGATCTACGCCCCGCACGGGCTTGCAGACGTGTTCAACCTGGTGGTCCGGCCCAACCCCGTGCTCGCGCCCCGCCACGTCTACGAAGCCAAGACCGCACGGTGGCGGCGGCAATGGCCGGCCCTCACCGTCCTGCCCTGGCCAGAACAAGCCGCCAGCCCGGGTTCACCCGGCACCGCGGTGACTGCTAAGGACGGCACATGACCGCCGGCCGCGGACCTGCTGCCGCCTGGGACGCCGAATACCGGGCCGGCCGCTACCAGGACGAACCACCGGTGGCCTTCACCCATGACATCCTCAGCGCCGCCCGCCGGGCCGGGGTGACCCGCGGCCTGTACGTCGGCTGCGGCAACGGCCGCAACTATCTGCCCCTGGTCGCCGGCGGCCTGGATCTCACCGGCCTGGACATCGCTCCTGCGGCCATCACCCAGCTCGCCGCTCGCGCCCCCGGCCGCCGCGATCGCCTGATCTGCGGTGACCTCACCGCGCTGCCCGCTGACGTGTCCTACCCGCTGGTCATCGGCATCCAGGTCTTCCAGCACGGCGACCGCGCCCAGGTGCAGACCCACATCCGGGCCGCGCAGCAGCGGCTCGCGCCAGGCGGCCTGTTCTGCCTGCGGGTCAACGCAACCGGAACCGACATCTGGCCCGAGCACGAGGTGACCAAGCACGATCCCGACGGCGGACTGACCGTCCGCTACCTCGCCGGACCTAAAGAGGGCCTGTATATCCACTTCTTCAGCGCCGCCGAGCTGAACGCGCTCTTTGCCGGCTACTTCGCGCCAGTCCTGCCGCTGCGGCTGCAGCGCACCCAGCGCATGCCGCCTCAGCCCGGCCAGTGGTCCCAGTGGGAAGCCATCTGGCGCCAGACGGGCTGACCGCGCCCTGCCAGAATGGCCGTGATGATCGTCAGGCTCGCCCGCGAGGAAGACACGCCCGGCTTCATCGAGCTCGCGGCACAGGTAGAGCACTGGTTCGGCCCCATGGCCGACGAGCCTGGGTTCCGCTCGGTGCTGGCCAGGAAAATCCGCCAGGACAGCGCCCTTGCCGCGGTCTCCGGCGACGGGACCGGGCTGCTTGGCGGCCTGCTCTTCACCGCGAGGCCCCCGGCTTACCATGTGCGCTGGCTCGTGGTCTCCGAGCAGGTGCGCGGGAAAGGCATCGGCCGGGCCCTGATGGCCGACGCGATGCGCCGTTTCGTCACAGGCCCGGGCACGGTGGAGGTAGTGACCTTCGGCACCGACCATCCCGGCGCGACGGCGAGCGGAGCCCGCATCTTCTACGAACGGATCGGCTTCGTCCCCGCCGAGGCGGCTGCCCCCGGCCCGGAGGGCGGCTCCCGCCAGGTCTACCGCAAAACCGTCACCTGATCAGGCCGCACCATGCCTGCCGCCATGACCCCGACCGTCCTCTCATCCCTCACGCAGGCCAAGGGCCGCTCGGTTGCCTAGCTGGAGCTGGAGTTCCCCTGGCCGGCACGACGAGGTGGGGCGCGTTCACGCGGCGCCAGCCGGGCCTGGCCGGCACCGTGACATCACCAGCCCGGACGACGATCGTCATCACGGTCGCCAGTGCCTGGTGATGGGCGGCAGGCATCCGATCGCCGGGCCCCACAGCAGGCTCACCGTGATCGAGTCCCACTGCACTGCGGCGGGCGAGCCGGATGGTGGTCCCGGCTTGGTCTGGGTCACCGTGAGGCTGCAGACTTCCGTCCCATACCAGGACCACCTGCCGGCCGCGCCGATCCGGTTCGTGGCGATCAGCTTCCAGCCATGCGCGGTAGGCCGGTAGCCGGCCGCGGTAATGGTGGCCATCGGTCCTGGGTCAGTGCCCGGTGACCGGGTAGCTGTCAGCACCACCTTGAAGTCAGGCAGGGTGGTCACCGCGAGCTGCCGCTGCTGGGGATGGACGGCAGCACCGGTAGCGGAGCTGGCCAGGGGCAGCACTGCCGAGGCGGGACGGTCTGGCGTGCCGGGGGCCGCCGGTGAGGCCAGGGCGGCTGCGGGGAGCAGGGTGGCGGAGCAGGCTAGTGCGATGCCGGCGGCGAGGCGCCGGCCAGCGCGTGATGTGAGGTTCATGGCGTGACTTCCTTGTCCGGGCATATAGCGAATGTCTTCTTTCGTACGGCGTCCTGTGTGATTAGGGACGCCGTTGTGCTCGACGGCCCAGACGTCATCGGGAGAGGTCGAGGCGGCGGAGGTGATAACACGGGGGACCTTGGGCCCGCGGCCGGTCTGGATGCGGGGACTATCCGGCCGGAGATTAACACTGGTCAACGGCATGTGGGTGTCGGCTGACAGCCGCGCTCGCGGGTTCCCGCTCGGGGCGGACCGCCCGGGACCCGAAGGCTCAGAACCTGACTGCATCCCAGGTGCGGCCCGCATCCGATGTCCGCAGTAGCCGGCCGGGGCCCGGGAACCCCGGCTGGCCGGCCACGACCCAGCCCGCCGTCGGGCTCAGGTAGGACAGCGAGCTCAAGCTCACTCCGCCGGAGGTACCGGAGACCGCGATCTCGGCCCAGGTCTTCCCGCCATTAGCCGAGCGGTAGAGGTAGCTGAGGCCTGGCGTGACGACGGCGATGGTGATCACCGTGGCGCGGTACGGCGGCACGGCGAACCCGTACACGTCACCTGCGAGCGGGGCCTGCCCGGTCAGGTACTCGGTCCTGCCGCCGTTCACCGAGCGCAGTACCTCCTTGACCGTGTGGTACGTGCCTTGCCCGCGGGCGCACAGGAACGCCACCTGCGAGCTGCTGGCCGCCGCGATACCCTCCAGCCCAAGGCCGGCCGGGCAGCTGAACGGGTACTTGCGCCAGTGCATGCCGTCCGCGGTCGCCCATAGGGAGCTGCCGTTGCCAAACCAGGCCGCCTTCCCAGACACCGCCAGGCTGGCTCCCGGGCCGCCGGTCATGGTGCCGACCCTGGCCCACGCGTTGGTGCCAACCGGGCTGCTATAAAGCTCCTCGGGCGCGCCATTGAACGGGTCCGGCGAGATAACGGCGTACGCGGTCCCTGAGGAGGCGGCCATCGCCACGACGCCTCCGCCCAGGGAAGCCATGATGTTCCCGCCCAGGGAGATTCTGCGCCAGTGCGCGCCGCCATCATGGGTGGCATACAGTCCCGGACCGTACAGCCACCCATCCGGCCGGCTGGCGAACATGACACCGCTGACCCTGGAGGCCTGGGTGAG
>JBEKKH010000414.1:0-7268 GCA_050010815.1 Streptosporangiaceae bacterium | reverse complement strand
AGGACCGCACCGAGCGAAGCTGCCGCGATCGCGCGATACACCCTCCGGCGGGCGATGCGCATGCCCTTCCTTTCTGCTCGTGGCCTGTAGTGTACGGTCCCGGCGACCGGGACTTTGGGATATCGGCATCCTCATCCAGCCAGCGGTAGCCGTTGCCTGCCGTCATGCGGAGCAGGTGCCCCACGGTGATCCTCTCGCTGCCCGCTGCCGCGGTGCCGGCCAGCTCGGGCAGATGCGCCAGTACGGGGTCGTCCAGGCTGAGCGCACCGTCGCCCTCGAGCATGCCGACCGCCAGTGACGTCACGGTCTTCGACACCGAGAACACATCACGGCGAATGTCATCGATCCGGCGGCGCTCGCCAGCAGGACCGCTGCCGGCGACGACCTGAATGGCATCGATGCCCAGCCATGGCGGCCCTGGCTTCCGTCGTGGGGCGGCAGGCTCATCCGGGGCACCGGCCGACCCGGCCATGATCAACGAGAGCGGATTACTGCATCCGACGCTATCATGTTCCGGCACTAGAATACGAGTTCGATTGCCGGGTATGATGGAGGCATGGCCACGTATACGCCGCCAGGGTGGCCGGCCGGAGTGCACCCGCCGGGCAGTGAGGATTTCGAGTCCACCGCCGTAGGCTGGCTGCTCGAGGTCGTGCCGCCTGACTTCCGGCTGCACGGCGTCCTGCGCCGTTATCCGGTGGCCCTGGCCACTTTGGCCAGGTACCACTCCAAAGCGTGCGTCGAGGGTGCGCGGCAGGGGTACCGCACGGCCAGGACCGACCTCGCCGGGGCACTGCCGCCGCACGCCATCGATACCGTGCTCGCCGTTTACCGCAAGGAGGGCGCCAGGCTCGCCGCCACCGCCCGCGCGGTCGGCCTGGTCGAAAGCGCCCTGCGAGGAGAGGCAGGGGGTGGATGACAGGGCCATGCGGGGAAGACCGCCAGGTCAGGCCGTGAGACGATGGCTTTACGCCGGCAGGGGGCGACTGTAGCTCTGCGGGTAGCGAGAGAGAAGTGAGCCAGTGTCACGGCAGGCCCGAATCCTCCTGGTGGACGACCGGGCGGAGAACCTGGTTGCGCTGGATGCGATCTTGTCCTCGCTGAACCAGATCCTGGTGCCGGTCCGGTCCGGCGAGCAGGCGCTGCAGGCGCTGCTTACCGAGGAATTCGCGGTCATCTTGCTCGACATCGTCATGCCGGGCATGGACGGTTTCGAGACGGCCGCGCGGATCAAGCAGCACGCCAAGCTGCGTGATGTGCCGATCATCTTCCTGACCGCCGCGATCGGGCCGCCGGAGCAGGCGTTCCGCGGCTACGCCGCCGGAGCGGTCGATTACCTGGCCAAGCCGTTCGATCCCTGGGTGCTCAAGTCGAAGGTCTCGGTCTTCGTCGACCTTTACCTCGGGCGCCACCAGGCGGACCAGGCAACCCGGGCGCCGGACGAACGGCCGCTGCTCGACCAGGTGTCCGGTCCGCTGCATGACGTGGAAGAGACCGTGGCGGTGCTGCGCGGGCTACCCGCCGTGACCGGGGACGCCGAGACGGAACGGACCACGGCCCGGCTAGCGCAGCGGATCGAGCGACTGCGCGATGCCATCGACGCGTTCGGCGGCGGGAGTGCGGGAAGCGACGACGGGACGGCCAAGGTCGGTGAGGTCGGCAGGGACAGCGGGGTGGCCGGGGACAGCGGGGGCGGTTGAGGCGGACCAGCCGGCGTCGGGCTGGTATCGCCTGACCACACGGGCCGGGACACCGGCCGCGACGCAGCGGTCGGGGACGGTGCCGCGGACCACCGAGCCTGCCGCGATCACCACGTTGCGGCCGATGCAGGCGCCGGGCAGCACGATCGCGCCGGCGCCCAGCCAGCTGCCCGAGCCGATCCGGACGGCGGCGTTGCGCGGCAGCTGACGGCCGATCGGGACGTCGGGGTCGGCGTACCCGTGGTTCTGATCGGTGATGTAAACGTACGGGCCGGTGAACACGTCGTCCTCGATGAGCAGCGACTGATGTGCGACGATGTGGCTGCCCCGGCCGATCACGCAGCGGTCCCCGATCCGGAGCACCGGCAGCGGGCCCAGGTCCTGCCCGGGCACCATCCCGGCCGACAAGCTGACGAACGCGCCGATGACCGTGTCCGCCCCGATCGCGATCGAGCCCTGCCCGAACACAGACCCAGGCGGGAAGGCGGCCATCGACCCCCGGCCGAACGCGGCGAATCGCCGTCCGGCCGGAGTATCCGGCGTCACCGCCCCGGCACGCTGCGCCGCGTTCCACCCCCAGTGGACCACGCGCCACCGCAGCTGGCCGAGCCAGGCCCGTGTGGTCACGAGCGGGCCGAGGCGGCGAGCTGGCCGCAGGCGCCGTCGATCTCGCGGCCGCGGGTGTCCCGCACCGTGACCGGCACCCCGTGGGCCTCCAGGCGGCGGACGAACTCGCGCTGGTCGGCGGGGCGGGACGCGGTCCACTTCGAACCCGGCGTCGGGTTGAGCGGGATCAGGTTGACGTGCGCGAGCTGGCCCGCCAGCAGCGAGCCAAGCAGGTCGGCCCGCCAGCCCTGGTCGTTGATGTCTTTGATCAGCGCGTACTCGATCGAGAAGCGGCGACCGGTGGCCGCGGCGTAATCCCGGGCGGCGGCCAGCACCTCGGCGACCTTCCACCGCCGGTTCACCGGTACCAGCGTGTTCCGCAGTTCGTCGTCGGGGGCATGCAGGGACACGGCCAGGGTCACCGACAGGCCCTCGGCGGCCAGCCGGCTGATGGCCGGGACCAGGCCCACCGTGGAGACCGTGACCGACCGCTGCGAGATCCCCATGCCGTCGGGGACCGGATCGGTCAGCCGCCGGACGGCGGCCAGCACGCTGGCGTAGTTCGCCAGGGGTTCGCCCATGCCCATGAACACCACGTTGGAGACCCGGCCGGGCCCGCCTGGCACCCGGCCGGCCGCGAGCAGCCGCGCGCCCGCCACCACCTGGCTCACGATCTCGGCCGCGGACAGGTTGCGGGTCAGCCCGGCCTGGCCCGTCGCGCAGAACGGGCACCCCATCCCGCAGCCCGCCTGCGAGGACACGCACATCGTGACCCGTTCCGGGTAGCGCATCAGCACCGACTCCACCATGGCCCCGTCGAACGTACGCCACAGGGTCTTGCGGGTCGTCCCGTCGTCGCAGACCAGTTCGCGCTCGGCGGTCAGCAGCGGGGGCAGCAGGGCCTGCGTCAGCGCGTCGCGGGAGGCCCGCGGCAGGTCGGTCATCTCGCCGGCCTGGTCGGTGTACCGGCCGAAAAAATGCCGGGACAGCTGGCTGGCCCGGAACGGGGGCTCGCCGAGCTCGGCGACCGCGGCGCGTCGCTCGGCGAGGGCCAGGTCGGCCAGGTGACGCGGCGGCCGTCCGGCCGGGCGGCGGACCCTGGTGAGAGCGATGTCGACCGGATCGCGGGGTGGGGCGGAAACCACGGGATCGGGAGGGCCGGGACGGGGAAGTGACACGCGAGTCCGTTCGGATAAAAAAGGATTTGATTTTGCCTTCACAGGATATGGTGTCGCCTCGGAGGCTGCGGCGGGACCGGAGTTTGGGGCTCTCGTGGATAAGTAAGTACATTTCGTCCATGGCCACCTCGCATCCGGAAGCCACCGGGCCCGTCTACCCGCGGACGCCGGTCACGCTGCTCGAGAGTGTCAGCCCCTACGGCAGCCGCAAGGTGACCGTCGAGTACGACGGCCTCACCACGGCCGCTTACCTGCACGACGACACCACCGCGATCTCCGCCACCTGGATCGCCAACCACCGGCCGGCCCCGCCGGCCACCGACCAGGCCAGGCTCGAGGCCGGCCGGGCGCCGCTGATGCCCGCCGGGCGGACCAAACACCCGGGCGGCCGCGCGCCGCTGCAGGCCGGCGCGCTGGAAGCGCTGTGGTTCGAAGAAGGCGACGGGGTCGCGATCTACGAGCGCGGACGGCCGATCGCGGTCATCGCGGGCTGGTCGGACATGGACCGCGGGATGCCGGGCTACAGCAGCGACGTGATCGGCCAGACGCCGTTCGGCTGGTCGCTCGACGACGCCATGGAGGGGCTCGCACCCCGGCTGGAACGGTCCCGGGCCTACTGGCGCTGGCGGGGTTCGGCGGCCGGATGGCCTGCGTTCCAGCAGGCACTGCTCGGCCACCTGCTGCCCCGGCTCGGCCCGGGCGGGCACTACTGGGACGCGTCGGCCGACAGCCAGCCGCTCACCGGCGTGACCGAACGGCCGCCAAGCCCGCGCCGTCCGTACACGGTGCTGTCCACCGTGGGCATGAGCTGCCAGCGGATGCCCGTGGTGGAGCAGGTGCTCGACGACCCGGGCGGGTACGCCAGGATCGAGCTCGCGATCGCCACCACGCTGCCGCCGGCACAGGTCGCGCGGGTATTCCTGTGGCTCGCGACCTACCCCTGGCGCGCCGTCACCTGGTTCGGCCCCGGCCACAGCGTGCGCTGGTACCACGAGCCTTCGACGTTCCCGCTCGGCGAAGGTAACGAGGCCGTGCTGCTGCTCGACTCCCCCGGCGCGCTGCCCGGGCCGGCCGCACCGGACCTGTCGGGTTTCGCCTTCGGCGGGGATCCGGTCCGCTGGCTGTGGATCGTCCCGATTACCGAACGAGACCGGCAGCTGGCCAAGGAACGCGGCTCGGCCAGCCTGGTCAGCCGGCTCGCCGCGCAGCATCGGAGCTGGGTCGTCGGGCCTAGTGACCAGGGATGAAGACGACCAGCAGGAGCCAGACCACGGGGGCGACGGCCAGCAGTGAGTCGAGACGTTCGAGCACGCCGCCGTGACCGGGCAGCAACGAGCCCATGTCCTTGATGTCAAGATCCCGTTTGATCATGGATTCGACCAGGTCACCGAGGATCGCCGCGAGCACCGCCGCCGCCCCGACGAGCAGTCCCTGCCAGGCGTGGCCGTGCAGCAACAGCGGCAGGCAGAGCGCCCCGCCGGCCAGGCAGGCGACGACCGAGCCGGTGAAGCCCTCCCACGTCTTCTTCGGGCTGATACTCGGCGCCATCAGGTGACGACCGCCGCGGCCGAGCGTGATCCCGGCGACGAAGCCGCCGATGTCGCTGCAGACGGTCAGGATCACGAAGGTCAGCACCCGGCGCGGGCCATCGGCGGGCACCAGCATGGCGACCACGAACGAGGCCAGGAACGGAATGTAGATCGTGGCGAAGACGCCCGCCGTCACGTCCTTGACGTAGCCGGCCGGACCGCCGGGCAGCCGCCAGGCGAAGATGACGAGCACGGTCAGCGCGAGCGCCGCCAGCGCGTCGCGGGGTCCCAGCCAGTACATGCAGGTCAGGGTGGCCGCTCCGCCGACCGCCACCGGGACCACCGGGACGTTAATGTCGCGCTTGGCCAGCGCCGCGGCCAGCTCGGACAGCGCGATGGCCAGGGCGATGCCGACGTAGAGCAGGAACGTCGCCTTGACCGTCAGCAGCGTGAGGATGACCAGGCCGCCGAGGGCCGCGCCGACGCCGATCGCGACGGGCAGGTTGCGCCCGGCGCGGCTGGTCCCCGGGGGCGCGGGCGGCGGGGGATCTAGCTGCGGTACGGCAGGATCGATGTCCACTAAACCTCGAGGAGCTCGGCTTCCTTGTGTTTGAGCAGCTCGTCGACCTGTGCCTCGTAGGTGTGGGTGAGCTCGTCGAGCTCCCGCTCGGCCCGGTGCACATCGTCCTCGGGCGCGTCCCCGGCCTTGATCATCTTGTTCAGGGTCTCCTTGGCGTGACGCCTGATGTTCCTGATCGCCACCCGGCCGTCTTCGGCCTTGGTCCGCGCGGTCTTGATGTACTCGCGCCTGCGCTCCTGGGTCAGCTCCGGCAGCACGATCCTGATGATGGTGCCGTCGTTCGCCGGGTTCACGCCCAGGTCGCTGTTCCTGATGGCCCGCTCGATGGCGCCCAGCGAGCTCTTGTCGAAGGGCTGGATGACCACCATCCGCGGCTCGGGGACGTGGAAGGAGGCCAGCTGGTTCACCGGGGTCGGCGTGCCGTAATACTCGACCGTGACCTTGTTGAACATGGAAGGATGGGCCCGGCCGGTACGGATGATGCTGAAGTCTTCCCTGGCGACCGTGACCGCCTTGTCCATCTTCTCCTCGGCCTCGAGGAGCGTGTCATCGATCATTGTTCGGCTCCCGTTATGGGGTCTTGGCGTCTTGGCGGCAGATCAGCGTGCCGACCTTGTCACCACGGATGGCGCGGGCCACATTCCCCTCGCCCATCAGGGCGAACACCACGATCGGCAGGTCGTTATCCAGGCACAGGCTTACCGCCGTGGTGTCCATCACCTTCAGCTCTCGGGCGAGGAACTCGCCGTAGTCCAGCCGGTTGAACCGCACCGCCCCCGGCGTGGTGTGCGGGTCCGCGTCGTACACACCGTCCACCTTGGTCCCCTTGAGGACCGCGTCGGCACCGATCTCGAGCGCCCGCTGGACAGCGGCGGTATCGGTGGAGAAAAAAGGTGCGCCGAGCCCGGCCCCGAAGATCACCACGCGGCCCTTTTCCAGGTGCCTGATGGCCCGGCGCGGGATATACGGCTCCGCGACCTGACCCATCGTGATGGCCGTTTGGACCCGGGTCTCGACGCCGAGTTTTTCCAGCACATCCTGCAGGGCCAGGCAGTTGATGACCGTGCTGAGCATCCCCATGTAATCGGCGCGGGCGCGGTCGATCCCCCGTTCGGCCAGGGCCGCGCCGCGGAACATGTTGCCGCCGCCGACCACCGCGGCGACCTCGACCCCGTCCTTCACCGCGGCGATGATCTCCGCCGCAAGGTGCGCCACGACGTCCGGCGAGATGCCCAGGGGTTCGGACCCAGCGAACAAGCCGCCGGATAGCTTCAGCACGACCCGGCGCCAGCTGGGATGAAGGGCCCCCGCAGCGCCCGGGCCCGGGGTCCTGGACTCGAGCATCGCGCCCGGGCCTGGGGTCCCAGACCCCGGCGTCGCGGAGTCGGGGGTCCCGGACTCCGGCGTCCCGGAGTCGGGGGTCCCGGACCCCGGCGTCCCGGACTCCGGCATTAGGCCTGGCCGACCTGGAACCTGGCGAACGCGGTGACGCTTACGCCGTTTTGGGCCAGGACCTGCTTGATCGTGGTCTTGGGGTCCTTCACGAAGGCCTGCTCGGTGAGCACCACGTCCTTGAAGAAGGCACCCAGCCTGCCCTCCACGATCTTGGGGATGGCCTGCTCCGGCTTGCCCTCGTCGCGGGTGATCTGCTCGGCGATCCGGCGCTCCTTCTCCA
>JBEKKH010000413.1:0-7272 GCA_050010815.1 Streptosporangiaceae bacterium | reverse complement strand
CTGGCACCTAGACGCGTACGCGTTCCAGCTGGGGACGGACGCCAGCAACGTGGCCGGGACGCTGCGCACCGTAGCCTGCTGGGTCGCCATCTCGGTGGCCGTCACGGTGCGGGATCATCGGTCTCTCCTCAGGGATCAGCGCGGGCCACGCAATCCACGGTCCCGTACCGGCCGCCCGGGCAGCCAGGGGCCGAATTCCCGGCCGTACCGGGACCTTCGGCCCGTGGCCTGGCGGTGCCGGGGCTTCGATAAAAGAGGGGCGGTGGAATTACGCACCGAGTGCCGTTCGGCCCAGAATGGGACGGAAGAGGGAACGGGCGGCGCTCGGAGCAGACCTTCGCCCGCCAGAGCCCGAGGACTGTCCTGGAGGAAGCATGAAACGGTCATGGATCACGCTGGCGGCCGGCCTGGCGCTGGTGCTGGCGACGGGCGGAGCGGCCACGGCCACGGTGACGGCGAGCACGAGCCGGGCCGTGGCCGCCGCCGAGCAACGGCCCGCCGGCGACAAGCCGCCCGGGTTCTGGTGGGGCACCGACAGCTGGCCGGTCGCCATCCCCGGCAGCGCGCCGTACAGCGAGCCGCGGATCGGCGGGAGCTACGGCGGTTACATCGGGATGACCGGGTCCTGGTCGGTCTACCTGAGCTGCAAGGGCGGCTTTCTCGCCTATTCCCCCACCAACGCGGCGCAGGCCCGCACCAACTACCTCACCTACCACAAGGGCATCGGCGTAGCCTCCTACTGGTTCATGGGCGGCCCCGGGGTGGACCCGCACTACAACGGCTCGCCGGCCGAAGCCAGCGGATGGGGCGCGCGGCAGGCGGCGGCCACGCTGAGCGACATCGCGAAACAGCACGTCAACACCTACCCGGTCATCTGGGCCGACATCGAGCTGCCCGGCGTCGCACCCGCCTCAGACAACGGCTGGAACAGCGTCTACACCGCGCCGTGCAGCGGCGTGGTGAAGCAGTCCTACGTCCCGGCCACCCTGGACCGGGCCGACTTCAACGGGTTCGCCTCCTACATCACGGCGCACTCGTCGTACAAGGTGGGCGTGTACTCCTCGGCCGGGATCTGGGCCTCGATCTTCGGCACCGGGAGCGCGGCCTCGATCCCGAACACCTATGAGTGGACCTATGAGCCGGAGACCACTAACTTCGGCCACGCCCCGGACGGCTGGTGCCTGTCCTCCGGCGGGTGCGCGCAGTTCTTCGGCGGCCAGAGCAACTCCAGCCGCTACGCGCTGATGTGGCAGTGGTCAGGCGGCGGCGGCCAGAGCAACGGCGTCGGCGACTTCGACCAGATCGACAGCGCCCGGATGGGCTAGCCGGGCCGGGCTAGGGGTCGTTGGTCCCTAACGATGGGTGCCTATCGGCGCTACCGGCCGGGACGGCCGGCCGGCGAGGCTGCTGAGGCAAAGCATCGTAACGAGGAGGAAGCACATGACGACCAGGGTAGGAATCAACGGCTTCGGCCGGATTGGGCGCGTGTTCACCCGGCTGGCGCTAGAACGCACCGACCTGGAGGTGGTCGCGATCAACGACATCACCGACGCACGGACGCTGGCGCACCTGCTGGCCTTCGACTCCACCTTCGGCCGTCTGGGCCGCACGGTGGAGCACACCGATGACTCGCTGATCATCGACGGCACGCCGATCGCGGTCTTGGCCGAACGGGATCCCGCGAACATCGACTGGGGCAAGCTCGGGGCCGACGTGGTGATCGAGTCGACCGGGAAGTTCCGCAGCCGGGAGGGCGCGGCCCTGCACCTGAAGGGCGGCGCCCGCAAGGTGCTGATCTCGGCGCCGGGCAAGGGCGCCGACCTCACCGTCGTGCTCGGGGTCAACAGCGACGCCTACGACCCGCACCAGCACGACGTGATCTCGAACGCATCCTGCACCACCAACTGCGTGGCCCCGATGGCCAAGGTGCTGAACGACGCGTTCGGCCTGGTGCAGGGGTACATGACCACGATTCACGCCTACACCGGTGACCAGATGCTGCTCGACGGACCGCACAAGGACCTGCGCCGGGCCCGGTCCGCGGCGTGCAGCATCGTGCCGACCACGACCGGCGCGGCCAGCGCGACCGGCGAGGTTATCCCCGCGCTGGCCGGCAAGCTGGACGGAGTTTCCCTCCGGGTTCCGGTCGAGGATGGCTCGCTCACCGACCTCGCCGCGGTGCTCAGCCGGGAGGTCACCGCCGCTGAGGTGAACGAGGCGTTCGCCGCGGCCGGGTCCGGACCGATGGCGGGCATCCTGCGGTACAGCACCGATCCGCTGGTCTCCCGGGACATCATCGGCGATCCCGCGTCCTGCGTGTTCGACTCGCAGCTGACGCAGGCGTCCGGGACGCTGGTCAAGGTGTTCGGCTGGTACGACAACGAGTGGGGTTACACCTGCCGGCTGGCCGACCTGGCCGCGCTGGTCGGCGGCCAGCTGTAATCGCGGCCGCTGAGCACAGCAAGCGGGCCGCCCCCCTTCCCCGGGGGGCGGCCCGCTCGCTTTGTGCCTTTCTTGTGCTGCCGTCAGCGGGTCTCGATGCGGCGGCCGGTGACCTTGGCGGGAACGATCCGCAGGTAGACCTCGCGGGTACCGCCGGCCCACGGCCACACCACGGCGTCCTCGCGCAGGTGCCACAGCTCGGCGGGATGCGCGACCCGGTGCGCCTGGCCGCGGACCAGCACGCTCCAACCCTGGCAGAGCGCCTCGTCGATGTGATCGACCTCGAGCGCCACCTGCTCGTCGGCGTGACCCTCGAGCACGGTGCCCTCGCTCGTCCTGATCACGATGGTGTCCGCCACCATGGCGAAGTTGACCGGGTACACGACCGGGCCGCAGGACGTGCTGAAGGCGATCCGCCCGACCCCGCCCGGCTCGATCAGCCGACGGCATTCGGCCGGCGTGAGCTGCTTCATGACCGGCTCGCCGGCCGGGCGGCCGCGCCCCGGCGGTACCTCCGCGCCCGCTCCGAGCAGCGCGGCCGGGGTGGTCTGCAGCGCGGCGGCGAGCTGGCGCAGCGCGATCGCGCCGGGCCGGGCCGGATACCGCTCCAGGTACTGCAGGTTCCGCAGGGGAATCCCGGCGCGGGCCGCGACCTGGGCCTGGCTCAGCCGCAGCTCGGCCCGGCGCAGGGCGACGCGCTTGCTCAGGTCGCCCGGGTCGGGCGGGGACGGCCAGGACGGTGCCTCGCCGTGATCCGGACCGCGGTCCGGCCGACGGGATCCCTTGGTTTCCAGCTCTTCTGACCTGGGTGAATACCTGACGGTCATCGGGGTCGCGGTGTCACGGGCTCCGGTCGCAGCCGGGCCGAGAACGCCGCTTCACCTCCTCGGATCTGTTGTGGTCATGCGCCGGGACCCTCGGTCCCGCACCTCACCAGCCTCAGCGGACCAGAGGCGGGCGGGGAGTGGCGTTGGGCATGTCCGGCCGGGACGTTCGGCACTGGCCGCGGGCTCGGGCCGGCCGCAGGCTGAGGTATCAGGCTGAGGTAGCAGGCTGAGGTAGCAGGTCCTGTCATCAGGCGGGGCCCGAGCTCATCGACAAGCTCGGCGGTGATTCCGATGACCGAGGTCACGGCGGCGGCTCTGGCCACCCACCCGTTCCTGCACGGAATGTCCCGGCCGCACCTGGCCATCCTGGCGGAGTCGGCCTCGGACGTGGTGTTCCCGGCCAGGCACCGGCTGTTCGAAGACGGCGGTCACGCCGGACGCTGCTGGCTCATCCAGTCCGGCTACGTGGCCCTGGACGTGCACGTGCCCGGCCAGGGCCGGGTGAAGATCGAGACCATCGGGATAGGCGAACTACTCGGCTGGTCGTGGCTGTTCCCGCCGTTCACCTGGGCGTTCGGCGCGGTCACCATCGGCCCGGTGGAGGCCTTCGAACTCGACGGGCGGGCGCTGCGGGCCAGCTGTGCGGCCGACCCCGAGTTCGGCTACGAGCTCACCCGGCGGCTCGCCCGGGTGATCGCAAAGCGGCTGCAGGCCACCAGGATGAGGCTGATCTCGGCATCGGCCACCTCGGCCCAGCTGCGTTAGTAAGGAGACTGGGTCATGGTCACCAGACCGGTCGTGGTGGGTGTGGACGGATCGGAAGAGTCACTGCAGGCGGTGGAGTGGGCGGCGCAGGAGGCCGAACGCCACGCCTGTCCGCTGCGGATCGTGTCCGCGCCGGCCGCGATACCCCGGATCCGCGGCCACCACGCTTCCGCGCAGACGGTCGGCATCGCACTGCGCGGGGCATCCGAGCGGGCGCTCGAGGCCGCCGTGGCCCGGTCCGGGGAACTGGCACCGGGCCTGAGCGTCACGACCGGTCTGCTGTCCGGGCCGCCGGCGCTGGCGATCGCAGAAAGCGGCGCGGACGCGGCCATGCTCGTGGTCGGGGCCCGCGGGGCGGGCGGGTTCGCCGCCATGCTCCTCGGCTCGGTGAGCCGGTACGCTGCCACCCGGGCCGCCTGCCCGGTCATCGTGGTGAGGCAGGAAACCATGGCCGTCCACCGGGAGATCGCCGCCGGTATCCGCGATCCCTACGATGTGCCCGGCACGCTGGCCTTCGCGTTCGAGGAGGCCGCCAGGCGCGGCGCGGACCTGGTCGCCGTGCACGCCTGGTCCTGGTTTCCCGCGGCGCTGCGCCGGGCCGGCGCCCAGGCCGGGGCGCCGGCCGACCCGGAGCAGATTACGGCCGAGGCCGACCGCGCCCTGACGGCGGCCCTGGAGGAGTGGCGGGACAAGTACCCCGGGGTGCGTGTCAGGACCGACGTCATCCGCGGGCACCCGGGCCGGGTCATGGCCAGTTACTCCGCCCGCGCCGACCTGGTGGTGCTCGGCCGGCGCAGCAGCCTGGGCCTGGCCGCCCCGGGCAGCCTGGGCAATGTGAGCCCCGGTGTCGGCTCGATCCTGCACGCGGTCCTGGATCACGCGCACGGCCCGGTTGCCGTCGTCCCCTCGGTCACCGCCGATTCCCGCTGATCCCGGCCTGGACCAAGGTCCCCCGCCTGCACGGCGGATGGCCCTGACCACGGGTGACCGCCGAGGTCAGGCTGAAGGTAACCCCGGGGGCATCTCCCCGGGCTGACCAGGCTTGTAAGGAGACCAGCGATGAGGACGATAGACGACATAGCGGTCGCAGGCAGGCGCGTGCTGGTGCGGGCCGACCTCAACGTGCCACTCGACGGCGGCCAGATCACGGACGACGGCCGCATCCGGGCGAGCCTGCCCACGCTGACCGCGCTGATGAGCCTCGGCGCCAAGGTCATCGTCTGCGCTCACCTGGGCCGCCCCAAGGGCAAGCCGGACCCGAGATACACGCTGGCACCGGTCGCGGACCGGCTCGGTGAGCTGCTCGGCCGCCCGGTGGAGCTGGCCACCGACATCGTCGGGCCGTCCGCGCACGCCGCGATCGCGGCCATGCGCCCCGGTGGCGTGGTCATGCTGGAGAACCTGCGGTTCGACCGCGCCGAGACCAGCACCGACGACATGGAACGTGGCTACTTCGCCGACCGGCTCGCCGCCCCCGCCGACCTGTACGTGGCGGACGGTTTCGGCGTCCTGCACCGCAAGCACGCCAGCGTGTACGACGTCGCGCTGCGGCTGCCGAGCGTCGCGGGCTACCTGGTCCGGGCCGAGGTCGGCGCCCTGAGCCGGCTGACCGGGGACATCCGGCGGCCGTACGTGGTGGTGCTCGGCGGGGCCAAGGTGACGGACAAGTTCGGCGCGATCGACGACCTGATCGGCCGGGCGGACCAGATCTTGATCGGCGGGGCCATGGCCTTCCCGTTCCTCGCCGCCCGGGGCGAGGAGGTCGGCACCTCGCGACTTGACACCAGTCAGATCGACGTGGCCGCGGCGTACCTGGTGCAGGCCGCGCGGGCGGGCACCGAGATCGTGCTGCCGACCGACCTCGTCGTGGCCGCCGAACCCGCCGCGGACGCCCCGCATGAGGTGGTCGCCGCCGACGCGATCCCGGCGAACCGGGCGGCCCTGGATATCGGCCCGCAGACCGCGGACACCTTCGCCGCCAGCATCCGCGCGGCCAAGACGGTCTTCTGGAACGGCCCGATGGGCGTCTTCGAGCTGTCCCCCTTCGCGGACGGCACCCGGGCGGTGGCCCAGGCGATGGCCGACAGCGACGCGTTCACCGTGGTCGGCGGCGGCGACACCGACGCGGCCATCGGTGCGCTCGGCTTCGCAGGCCCCATGTTCGGCTACGTCTCCACCGGTGGCGGCGCGAGCCTGGAGTTCATCCAGGGCAAGACGCTGCCCGGTCTGGCCGCGCTGGACGCACTGTCCACGCTGGACGCACTGCCCGCGCTGGATGCACTGCCCGCGCTGGACGCACTGTCCGCGCTGGACGCACTGGACGCACTGGAAACAGCGGGCACGGCGGAACGGCTGCCCGCGCCGGCCGGATCGTGACCGGGTCCTGGCCCTACCGCCTGATCGTGCTGCGGCACGGGCAAAGCGAATGGAACGCCGCCGGGGTGTTCACCGGCTGGGCCAACGCCTACCTGACCGGCCACGGGGAGGATGAAGCCGTGCGCGCGGGCGTCCTGCTGGCCACCCACGGCGTGCGGCCCGCCTTCGCGCACACCTCGCTGCAGCGGCGCACGATCCGCACGGCCGACCTGGCCCTGGCGGCCGCGGACCTGGACTGGATCCCGGTCCGCCGGTCGTGGCGGCTCAACGGGCGGCACTACGGCGCGCTGCAGGGCAGGCGCAAGGCCGAGGTGCTGGCCGCCTACGGCGAGGAGCAGTTCACGCTCTGGCGCCGCTCCTACCGTGCGGTGCCGCCGCCGCTGACCCCAGAAGCCGAGTACTCGCAGTTCAGCGACGCCCGTTACCGCTACCTTCCGCCGGAGGCGCGGCCCCGCGCCGAATCCCTGGCCGACGTCTCCGCCCGGCTGCTGCCGTACTTCTACGACGCGATCGTCCCCGACCTGCGGGCCGGCGGGTGCGTGCTCGTCGTCTCGCACGGCAACACGGTGCGGGCGCTGGTCAAGCACCTGGAAAACCGCTCGGATGAGGAGATCGCCGGGGTGGATATCCCCACCGGCATCCCGCTGGTCTACGAGCTCGGCCCGGACCTGCGTCCGGATGCCCTGGGCGGGCAGTACCTCGACCCGCACGCCGCCCGCGGCGCCATCGAAGCCATCAGGCGCCAGGGGCGGGAGCGGGTGGCCTGAGGACAGCGAAACCCCGGTTGCACCGATTCGGTAGCGGTGAAACCGGGGTTCGTTCTGATCTCGTGACCCCGGCGCAGCTCAGCGGGGCTGGGCGT
>JBEKKH010000412.1:0-7276 GCA_050010815.1 Streptosporangiaceae bacterium | reverse complement strand
AAGGCCGCCAGGCTCGGCAGCAGCGGCGTGGTCACCGCCACGATGCTCGCTCCCTGCGTCAGCGACCCGGTCAGCGGGGCCGCACCCGACGTGGCCCGGTTGAGGCGGTCGTACAGCGACTGGACCTGATCCGCGCCGACACCGCCGATGCTGAGCGGGAACTCCCAGGTCAGATCCATGCCGGGCCCGCTGAACATCACCTCCATGGCCGCGAACTGGCCGGGATCGGCGAAGACCCCGGCGATCCAGTACGGTATGCCGCCCCTCGGCGGATAGTCCAGGCTGGGGACGCCCACGGCGGAATCCTGGGCCCAGAACGTGGAGCCGGGGTCGCGCAGGCGCACGATCGCGGTGACGATCAGCTTGAGCGGACCGCTCGAGCTGGCCACCGTCAGGTGGCTGCCCGGATGCAGGCCGAACAGGGCTGCGGTCTGCGTGGTCGCCGCGACCAGCAGCGTCCCGGGCGGGGACGTCGTGCCCGCGTAGCTGCCCGCTACCAGCTGCGCGTGGCTGGTCAGCGCGTTCCGGTAGGTCACCTCGAACCTGGGGATCGCCCCGGCGTTGGTCTTGGGCGTCGCGCCAGGCACCGGAAGCGGGTTGGCGCTCAGCCCGAACCAGCTCCCGGCCGCCAGCGGCAGCCCCAGGGCCCTGAACCCGCTGCTGAGCTGGTCCATCGACTGACCCACGATCCCCGCGGGCAGCACCGCCAGGCTGGGCAGCGTCCCGGCCGTCTGCAGGGTGTCGGTGAAGTCACCCCAGTTCCCGTTGACCTGGACGGTCTTGTCCGTGCCGGCCAGCCCGGCCAGCGTCTGGTGCAGCGCCTGGGACCGGGTGTGCAGGCTGAGCGCCGGCCCGGCGACGGCGGCGAACACGCACCCGCAGACGAGCAAGGCCAGCGCGAGCGTGCTGTGCTGGCCCGCTCGCCTGCTCTGCTGGCCCGCTCGCCTCCAGGGCGCCTTTAGGCGCCGCCTTCCCTCGTCGCTCGTTCCTCGCTCCTCAGTCCAGGCGGCGCGGCGCCCCTTCGGCTCGCTCGGGCTCTGCTGGCCGCTCATGCGGCCTCCGCGGCGCGGAGGGCGGCGGCGGCGTCCGGGCGCCGCACGATGGTCAGGCCGGCCGCCAGCACCGGCAGCACCGCGACCGCCAGGGCCAGCGGGAGCGTCTGGGCCCAGCTGAACTGGATGAGGACCGGCGGCACCGGCGTGGTCGCGGCCGAGGTGAGCGTGATCGCCGGGACGAGCAGTTCGGCCAGGACGGCGCCGAGCACCAGCCCGGCCAGCGCCGAGGGAAGGCTCAGCATGAGCTTTTCCAGGGCGAGCTGGGTGGCGGCCGCGCGGGGCGGCACGCCGAGCGCGGCCAGCAGCGCGTTTTCCGCGCGCCGCTGGCGCACCCCGGCCGCGATGCTCACGCAGAAGCCGGTGATGGCCAGCAGCGCGGCGGCGATGGCGACGGCCAGCAGCGCCTGCTGCGGGATGGTGGACAGCGGGTTGCCGAGCAGCCCCGAGGCCACCCCGCCCGCGCTGGTGACGGTGGAGCCGGGCGGCAGGCTGGCGGTCAGCCCGGGCGGCACGCTGCCCACCCCGGTCGAGGTGGCCATCCACCACTGCGTGGCCTGCGCCGGGGCCAGCGAGCTCACGGTCAGCAGGTGCTGGAGGGTGCCGAGATCGATGATCAGGCCCCCGCCGCTGCCCGTCACGGTGGGAAACGTGGCCAGGGCCGCCACGATCTTCACGCTGACGCTGGCGCCGTTGATGGGGATCTGCACGGTGGAGCCGACGCTGGCGTTGGTCGCGGCCAGGAAACGCTGGGTGGCCAGGCCGGGCAGCACGGCCGTCCGGGCCGGGATGGTCAGGGTCAGCTGGCTCGCGATCGGGAAGGGAGGCGCGCCGGTGATCCCGCTCGAGGCGAGCCCGTAGCCGGTCGCGAACGTCACCGTCAGCGGTCCGTGACTCCCCGGCCCGGCCGGCCCGCGGGCGGAGAGGACGTCGGGCGCGGCCGCCGGGCCGACCGTGCCGTTGGTCTGGCGGGCACCGGACAACTCGGACGAGGAGGCGATGGCCGGCCAGCCGAGCATGGCCGTGCCGGGGATCGGCGTCGTGCCCGGTCCGCCGGAGACGCCGACCATGGTCAGCGTCGCGGCGGTCCGGGGACGGCTCGCGGGCAGCGTGTAGTCCAGGCCGATCGCGGTCAGCCGCAGCGGATAGATCGCGCCGCGGGCTCCCCCGCTCAGGCTGACGGCCAGGGTGTGAGCCTGGCCGTCCGCGGGCCAGGTGCCCGCGGCAAGCTGGTAGACGTCCCCGTCGGCGTCCTGGACGGACACCGTGACCTGGGCCGGAGCCAAGCCGAGGGCGGCCGGGCCGAGCCGGGCGACCACACCGAACCCGGCCGTGCCGGCCGGCAGCGTCACGCCCGCGGCCGGACCCGTCGCGCCGGTTGGCCGGATCTTGGCGAACAGGGCCGGGGAGGCCAGCGACGACTGGTCCGGCCGCAGCAGCACGATATCCGGGGCCTGGGCGGCGTCGACGGCCAGCGTTTGCGCGCCGGTGGACGACTGCAGGAAGCTCGCGACCGGCATCGCGTGCCGGACCCCCGGCGCCTGGGCCAGCGCGGCGGCCTGCGCGGCGGACAGCGGTGAGAGGGGCTGGACCCGGGCATCCGCGCCCGCGTCGAACGCGGCCTGGTCGTGATCGGAACCGGTCCAGCTGACCCGCTGGGACAGTGCCAGCGTTCCGGTCGCCACGGCCAGCACGATCAGCAGGGCCGCGCCGCCCTGCCTGATCGGCTGGCGGCTGATCTGCCAGCTGGCCAGCGCCGCGGTCAGCCGCCGCCCGCGGGCCGCCAGCCGGTCACCGGCCTTGCCGCCGGCCGGCAGCAGCCGCAGGGCGGCGACGGTCCCGCCGGCCAGGGCCAGGGCGGGCGCGGCCACGATGACGGGATCCACCGAGTAGTGGCCTCCCGCGCCGGGCGAGACGGCCGAGTAGTGCCGCAGCTGCCAGCCCGCCACCACGGCCAGCACCACCAGGGCCAGGTCGCCGCCGGCCCGGGTGACGCCGGAGATGGCCGCCTGGCGACCCCGGCGGGCCCGGGCCGTCCCCGGAGTCACGGTGCTGAGCGCGGGCACGGCCATGATCACGATCGCCCCGCCGGCGACCGCTACCGCGGCCGGCCAGACGTCGTTCACCGGAACCCCGCCGGTCCCGAGCAGCCGGGCCAGCAGCACGCCCAGCGCGGCGCCGACCGCCGAGGAGACCAGCGCCAGCGGTATCGCCTCGGCCGTGGTCAGCCGGAGCAGCTGCCAGCGGGTCGCGCCGCGCGCGACCAGCATCGCGGACTCACCCTCCCGCTGGCCGGTGAGCAGCCGCGCGACGGCGAGCAGCGCCGCGGCGGCCAGCAGGAAGATCAGCACCGCGCAGATGGCCAGCAGCGACCGGGCCACGTCCACGTTGCTCGCGGTCCCGTTGAGCACGGAAGGCAGGCTGGTGGTGACCGTGAGGTCCGGGAGGTTCTGGGTGTCTTGCACCGACTGCTGGAGCAGCTGCACGCTGCCCGCCACGGTGGTCAGCTCCCCGGCCGGCACGCTGGCCGTGTGCGGCAGAGCCAGCCACGAGCCCTGATCGGTGGCCAGCGGCCCGGCGAAGGCCGCGGCCTGCACGGTCAGCGGGCCGTAGGTGGTGAAGCCGCCGACCGTGCTCGACCCGGACAGCGCGACGTTGTCCAGGCCCCAGTAGTCCGCCGACACCTGGCGGGGCCGGTACAGGCCGGTGACGACGAACCGGTCGTCGTGGCCCGATACCCGGTCCTGCAGCCGCAGCACCTCGCCGGTGACGACGTGCAGCAGGGCGGCGGCCGAGGCCGGCAGCGCGGCCGGTATGGGCTGGCCCGCCGACGGCGCTCCGGGCCAGGTCCCGGACACCAGGGTCGCGTGCCCGGTGATGTCGTCGAGCGCGCCGGCCTCGGCGATCAGCGTGTTGCCCGTGCTGGCCGGCGCCGCGGGCTCGGCGCCCGGCACGAACCCGAATGGGTCGGACCACCTGGCCCGGTAGAAGACGTAGGGCGTGCCCTGCAGCGCCCGGGAGATCTGGCCGGGCAGCTGAGCGGTGTACTGGGCGGCCTGGCTGGCGTCGACGCTGCCGCTGATGACGATCGAGGTGCCGCTGGCCGTGCCCAGGTCGTGCCGGACGGCGTGCGGCAGGCCCTGGCCGCTGAAGCCGGCCAGCGCCGTGGCCAGCGCGGCGGCCACCATCGTGGTCAGCGCGGCTGCGATTATCACCAGCCGGTGCGCAGTCATCCTGGGCAGCGCCAGCGAACCCCGTGTCCAGCCCATCTGCTCAGCAGCCTACGAGCCGCCCAGGCTGATAAAAAGAGTGCGTACACGAGTCGGTACTCGTCCGTGACCGGCCCGGAACTTAAGCCGCCGAGGTAGCTGAAAGGGGCTGACGGGTGTCAATCATCCTCATGACGGGGGCCGCCGGCCTGGTCGGGTCCATGCTCAGGCCCAGGCTGGCCCGGCCGGGACGGACCCTGCGCCTGCTCGATATCGCGCCGATGCAGGCCGGAGCCGGCGAGGAAGTGATCCAGGCCTCGGTCACCGACCTGGACGCCATGACGGCCGCCTGCGCCGGGGCGGACGCCGTCATCCACCTCGCCGGGATTCCTGGCGAGGCGTCCTGGGCCCGCATCCTGGAGCTGAACATCAACGGCGGGTACGTGACGTTCGAGGCGGCCCGGCGGGCCGGGACGCCGCGGGTCATCTTCGCGTCGTCCAATCACGCGGTGGGCTTCACCCCGCGTGCGGACTTCCCCGTGCCCGACTACGCCTTCCCCGCGCCGGACACCTTTTACGGCGTGTCCAAGGTGACCACCGAGGCCCTGGCCTCGATGTATCACCACAGGTACGGCCTGGACGCGATCTGCGTGCGGATCTTGTCCTGCTTCCCGCGCCCGGCCGACCTGCGGATGCTGTCCACCTGGCTGTCCCCCGACGACGCGGGGCGGCTCTTCGAGGCGTGCCTGACCGTGTCCCGGCCCGGGTTCCGCGTCGTGTTCGGAGTCTCCGCCAACACCCGCGGCGGCTGGGTCAGCCTGGACGAGGCCCGGGCGCTCGGCTATACCCCCGCCGACGACGCGGAGGTCTTCGCCGCCGAGATCATCGCCGCTCACGGCGAACCTGACCCCGAGCACGACCCGGTGCTGCGGTACCTGGGCGGCGCGTTCGCCCTCGACGACGAGCAGGTCCCGCAGGCCTGACGGCCCCCGGTCCTGGCTAGCCCGGTGCTGGCGGCCTAGTGCTGGCGTTCTTCGTCGTGGTGGATGCGGTCCAGGCAGATCGCCATGCAGATGATCAGGGCGTCGTTCTCGCCGGGGGCCACCTCGACGCCGTAGGTGTCCCGGACCCGGAACCAGGCCCGGGAGATGCGTGCGACGGGCTGGCGGCCGTCGAGGATCTCGAAGTCCTTGTTGATGATGTTCCCGACCGCCTCGAGCCGCCCGCCGCCGGAGACGTCGATGATGGCGCGGTGATGCAGCGGCGAGATCAGCGCCTTGTGCACGGTGGCCACCACCGCTCCGCCGTGCTCGATCTCCATGGCGTCGGTGAAGGTGAGGAACTTCTTGTGGATGGTCGCGAGCACCTCTCCCGAGGGATCCTTGAGCTCGAAGGTCTCCCGCAAGCGGAGCGCCTTGCCGTCGACCAGGAAGATCTTGTTGTCGTGCTCGTCGGTGACCCAGAAATCGTCGGTGATGGAGAAAAGCCGTTCCCGTACGAGATAGCGCATACCGCCGAGGCTATCGTCGCCCCCGGATCCGGGGATCGCACTTTGGATACAACCGCCGTTAGTGTCGCAATCGCCTGATCGAAACAGCTTGCCGAGACACCGCGGGGGGGGACGATGACAGTGATGATGATCCGGCCGCTGGCACGGCCGGTGCCGCTGCGCCAATCGGTGTACGACGCGCTGATCGACCTGATCGTCGGCGGTGATCTGCGGCCGGGCCAGCACATGGTGGAGACCGACCTGGCGCGCCAGCTCGGGGTCAGCAGGCAGCCGATCCGCGAGGCGCTGCACCGCATGGAGGCCGAGGGCTGGGTCGACCTGCGGCCCAGCCAGGGCGCGTTCGTGCACGTGCCGACCGACTCCGAGGTGAACGAGCTGCTTGACGTGCGCGCGCTGCTCGAGGCGGAGACGGCCCGGCTGGCCGCCCGGACCGCGACCGGCGCCGAGGTGGTCCGGCTGAGGGAATTCTGCCGCGCGGGCGAGGCGGCGGCCGATGCCGGTGACTTCAAGGCCGCGGTAACGGCGAACAACGCCTTTCACGCGGAGATCGCGGCCATCGCGGGCAATGCTGTCCTGGGCGAGCTGGCCGACATCGTCGGCCGCCGGGTGCAGTGGTACTACCGTTTGGTGGCCCCGGAGCGGGGGCAAGGCTCGTGGGCCGAGCATGCTGAGCTGACCGAGGCCATCGAGGCGCACGACGCCGCCCGCGCCGAAGTGCTCGCCCGCGCGCACACCGAACGGACCCGGGCCGCCTACCATCGTCCGCGGACGTCCTGACGACCCCAGTCGCCCGCATATGAGCTGAATTACTTAGAGTATCGTTACGATTACTTTCAGCAAAGATTTGGCGCTGCGACTTGCCGTAAAGCCGGGAATGCATGATGCGGAGCGCGGCCGGGCAGTAGCGTAGGTCTTTCAATGTCGCGGCCCTCTGCGGGCGCAAATCATCTCAAGTAGGTAGCAGAGTGTCTCGTTTGTCGCAATGATGCTAGTGATCATTGACCTGCTGTACGACAGACAGGGGAGTGACCCGGTATATGAGGAGCGGTTCGTCAGCTCAAGGTGGCGGTGGATGGCCACCCGTGCAACGTCCCTATCCGGATGAGGCAGCGAGCAGCCCGGTCCCGTACGGACCTGGGCCACGAAACGACCCGCAGGAGGACGCAGGCCGGCGCCGCGAGGTGCCGTTCGGGCCCGAGATTTCCTGGCCGAACGGCTTCCGCCAGCTCGACCAGAGGTCCCGTGACGTGCTTGAGTCGGCCCACGGCCCCGAGCCCGTTTATCAGCAGCCGGCCATGGACGACTACGGCTACGGGGACCCCGGCTACGCGGACCCCTCCTACGAGGGGCCCAGGACCCCGAGCGCTCCGCCCGCCTTCAGCGCGTCCGGTTACCGTCAGCCGGGCGCCCCGGTCCCCGGCTATCAGATCCCCGAGACCAGGGCTTACTCCCGTCCCGGCCATCCGGCCCCCAGCTACGAGGCCCCCAGCCATCCGGCCCCCAGC
>JBEKKH010000411.1:0-7302 GCA_050010815.1 Streptosporangiaceae bacterium | reverse complement strand
GACCCGGCCGCCACCCAGGCCGCGGTCCTGCTGGCCGACCCGCGGGCGCGTGCCGAAGACGTCGCGGCGGAAATCGGGCTGAGCATGCGGCAACTGCGCCGCCGCTGCCACGCGGCCGTCGGGTATGGGCCAAAGACCCTGCAGCGGGTGCTGCGTTTCCGCCGGTTCGTCTCCCGGATCGACGTCGGCCTGCCGGCCGGCCAGTCCGCTCACGACCTGGCCGCTCTCGCGGCCCAGGCCGGCTACGCCGACCAGGCGCACCTGACCCGGGAATGCCGGGCTCTCGCGGGCCTGACCCCGGCCACCCTGGCCCGGCAGCGAGCCGATGCCAGGACATCAAGCCCGTAGCTGCCCTGGTTCACGGAGATCGCAGGCCGCGCCGCCGCCGAACACGACCATTTCACCGTAACCAGGAACGGGCACCCGCACGTGATGGTGGTCTCCGTCGCGGAGTGGGACGAACTGCAAGAAACGATCGCAGTGCTGACTGATCCCGAGGCCCGCGCCGACCTGGCCGAGTCCGCGGAGGCCGCCCAACGCGGCGACTTCACCGCCGAGGAGGAGATGCAGGCGATACTGGACGTCCGGCTGGGCCGGGACGGGCGGTGACCGAACGGTATGCCGTCCTGCTGACACCGCTGGCCAGGAGGGCGCTGGCGGACCTTCTGCCGCCAGGTGTCGCGGCCGCCGCATGGGAGCTGATCACCGGCGCGCTGGCCGACGATCCCTGGCGGGTCGGCAAACCTTTGCACGGACCTTACGAGGGACTTCATGCGGCCAGGCGCGGCACCTATCGGGTCCTGTGCAAGATCGACGAGGGCAAGCACGCCATCGAGATCCGCTCGATCCGACACCGGGCAGACGCCTGCCCGGGCTTTCCTGTGATCGTGGATCGTTACTACCCTCATAGGGCAGGCAAGTATCCACGATAATTCGAATGCATGGGCGAAAGTCTGAATGGGCGCTTTTCTCCGACGCGAGCGGGCTGACTGGGCCGGTGGCCGACGATGTATGGCGGGTCTGCCTACCGCACGACCCAACCAACCACCGCAGCGGCGCCGACGACCGAGACTCCGCCAGATCCCGCGCCTGCCTGCTGCGGGACGCGCGTTGCGCCCAAACTCTCGGTGCACCTGCTGACCAACGGCCGCCGTTTCGGCGACCCGGAGTTCACCCGCCGCTACGCGGCCGTCGGACTCGCCGACATCATGGCCGGCGTCCCGGTGTACGCGCCCGAGCCCGGCCTGCACGATTTCATTGTCCAGGCCGTCGGCGCGTTCGACGAGACCATTCACGGCATCCTCAACCTAGCCTCGCTCGGCCAAGCAGTGGAAATCCGCGTTGTCGTCCAGCGGCGCACCGTTCCAGTGCTCCCCGGCCTGGCCACATTCATCGCGCGGAACCTGCCCTTCGTCGCGCAGGTCGCGCTAATGGGACTGGAGATGACCGGCCTGGCTCGGCCGAACTCATCGCTAGTGTGGGCAGACCCCGCCGATGGAAGAACGACTACCTTGACATCTGCCGCTCCTGCTCGGTCCGCGACGCATGCGGCGGCGTCTTCACGACCAGCGGCAACCGCCTTAGCCAGCACCTTCGCCCAGTGCCCTGACCGTAGGGATCTGACCGAGGGAACCGAAGAGCTGCCTCAGGCGCGGCGGTATCGGATCACGGCGATGGACGTGCAGGCGATGGTCAGGGCGGCTGACCAGATGAGGGCGACGGCCAGGTCGTGGGTGCCGCCGGTCAGGGCGGAGCGGACGGCGTTGACCATCGGGGTGACGGGCTGGTATTTGGCGAAGGGCTGCAGCCAGCCGGGCATCGAGGAGGCCGGCACGTAGGTGCTTGAGATGAAGGCCAGCACGAAGGCGATCATGGACATGCCCTGGGCCGCCTGCGCGTTGGGGGCGAACAGGCCGATGACGATAAACACGACGGTAAAGACCAGTCCATACAGCAGGCACAGGCCGAGCGCGGCGACCCCGTCGGCGGCGCTTGACGGCAGCCGGAATCCAAAGGCGAAGCCCAGTGCCGCGGTGAAGACGATGGACCAGGCGTTGGTGGTGAAGTCGGCGAGGGTGCGCCCGGCGACGAGGGCGCTGCGGGCGATCGGCAGGGACAGCAGCCGGTCGGTGAGCCCCTGCGCCTTGTCCTCGGCTACGGCGACCGCGATCCCGCCGCCGGTGAACAGCACGATCGTGGCCACGTAACCGGGGATGAGGTAACCGGCGTACCCCGCCGTGCCGGCCCGGATGGCGCCGCCGAATACGTAGCGGAACATGAACAGGAACAGTGCGGCGGTGACCATGCCCATGACCAGCAGACCGGGGGTACGGGCGTACTTGCGCAGCGCGCGTCCGGCGATCTGGGCGGTTGCGGTCGCTCCCGTCGGCGGCCTCGCGGGCCGGGCGATAGCGCCGACGCCTGGACTGGGGACCGCGCCGGCCTGGATTATCGGAGGCTGGATTATCGGAGGCTGGATCATCGGGGGCTTTCTGCTTTCCTGTCGGAGGCGCGGTCGCCGGTGAGGGTAAGGAAGACTTCGTCGAGGGTGGGGTGGCGCAGGGTGATCTCGTCGACCGGGATGCGGGCGCTGTCCAGGGCGGCGATGGCCGCCGACAGCTGGGCTGTCCCGTCGCTGGCCTGGCTGCGGACCCGCCGGCCGGTGTGGTCGGTGACGGCCTGGCTGGCCGTGAGCGTTTCCAGAACGGCGGCGGCCGCGCCGAGTTGGCTGCCATCGGCGAGGACGACCTCGATGATGTCGCGGCCGATTCCGGCCTTCAGCTCGGTCGTGCCGCCGGCCGCGATCGCCTTACCGTGGTCGATGATCACGACCTGGTCGGCGAGTTCGTCGGCTTCTTCGAGGTAGTGCGTGGTGAGCACGATGTCGGTGCCGGCGGCGGCCAGGCTGCGCACCGCGTCCCAGACTTCGGCGCGTCCGGCCGGGTCCAGGCCAGTGGTCGGCTCGTCAAGGAGCAGCAGCCGCGGCGCCCCGACCAGGCTGGCGCCCAGGTCAAGGCGACGGCGCTGGCCGCCGGAGTAGGTGCGGGCGCGGCGGTCGGCGACCTCCCCGAGCCCGAGCATCTCGATCACCGACGCCGCCGCGGCCTTGGCTGCCTTCCGGCGGTGGCCGAACAACCGGGCGACCATCTGCAGGTTCTCGCGGCCGCTCAGGGCCGGTTCGACGGCGGCGAACTGGCCGGCCAGCCCGATCTCGCGCCGGACGGCCGCCGGGTGCCGGGTGACGTCGATGCCCCGGACCCGGAGGTCCCCGCCCGAGGGCGGCACCAGGGTGGCCACCGTGCGGACGAAGCTGGTCTTCCCTGCGCCGTTCGGCCCGAGGATCGCCAGCACGTGCCCGGGGCGGGCGACGAGGTCGAGCCCGTCGAGCGCGGTGACCTTCCCGAACTGGACACGCAACCCGCGGGCTTCGATGAGCGGGGTCTCGGCGGTCACGGTGTTGCCCCGGCAGTCGGCAGCGGCCATAACTTCTCCTGGTTATGCAACTAGAGGTAAGTACACTATGAACGCCACTGTACCCACATGATCTGTCTCGTCAAGTCGAATAGTGTAAATACCACTAGTAGATAATGTGTCGGGCGCAGGTATGCTGCGGATATGCCGCCAACGTCAGCGTCAGCGTCAGCGCCAGCGCCACCGAGATCGTCGCCGTCCGGCCTCACGGTGCTCTGCCTGCTGCGCGGCGGGCCGCTGCACCCCTACGGAATGCAGCGGCTCATCAAGAGCTGGGGCAAGGACCAGGTCGTCAATATCGGCCAGCGGGCCAACCTCTACAAGACCATCAGGCGGCTGCACGAGGCCGGCCTCATCGCCATCCGCCAGACCGAACGAACCCAGCAGTACCCGGAGCGCACCGTCTACGAGCTGACCGAGGAAGGCCGGCGCACCGGGCTGCGCTGGCTGGCCGGCATGCTCGCCGTCCCGCGCAATGAGTACCCCGAGTTCCCCGTCGCCCTGTCGTTCGCCATGGTCCTCGACCCGGAAGAGGTCACCGGCGTGCTCACCCAGCGCCTGGCGGCCGTCCGGGCCCGCCTGGCGCAACTCGGCTCCCAGCTCCAGGGCCAGGACGATGCCGTGCCCCGGATCGCCCTGGTCGAGACCGAGTACCAGTACGCCATCATCGACGCAGAAGCCCGCTGGCTGAGCTCGGTCATCGATGACCTCACGTGCGGGAAGCTGTCCTGGGACCAGGACCAGATCGCCGCCCAGGCCGCCGCGACCTTCCTCGAGGCCACCGGCCCCTGAACCGGGTAAACGCCCGGCCTGTCGGTTACGGGATGTCGAGGCCGGCCGAGCGCAGTTTCGCCTCGATCAGCGCGGTCATCCGGGCCCAGGCGGGTTTGCGGTCTTCTCCGTGGTGGCTGAGCAGCTCGTGCCGGATGGTGCCGTCGTGGCGGGCCTGCAGGCCGGTGAGGGCGGGCAGCAGCGAGGGGTTGGCGATGAAGTGGTCGGCCAGGGCGGTGGCGATTTCCCCGACCCGGGGGTCGTCGGGTTCCAGGTCGCCTGCGCGCAAGTTGAGCTTGATCAAGGTGACGTACCTGGGATCTTCCAGGCCGTGCTCGATCTGGGTCATATAGTCGTCCAGGCTTTCCGGTACCAGCGCCCTGACCAAGACCAGGGCCTCCCGGGCCGTCGTGACGTCCGCCGCGGTGAACCCGAGTGCGGGAAGCCGCTCCAGCAGCGCGCAGGCGCGGTCGGGCAGCAGGACCCGGTCGCCGCCCGCGAGCCGGCGCAGCGTCTCGCGCCGCGCGATCAGCTCCTCGATCCGGCTGGTCAGGCTCTGTTCGACGTCGAGGAGCGCGGCGGCGAACGTGCCGGGATCGGCGTCGAGCATGGCCCCGATCCCGGCCAGCGGTACGCCCGCGCAGGCCAGCGTCCGGACTTGCACCAGCCGCAGCAGGTCGGCCGACTTGTAGCGCCGGTAGCCGGAGTGGTCGCGGCGGGGCTCGTCGACCAGGCCGTGCTGGTGGTAGTGCCGGATGGTCTTGACCGTGACGCCGGCGAATGCGGCGGCCTGGCCGATGGTGATCCCGTCTGCCATGACGTCAGTGAACCTCGCCGTGCTGGATGGCGGCGACTTCGCGCACGGCCGCGGCGATGGCCCGGAAATCCTTGCGCACGATGCCCGTGTGGTTGCTCGTGACCGTCGCGCTCACCTTGACGTTCGGGTTCCGGGCGAGCACCGGGTCCAGCGTGGCACGCATCGCGGTGTGTCCTTCCTCGGTGGCACCCAGGGCCGAACCCGAGCCCACGATAAACCGCATCGGGAAGGTCACCAGGTCGAAGACGGGGTCGCCGGCAGCGACGATCTCATTCAACTCGATATTGACCTCCGCGTGCTGATCGGCGGTCATCCGCGCGGCGTTACCCGTCAGCCGGGCCATTGGCATCGCCCACCGGTACCGGCGGAACATCTTCCGGATCTGCTCCCGGCCGGCCTGCGGGCCGCCGTCGACGGTGGCGAGGTAATCCCACGGATAGCCGCCGTCGACCATGACCACGCCGGCCACCCGGTCCAGGTTCCGGGTGGCCCAGTGCAACGCGACCACCGCCCCGTAGGACCAGCCCACCAGCAGCGGCCGGTCCACCTTGGTCGCCTCCAGGAGGGCGTCGACATCCCGGATACAGGCCTCGAACGAGTAGTCCGAGGACCGCTTCGACTTGCCGCGGGCGCGCTCGTCGTAGGTGATGTGCCGCCACCCGGTCCCGAGTTCGCCGATGACGGGCCGCCAGGACGACTGGGTGGCGTAGGAACCGTTGAGGTACACCACGGGGCTGCCCGTCCCGCGAGTGTCGGTAACGGCCAGGGCTGTGTCCTCTACCGGCACCAGGCCGGTCCAGGAGGAGTTCGAGTTCGTCATAAGGCCAGCGTCCACCCTGACCTTAGGTCAGGGTCAACCACGAAAATCCCGCGGTTCACCGTCCGGCCCGGGCCCGGCTCCGCTGGTGTCGATGAGGGCGCCCAGGCCGTCGAGGACGCGCTGCAGGCCGAAGGTGTAGGCGTGGTCGGGGTCATAGGCCGCGCCGTGGGCGGCGCCCGCGGCGGCGCCGACGCGGGCGGCCGTGGGGTACTTCGTCTGGTCGAAGACCCGGGTGAGCAGGGCGGCGTTGGCGGCCCACCACTGCTCCTCGCTCATCGCGCTGTCCCGCCGGGCGGCGGCGGTCTCGGCGGCCGAGCGCGCGGCGGCCTGGACGAAGCCGAGCAGGAAGGTCAGGGCGGCGTCCATCTCGACGTCGTCGAGTCCGAGGCCCTCGAACGCCCGAAGTTCGTGCTCGTATTTGGCCATGAGTCCGGGGCCGAGCGGGGGCCGGCTGGTGGAGACCTCGGCGATCCAGGGGTGCAGCGTGAACAGGTCCCGGTTCTCCTGGGCGACGGCGGCCAGGCGCTCGCGCCAGGGCATGCCGGACAGGTCGCCGCGGGGCATCTGCAGGTAGACCGTGTCGAGCATCAGGTCGAGCAGCTCGGCCTTGCCCGGCACGTAGGTGTAAAGCGACATCGGCACCACGCCCAGGACCTGGGCGATCGCGCGCATGGTGACTGAGCCCAGGCCGTCGGCGTCGGCCAGGTCGATCGCGGCGGCGGCGACCCGCTCGACGCTCAGGCCCTGGCGCGGTCCGCGCCGGGAGTCCGCGGGACCGGGCTCGCGCCAGAGCAGCCGCAGGGTGCGTGCGGGGTCGCCGCCGCTGGTGCGTTCGGTGGGCATGGGAACACTCTCCCGCTGACGTTCGTTGTACGCAGTACATTGTACAGCGTACATTATTGATGATCATCCCTTTCGCCAGGCCCGAGGAGCCCTCCCGTGCAGATCACCGCTTCCGCCGTGTCCCTCAACGTCGCCGACGTGCTCGCCTCCGCGGCCCTCCTGATCAGCCACTTCGGCTTCCGGCAGGAGATAGCCCGGCTGCGCGCGGAGGGCGCTCGCCCGTGACTGACCGTCCGGACCACGCACCGGGAGAGGCACCTACGGCCGGGCGGACCAGCAGGCGCTGGACCGGTCTCAAGCACATCCGGCGGCCCAGGACCCGGCGAGGCTGGCTGATCACCATCGCTGTCAGCGGCGCCGTCCTCGCACTCAAGCTCACCCTTGGCCTCGCCGCTCTCGTCCTGGTCCTGCACTTGCTGGCGCACTGACCAAGCCCGGGGCGCCCACTGGTGGTCGGCGGCGGACTGCTAATGCCGACTTTTACTGCGGCCCCGAAATAGGCTTGGCTCGCTGCCCGAACAGGTTGCCGAGTCCGTGCAGCCCCATCGTCAGGATGTATACCGCTAAAGGAGGATTTTGT
>JBEKKH010000410.1:0-7329 GCA_050010815.1 Streptosporangiaceae bacterium | reverse complement strand
GTGGACGCGGCGGGAGCATGATCGCTCACCACGACGACGAACCGCCCGCCCTGGTCGATCATCTCGAGCCTGACTGGCTCGGCCGGGCAGTGCCTGCGATGCGCCTCGACCGCACGCGAGCAGGCTTCGCCCACGGCGAGGCGAACCTCATCGAGCAGTGCTTCGTCCACGCCGCTGCGCCGCGCGACCGCGGTGGCAACCAGCCGCGCGGTGCGAACGTGCGCGGGCAGCGGCGTGAACGTAACTTCGACGGTGGCCATCTGATGAGGTCTGACGCGTTACTTCTCGAGCTTCTTGGCCGCGATGGCCCCATCCACCGTCTCGTGGATGCCGAAAACCTTCGTCAGCCCCGTGATCCTGAAGATCTTGAGTATCCGCTCCTGGGTGCAGACCAGGTCCAGGGAACCGTCGTGCGCCCGCACCCGCTTGAGCCCGCCGACCAGCACACCGAGACCGGTGGAGTCCAGGAACTCGACCTTCTCCATGTTGACGACGAGCTGGTAGTTGTTCTTGTTGACCAGCTCGATGAGCAGCTCACGGAGCCGCGGCGCCGTGTAGACATCGATCTCGCCCTCGACGTCGACGACCTCGATGCCGTCCTTGTTGTAGTGACCCAGCTTCAGATCCACAAATCCTCCAGCGCCATGCAAGGCGTCATCTCAAACGTCCCGCCCCGGCGCGCGGGCTACCTTCGCCAGAGCCCAGGGCGTGGTCCTCTGCGGCATTCAACCACGCTCTGGTGTCATGTCTATACGAAATCATGCCTTCGAGCATCTTCCAACGGAGTAGACACCGAAAATGACACACTGAACATAGTGTCGACGATCACCCCCGTTCCCCCGGCCGGACCTCTGAATTTCCCGGCAGAGCCTCCCGCCGGCAGCCCTGCCCCGGCCATGCGGCCCGGCGGGGCGGAGAACCGCGCTCTGGGCATCCTGCTGGGCGACGCGCGCGGGGGGCGGCCCGTCCACGTGGAGCACATCCCGGCCCGGGCCGGCCGCCAGGTCCCCTGGCCGCCGTGGGTTCCTGCCGAGGTCATCACCGCCTTCATCGACCGCGGCATCGGCGCCCCGTGGAGCCATCAGGCGGCCGCCGCGTCGCACGCCCAGGCCGGCCGCAGCGTGATCATCTCCACCGCCGCCGCGTCGGGCAAGTCGCTCGGGTACCTGCTGCCTGCACTCACGTCGGTGCTCGCGGGCGACACTGTGCTTTACATCACGCCCACCAAGGCTCTCGCGGCCGATCAGCTCGCCTCGATCCGGGCCCTCGGCCTCCCCGGCGTGCAGGCCGCGACCTTCGACGGCGACTCGACCCGGGCCGAACGGGACTGGGCGCGCAGCCACGCCAGGTACCTGCTCACCACACCGGACATGCTGCACCGCGTGCTGCTGCCCCGGCATACCCGCTGGTCGGGCTTCTTTAGCCGGCTCCGTTACGTGATCATCGATGAGTGCCACGGATACCGGGGCGTCTTCGGCTCGCACGTCGGCCATGTGCTGCGGCGACTGCGGCGGGTGGTGGCGCATCACGCCGCGCCGGGCGAGCTGACCGGTCCCGCCCGTCCGGTGTTCGTGCTGGCCTCGGCGACGGTCGGCACTCCTGGGGCCTGCGCCAGGCTGCTGACCGGCGTGGACGCCGAGGAAGTGACCGAGGACGGCTCGCCCCGCGGACCGCTCGCGTTCGCGCTGTGGGAACCGCCGCTGACCGAGGCCCATGGCGACGCCGGGGCCCGGCTCCGCCGGACCGCCACCGCACAGGCGGCGGACCTGCTCAGCAGACTGGTCAGGGAGAACGTCCAGACGCTCGCCTTCATCAGGTCCCGGCGCGGCGCCGAGGCGGTCGCGCTGGCCGCCCGCCGGTCGCTGGCCGCCCATCGGCCGGCCGATGCCCTTGACGCCGCCCTCATCCACGCGGCCAGCGCTCACGCCGAGACCAGGGCTCATGAGGCGGCCGGGGCGAAGGTGGCGGCTTATCGCTCCGGATACCTGCCCGAGGACCGGCGGCGCCTGGAGACCGAACTCAGCGAGGGCCGCCTGGTGGGGCTGGCCACCACGACCGCGCTGGAACTCGGCGTCAACATCACCGGTCTTGACGCGGTGCTCATCGCCGGCTGGCCGGGAACCTGGGCCTCGCTGTGGCAGCAGGCCGGGCGCGCCGGGCGCAGCGGAAGGTCCGCGGCCGCGGTCCTCATCGCCCGAGATGACCCGCTCGACACCTACCTGGTGCGGCATCCGGAACTACTGCTGCACCATCCGGTAGAGGCCACGGTACTGGACCCGGATAACCCCTACGTGCTGGCCCCGCACCTGTGCGCCGCCGCCGCCGAGTTGCCGCTAACCGAGCAAGACCTGGACATCTTCGGCCCGGCGGCCCGCCCGGTCATTGATGACCTCACCAGGTCGGGGCGGCTGCGCAAGCGGCAGGCCGGCTGGTTCAGCATGCGCAGGAACGTGGCCGCGACGACGGGCTTGCGCGGCGCGGGGCTGGCTCCGGTACGGGTGGTGGAGCAGGCGACCGGACGACTGGTCGGCACGGTGGACGAGCCTTCCTCGCACCTGATCGTCCACGACGGTGCGGTCTACGTCCACCAGGGTGACAGCTACCTGGTCCGGCGGCTGGACCTCGAGGACCGGGTGGCGTTGGTCGAACCAGGCGATCCCGGGTACACCACCACGGCCAGGAGCGTGACGGAGCTTGAGGTGAGCGGCGAACTGCGCGCGATGACCTGGGGTGATGCCGAGGTCCGCTTCGGCGACGTTCAGGTGACACGTCAGGTGGTCAGCTTCGCCAGGCGGTGTACCGATACCGGTGCCCTGCTCGGCGATACACCCCTGGACCTGCCGCCGCGCCACCTGCGGACCCGGGCCGTGTGGTGGACCGTTTCGGCGGCGCAGCGGGACCGGCTCGCCGCCACCGGAATCGACGTCGGCGGGGCCGCCCATGCGGTGGAACATGCCTCGATCGGCCTGTTGCCGCTCTTCGCTACCTGCGACCGCTGGGATGTCGGCGGCGTCTCCGCCGACACCCATGCTGCGACCGGACGGCTCACCGTCTTCGTTTATGACGGCCAGGACGGCGGGGCCGGATTCGCCGAACGAGGCTTTCAGGCCGCCCGGGGTTGGCTCGGCGCTACCAGGCAGGCCATCTCAGGCTGCAACTGCCGCGCCGGGTGCCCCTCCTGCGTCCAGTCTCCCAAGTGCGGAAACGCCAACCACTCGCTGTCGAAGCGGGGCGCGGTCACCCTGCTCGACATTCTGCTGGCCGGAGGCCCGGAAGACTGAAACAGAAGACTGAAACAAAAGTGGCGGCGGAATGCCTTTCCGGGCTATTGGGGCCGTCAAGCGTAAAAACACGGTGGCGGAAGCTGCCCAACATTCCGGGATTAGCGATTCACAAAATGCTGAACACGCGGGCAGAAAACCGGACGGATCAACCGGCATAAGCGCCCAAAGCCCCACAAGTGAACCATAAGGAACAAACTAGGTCCGCTGAAATAAGGAGGCGGACCCCGCCGGGGGGGAGAGCGGGGCCCGCCGTACGGTCCGGCCCTGGGGGGGGAGGCCGGCGCCGTCCTTATGGGAAGCTTATCCGCAAAGAGCTCGATGGTCGACCACAGGTGTCGTATCGACCACCGGCGGCGTATCACCACACGTGCCCTCATGCGGCTTCAGCCAATCGAATTACAACATATGCCGCCGGGCCTGAGAAGGGTCTATGCCGAGATCGCTACCAACTGGTAAGAATTTTTTACCTTGCTATCACTAGGTAAGAACTCACCGTGAGGAGGGCTTCGGGCGCCCTGACGCCGTTCGCAAACACCCTGTATACGATCTGACTTGCCCTTATGTGCCCAAACGTGGCGACGGCCTGGCTCGGCAGCCACCGGCCGCCGAGCCACTCGTTAACTGCATGTGACCGACGGGACTGATTGAGATCACGAATTGATCACGTCCCCATCTATCCCCCTAGAGGATTTAGACGTACAACTGTGTTACGGGCGCTTCGGTGCCCGGGCACGGCAGCCAGGTACCCACGCGCGACCAGCCGCGGGAGGCGTGTCAGGCCAGGTCAAGGTGGCCTGACTGACGTAGAAGGTGCACGCTTGGTAGCCAGGTTTGACGTGGTTCAGCGGCGGCGCCCCGGCCCGGGGCGCCGCTCGCTGTGTGCGGGCCCCCTGGAGCTGAGGCCGGGCAGCCCCGGTTGGCCAGGGGCGGTCCCGGCGAGAAAACGTGATCCTAAATCCGGCGGATCGTTATCTACCGGCCCGTCCCCCCGGTGGCGCGACTGCGAAAACAGTTCGGCGATCGGCCGGCGCCCTGGCCTGGATCTGGGGTAAGGGACACGCCTGTCACGGCGGGACCTGGCCGTGCCGCCTGTGGTTTTCCGGCCGGGCCGGAGGCCGCCGTCCGGGCCGACGTGGATGCCTGGGCTCCGTCGACCTACACCGCCGAGGGCTACCAGGGCGTCAGGCAGACCGCGACGTACCGCAGCGACCTGCACGTCCTGGTGGAAGCACCGGATGAGACGATGACGGCTTCGACGATCATGTGGCTGGATGAGGTCAACAAGAGCGCAGAATTCGAACCGGTGGGGACACATCCGCAACTACCGGCGGCTGGGACTCGGTACGGCGATGCTGCGGCATGGGATGCGGCTCGCGCGCAATGCCGGAGCCACTCAGATGACCGTCGCGTGCTGGGGTGCGCCTGGGTATCCGCGGGCGCGCGGGCTGTACTACGGAGTCGGGTTCCGGCCATTCACACGGGACGCGCCGCTGATCAAGCCTGCGGTTTAGTTAGCGGCCGCCTCCCCGCAGCGGACACCGCTCCCGTTTTACGGGCTGGCCGCCCGTTCCGGAGCACGCGTCCGCGGTTGGGCGTAGGGTGAAATGCCGGGCGGGGCCGGGGTGCTGCCATGATAGCGATCAAGAACGCTAGCCTTGTCTTCGGCCAAACCTGAGAAAATTGCGGGCGCGGACATTAACTGCCGTGCGGAGCACGGATGACGGTCCGCACGATGGGAGATGGACGAGATGGTCCGCAGCGAAACGCCGGAACCCGGCGGCGGTGATCAGTCACTCGGGGATCTCGTGGCCCTGGCGGCCAAGGACGTCTCTGCGCTGGTCAGGTATGAGATCGAGCTGGCCAAGACCGAGCTGAAGGGCGACGTGCGCCGCGTCGGCCTGGCGGCCGCGCTGGCCGGGGTCGCCGCCTTTGTCGGCTGCCTGGTGCTCGTGCTCTTCTGCATCGCCTTCGCCTACGGCCTGCACGCGCTCGGCATCTGGACCTGGGCGGCTTTTCTCATCGTCGCGGGAACCTGCGTCCTGCTGGCGGCGGTGGCGGTGGGTATCGCGTTCCTGAAGGTGCGGCACCTGTCCGGCCTGCGCAAGACC
This sequence comes from Streptosporangiaceae bacterium, assembly GCA_050010815.1. Classification (GTDB taxonomy): domain Bacteria; phylum Actinomycetota; class Actinomycetes; order Streptosporangiales; family Streptosporangiaceae; genus Palsa-504. Next base: position 1,937 of record JBEKKH010000410.1, on the reverse strand, counting down.
AGGAAGACCGTCACCGAGGGTCTCGGGATGCTCCGGCACGACGGCCAGCACCCCGAGATCGCCGCCGGCAAGCCCCGGTGAGGTGAGCGTGATGGCCGTGGGCGGCGGTGCCGCTGTCGCGATCAGCGGCCCGTGGACACACCGGTCGGTCAGCGCCAACGGAACCCGGTTTCACGTCGCTGAAGCCGGCGACGGGCCCCTGGTGCTCCTGCTCCACGGGTTCCCTGAGTTCTGGTGGACCTGGCGCCACCAGCTGGCCGGCCTGCCCGAGGCCGGCTTTCGCGGCGTCGCGGTGGACCTGCGCGGCTACGGCGGCAGCGACAAGCCGCCGCGCGGCTACGACCTGGTCACGGCGGCCTCCGACGCGGCCGGGCTGATCCGGGCCATGGGCGAGGCCAACGCGATCGTGGTCGGCCACGGGCTGGGCGGCCTGATCGCCTGGACGCTGGCCGCCTACTACCCGAAGGTGGTCAGGAGGCTGGCCGTCGTCTCGATGGCGCATCCGCTGCAGATGCGGGCCGCTCTGTTCACCGACCCGCTCGGCCAGGGCCGCCGGCTGGGCTACGCGCTCGGATCGCAGCTGCCCGTCCTGCCCGAGCGCCAGCTGCTCAAGAACGGAGCCTCCCGGGTGGGCCGGCTGCTCGAGAGCTGGTCCGCGCCCGGCTGGCCGGACGGCCCGACCGAGCAGATCTACTCCCGGGCGATGCGGATACCCTCGGTGGCGCACTCCGCGCTGGAGTATCAGCGCTGGCTCGCCCGCAGCGCACTACGGCCGGACGGCCTGCGCTACGCCCGGCAGATGCGAGCACCCATCCAGGCACCGACCCTGCACCTGCAGGGTGCGGTGGACTCATGCGTCCTGCCGCAGACGGCGCGCGGCGCCGGCCGGTACGTCGAAGGTCCCTACCGCTGGCGAGTGATCGACGGCGTCGGCCATTTCCCGCACGAGGAACGACCGGACGCGTTCGACACCGAGCTGTTCGGCTGGCTGGCCGATCCGGAACCGGAGCGGTGAACCGGGACCGCGACCCCGCGGGCCGCCCCAGGAATGCGCGCCCCCGCGACGGCCTCGGCCGCCCCCTCGCCCGCCCGCAGGCCGGTACCCCGCAGGCCGGTCAGGACGGCCGGGACGATCGGGACGATCGGGTTGGGCTGCCCGACGACCTGGTCATCACCGGGCCGGATGCTGCCAGGCGCGCGGACCAGCTGCTGCGCGCGGGACGCCCGTTTCACGCCCACGAGGTCCTCGAAGCGGCCTGGAAGTCCGGGCCGCCCGGCGAGCGTGACCTGTGGCAGGGGCTGGCTCAGGTCGCAGTCGGGCTGACGCACGCGCACCGGGGTAATGCCCGCGGAGCCGTCACGCTGCTCAGGCGAGGCGCCGACCGGGTCCGCGCGTACTGCGACCGGATGGCCCCGCCGGATGGGCGCGGCCATCCGTACGGCATCGATACCGCGGCCGTCCTGGCGGCCTGCGACGAACTGGCCGCACGGATCGAGTTGCGCGGACTGGCGGGCATGACCGGCGAAGATCTCCGGCCGCCGCTGCTGGCGGCCGGCCCGGCTGCTGGCCGGTAGGTGCCCGGCAGGTTCGCCTGGCCCGTCAGTCGCAGCCCATGGTGGAGACCGCCGTCGTAGCCTGCTCGCCCATCCGGGCATCGGTGGACACCTGGTCCGCGGTGAGCGCGAAGCCGGTGTCGGAGACCCCCGTGGCCTCGGCGAACACCACCCCGTCGACGGTGCCCTGCGGTGACAGCAGCGGGCCGCCTGAGTTGCCCGGCTGGACCACCGCCCTGATCTCGTAGACCTGGCGGGTCACCATGGACGTCTGGTAAATGTTCGCACCCTGCGCGGTCTCGATGCCGCCGATCCTGGCCGCCACGGTGTGCAGGTACTGGGCGTCGAGGGGGTAGCCCGCCACCACCGCGCTGTCACTGGGG
>JBEKKH010000409.1:0-7908 GCA_050010815.1 Streptosporangiaceae bacterium | reverse complement strand
GACCGTCTTCGGCGACCGAAAGGTGATGGGCCAGGCAGTAGCTCTCGCCGGTGGCCCGGTCCGCATCTAGTGAGATAGTGCTCTGCCCGTTGAAATGCATGGTGACGACGTACTGGTTGAGGTCGTCGAACACCGGGGCCAGAGACTCTCGGCCGTGTAGCTCCTGGGACGGTTCGGAGGAAGTCAGGTCATAGAACACCAGGAAGCGGGTGTCTTCGGTGAACAGGGCCAGCTGGCCCTTGGCGTCGCGCCGGTCGGCACAATGGGCGTAGGCGTCAACCAGCTCCCGGATGGCCAGCCGGTCGGCCGCTTCCTGCGGCGAGATAGTCGTGTGGGACGTCATGGTCAGCCTTTCGTGGGCCCGGATGGTCGCGACGGTTCGACAATATATGAAGGTTAACTTCGAAGGCAAGCTTCATATATTGTGGCGGCAAGCGCGCGCTGTTTGGGAGACGATGGACAGGTGAGAACTGAGGGCGACGCGTCAGCTATCGACCAGGCCGCGGTGGCAGCTCAGCTTCGGGCCGTGACAGTCGGACTCATCCGGCGGCTGCGGTCCACGGCCAGTCCGGGCGATCTGACGTGGTCGCAGGAGTCTGCTTTGCTCAGGCTCGAGACCGGCGGCCCGCAGACCATCTCACAGCTAGCGCGGGCGGAGGGAACACGGTCGCAGTCAATGGGCGCGATCGTGGCTAGCCTTGAGGCGCAAGGACTCGTGGACCGGGCGGCGGACTCCCGCGACGGCAGGCAGAGCATCATCACCGTCAGCGACGCGGGCCGGCGCGCACTCGACGACGCCCGGGCCGTGAAACAGGACTGGCTGGCCGAACGACTGACCTACGAGCTCAATCCGCACGAACAAGGCATTCTTTCTCAGGCCGTTTCGCTGCTACAGCGGATCGTCGATCTCGCTCCCGAAGGTCCGCCGGGCGGCCCGCCTTAGCGGACCTCCTTAAGCTCGAAGCGGTATCCGAAACCTTCGCGCCCGACGGACCGGAGCCGCGGTCAGATCCCCCCGCGGCTTCGGCCAGGCGGCGCGCGACCGCGTATACCCAGGGGATGCTGAGGAGCAGGACCAGCCCGAGGGCAAGGAGAAGTGGCGCCGGCCGGGCGGCCGCGAGGCCGAGGCAGGCCACGGCGGAGGCGGTGCAGGTGCGGGCGAGCGGCCGGTACAGGCCGCGGTCGTGGCCCCAGGCCGGCAGGGTCGCGGCCAGCAGCATCGTCGCGAGCAGCACGACCGCGGCGCCCGCGCCCAGCACCCACGCCGTGGCGGCCGGGGTGCGGCCGTCATGGGCGTGGTCGACGAGGCTGAGCATCGCGGCGCCCATCGCGGCGACCGCGGCGGTCAGCGGCAGGTGACCGAGTATCCACTGCACGCTAGCCACCCGTCCGGTTCCGGGTTGGCGTTGCCCGGCGAAGTCGAAGTACGTCCACCAGGCACCGAAGCCGACCACGACCGCGGCCAGCCCCACGGCCAGGGTGAGCCCGCTGACCGGCCGGCTGGACAGCCCGGAGACGACACCGGTGAGGGTCTCGCCGAGCACGATGATGATGAACGCCCCGAACCGTTCGGTCAGTGCCTCGGTGATGACCACCCCGGGCTCGTCGGCCGGGTCGGTGGTGAGCAGCACGGCGCAGGCCGCCGTCCCGGTCACGAACAGCCGGGACGGCCGGCGGTATTCGGGGCGGTCGCCGCGCCCGGCCAGCAGCCACAGCACGGCCAGCACCGCGAACAGCACCGCCGCGGCCACTGCGAACGTTGCTCCGCGCGCCCCGCTCGCCTGCGGGATGGAGGCGCCCATCGCGGCGAGCACCAGGATCTGCAGCAAGAACGTGCTGCGGGCGCGGGCGTCGTCGTGGCCGTGCAGCTCATGGTGCAAGCTGCCGTTAGCCCAGGCGATCCACACCAGCGTGAACACCGCCGCGAACTGGCCGAGCCCGGCCCAGGTCAGGTGCCCGGCCAGCCGGTGGGCGGCCTGGGCGACCAGCACCACCACGGCCAGGTCATAGAACAGCTCCAGCGGCCCGACCACCCGCTCGCGCGGCTGCTCGCCGTGCGGCCGCGGCGGCTGCCATAGGGCGCGGCGGATCCGGGCCCAGCCCTCCCGGCTCGTGGTCACGCCGCGGACGGCCGTGTCTTGGTCCAGTTGACGCTCCTTCCCTGGCCCACCGGAACCGACAGTCCTACGTAGAGCGCGATGAGCAGGTCCGACGTCATCGCGACGCGGCTTTCTGGCGGGCCGCGTGTCCGGGTTATTTGATTTCCGAGGTGTCGATGCGCGACATGATGCGGTCGGTGGCCTGGCCGAGGCGTCGCAGCTGCTCGGGCGACAGGACGTCGATGACGAGCGACCGCACGTGGGCCACGTGCCCGGGCGCCGCTTCGGCGAGAGCCTGGAAGCCCTGATCGGTCAGGATGGCGTTGGTGAACCGCCCGTCCACGGGATCGGGCTCGCGGCGCGCCAGTCCTCGACCCTCGAGGCGCTTGACCAGGTGCGACAGCCGCGACAGCGACGCGTTGGTGACCTCGGCCAGCGAGCTCATCCGCATCCTCCGCTCCGGGCTCTCGGACAGCATGGCCAGCACCTGGTACTCGACCAGCCCCAGATTCGAGTCGCGCTGCAGCTGCTGATCGATCGACCAGGGCAGCCAGGTCATCAATCGCGCCAAGGACAGCCACGAGTCCAGTTCCGCCGCGGTCAGCCACTTCACCGGCGGCTCCTGCGCCGGCCCGGCCGCCGGACGGCCGGCGACGGGAAGGTGCCTGATAGCCATGGCGGTCGGCGCTCCTTAGCAAGGACTGAACCACCAACATTTTCTCTGACTTGATGGTTCAAGTCAAGTTGAACTCTACGCCGGGACGGCGGGCATCCCCAGGAAACTGACTTCCACGGGCGTTCCGAGGTGGTGTGACTAGTTGATTTCGGTGGTGTCGATGTGCGACATGATGCGGTCCGCGACTAGGCCGAGGCGCCGGAGTTGCTCGGGCGACAGGACGTCGATGACCAGCGACCGCACGTGGGCCACGTGCCCGGGCGCCGCTTCGGCGAGAGCCTGGAAGCCCTGATCGGTCAGGATGGCGTTGGTGAACCGCCCGTCGGCCGGATCGGGCTCACGGCGCACAAAACCTCGGTCCTCAAGGCGCTTGACCAGGTGCGACAGCCGCGACAACGACGCGTTGGCCAGGTCGGCTAGGGCGCTCATCCGCAGGGTTCGCCCCGGGCTCTGGGACAGCCTGGCCATGACCTGGTATTCGACCATCCCCAGGTTGGAATCGCGCCGCAGCTGCTGATCGATCGACCAGGGCAGCCAGGTCATCATCCGCACCACGGACAGCCAGGAATCCACTTCCGCGGCGGCCAGCCACTTCACCGGCGGCTCTTCGGCCTCGCGGCGGGATCCTTCGGTCACCGGATCAGAATACTGATTCAAGTGACTCACGGTGCTCCGGCGCGGTATGTGCCCGCACCGGAGCACTGCGGTGATGCCGAACGTCAGACCTGGAAGGGCTCGGCGCCGGGCTGCGTCTGCACCGTCCAGGAGCCATCCTTTCGGAAGCTGGCCGCGGTGGCGTAGGTGTCCTCGAGGAACTGCAGGTAGGTCACCTTCCCGTCGACGACCTTCACCAGGATCGAGAAGGGCGAGCTCACCACCTTGCCCAGCGAGTTGGACTTGTAGCGGAAGTCGCCGAACACGGCCACGTTCTCGCCGGAGGCGAACATCGTGGTCACGTCGAACGCCTGGTTTTCCCAGCGGGTGAACATCTCGCCGAGATTGCCGAGGAACGCCTGCGGGCCGTGAGAGGTGCCGGCCCACGGCATGATCTTGTTCAGCTCGGCGTTCTCGGTGTTGAGCGAGACGTAGGTGGCGTCGGGGGCGACCACGCTGTTGACGACGTCTGGGTCCAGCAGGTTCTGCATCCACTGGCCGACGACCTCGATGGGACTGGCGGGCATGTCGTTCTCCTTCTCTGGTTGGCGCGGGTTAGGCCTGGAACGGCGGGATGGCGTGGACGATGGTCTTGGCTTCTTGGAACTCGGTGATGGCCAGGGGGCCGCGCAGCCGGCCGATGCCGCTCTGCTTGTAGCCGCCCTCGGCGAAGCCGTCGTTGATCGCCGCCCAGGTGTTCGTCCAGACGGTTCCGGCCTGGAGCTCGCGGCTGACCCGGCGGCTGGTGTTGAGGCTGCCGGTGAAGATGCCGGCGGCGAGTCCGTATTCGGTGGCGTTGGCGCGGGCGATGGCGTCGGTCTCGGTGTCGAAGACCTCGAAGGTCGCGACCGGGCCGAAGACTTCCTTCTGGACGAGGTCGGTGTTGACGTCCTCGACCTCGAGCAGGGCGGGCCGGTAGAACGCTCCGGCGGCGAGGGCGCCCTCGGTCGCCGGGCCGCCGCGCACGACCGGCTTGGCGTAGGCCAGGGCCGCCTGGACCATGCCGTCGACGCGGGTGACGTCGGCCTTGTCGATGAGCGGTCCCATATCCGTCTCCGGGTCCAGCCCGTCGCCGACGCGCACGTTCTCGAGCAAGCCGGCCAGGCGGGTGCGGACCTCATCGGCCACGCCGCGCTGCACCAGGATCCGTGAGCCGGTCATGCAGAACTCCCCGCCGAAGGTCGTGACCCCCGCCGCGAGCAGCGGAACGGCGGCGTCGAGGTCGGCGTCGTCGAAGACGATCATCGGCGTCTTGCCGCCGAGCTCGAGGTTCATCCGCTTGAGGGTGGGGGCGCCGTTCGCGGCGACGATGCGCCCGACGGTGGTGCTGCCGGTGTAGCTGATGACCTGGACATCGGGCGAGGCGACCAGGTACGGGGCGCCGGTGTTGCCGGATTCGGTGAAGATGTTGACGACGCCGCGGGGCAACGACGTGACCTCGGCGATGATCTGCGAGACCAGGTTGGCGACGAGCGCGGTCTGGCCTGGCATCTTGACCGCGACGGTGTTCCCGGCGGACAGGGCCGGAGCCAGGGACCGGATCAGCAGGGCGACGGGAGAGTTCCACGGGACGATGATGCCGACGACCCCGGCCGGCTCGGCGTAGGTGCTGAACCACTGTCCCGGCGCGACCTCGGCCGAGATGCCAGTGTCGGTCAGGGCCTGGGCCGCGTTGTGCCGAAGTGTGGGGCTTGGGGATGTCCCCTCGAACAGGCCTTCGGCGATCTTCTTGCCGTTCTCCTTGGTCACCAGCGTGCCGAGTTCTTCGGCGTGGGCGTCGAAGCGGTCAGCCATCTCGTTCAGGGTCCGATAGCGCAGGCTGCGGTCCCGGGACCAAGGCGAGGTCTCGAAGGCGCGGCGGGCGGCCGCGATGGCCGCGCGGGCCTCGTCTTCGCCGCCGTCGGCCCACTGGCCCAGCACCGCTCCGGTAGCAGGGTTGATGGATTCTTTGACGGGGCCGGATCCAGTCCATTCGCCGTCGATCCAGTGCTTGGCGATCTCGCTCATGTGGGGGCTCCTTCGGCGATACGCGAGCGTTTTCACTTGACGTGTCAAGTCTTATCTCGCTTAACTTGAACCGTCAAGTTAAGCGGCCTGAGGAAGGGCGGGCAGGCCTTCCGGCGGGGCCTCGCGGCGGCGTGACCGCGCAGGGGCTCGGGGCGTGGCCGCGCAGGAGCTCGGGGCGTGGCCGCGCAGGAGCTCGGGGCGTGGCCGCGCAGGAGCTCGGGGCGGGCTCAATTATTATCGATATTTTCTTGACCTGTCGACAGAAATGGCGTAGACCTGGGGTAGTCCTGGCGCACCGCCAGGGCGTGGACCGGGATCGCGCACAGAGGGAGATGGCAACGCGATGAGCTTGCACGGTCTGACATCGATAACTTTGGGTGTCCCGGATGTGGACACGGTCGCGTCCTACTACGAGGACTTCGGGCTGCGCCGGGTGGGTGACCGGCCGGGTCGCGGCCTGGTTTTCGCCACCGCGGACGGCGGCGAGCAGCTGGCGCTGCGGCCGGCCGAGCGGCGCCGGCTGCTGGAGATCGCGATTGGCGCCGACGATCCCGACGACCTGGACCGGGTCGAGGCGGGCCTGCGGCGGATCGAGGCGGAGTTCGAGCGCGACGCGGCAGGCCTGCGGGTGCGTGATCCGAACTCGGCGCTTCAGGTCAGCGTGCAGGTCAGTCCCCGGATCACCGAGGCGGCCGCCAAGCAGGAGCCGACCAACGGCCCGGGCCGGCCCGGGCGGCCCAACGGCCGGGCGCCGGCGATCGAGCGGACAGCCCGGGTCCAGCCGCGCAGGCTCGGGCATGTGGTGGTCGGCTCGCTGGATCAGGAGGCGTCGCAGCGGTTCTTCACAGAGGGCCTGGGGTTCAAGGTCAGCGACCATGTGCCGGGGCTGGCCTCGTTCATGCGGTGCTCGACCGATCATCACAACCTGCTGGTGCAGCAGGCACCGCTGAACTTCCTGCATCACACCGCGTGGGAGGTCGACGACATCGACGAGGTCGGGCGGGGCGCCACGGCGATGCTGGAAGGCCACCCGGAGCGGCACGTCTGGGGGCTGGGCCGCCACCACATCGGGTCCAACTTCTTCTGGTACCTGAAGGACCCGGTTGGCAACTTCTCCGAGTACTACTCCGACCTGGACGTCGTCCTGGACGACCAGCTGTGGAAGCCGTCGGTGGTGGAAGGCGCCCGTGGGCTCTACAACTGGGGCCCTCCTCCCCCGCCGTCGTTCATTCACCCCGAAGACCTGGCCGCGCTGATGACCGGAAGCCACGCGCCCAAGGCGTGAGCCCGGCCCGAAGGAGATCTCATGCGCATCGGACGTGCTCGCGGCCGTCTCGTGATCATCTACGGCAACGGGGATGACGGGAGCGACGGGGGCTACGGGTTGGTGGACGTCGCGTCCGTCAGCGACGGCGAGTTCAGCGCCGACCCGGACCGGGTGTTCGCGGTGTGGGACCGGTTCACCGAATGGGCCGGGCGGTACGCCGACTCCGGAGCCCGCACCGGTCCGCTGGTGCCCGGGGAACTCGGGGCGCCGGTGCTGGCCCCGGCCCAGGTGTTCGGGATTGGCCTGAACTACCGGGAGCACGCCGCCGAGTCCGGCGTCGACGCGCCCGCCGTCCCTCCCGTGTTCACCAAGTTCCGTAGCTGCCTGACCGGCCCGTACGCCGCCGTCGAGCTGCCCAGCGACCGGGTGGACTGGGAGGTCGAGCTGGTCGCGGTGATCGGCCGGTCCGCGGAACGGGTACCCGAGGAGAAGGCCTGGTCCTACGTCGCGGGCCTTGCCGCAGTTCTCGCTCGGGAAGTCGTTTCCCGGCTTCGGGCCGATCGGACCGTGGCTGGTCACCCCCGACGAGCTGCCGGACGCCGATGACCTGGGGCTGCGCTGCTCGGTCGACGGCCGGGTGCTGCAGGACGGCCGGACCAGGGACATGATCTTCTCCGTGCCCGAGCTGGTGGCCCGGATCTCCGCCGTCTGCCCGATGTCGCCGGGCGACCTGATCTTCACCGGAACCCCGTCCGGGGTGGGCATGGGGCGTAAGCCGCAGGAGTTCCTTCGACCCGGAACGACCCTGGTGAGCACGATCGACGGACTGGGTGAGCTGCGGAACGCGCTGGTCGCGGCGCCGGGCTCGGCTGGCCCAGTTCGGCGGGTTCCGTTGAGCTGGCGCCGGTAGCCGTGCCGTTCAGTCATCCGATTTGGATTTTGTTCTCCTCGGGGACCACCGGCCGGCCCAAGGGGATCGTGCACAGCACGGGCGGGGTTCTGCTTGAGCACCTGAAGGGGATGTCGCTCGGCCTCAGGTCATGGACGCGGGTGCGGTGGACAACCCGGATGCCCTGCGGTGGTTCGCCGCCTATCAGACAAGGACTCCGATCACATGAAGACAAGCGTGCTGATCCCAACGACCGGCGACATCGGCACCGTGCGCGAGCACGCGGCGCTGGCCGATGAGCTCGGCTACGACTCGG
>JBEKKH010000408.1:0-7391 GCA_050010815.1 Streptosporangiaceae bacterium | reverse complement strand
TCGGACTGTGGTCACCAACAGCCAGTTGCGAAGCCTTGTGGATCCCGCAGAGGCGGAGCGGTTTTTACGGCGTAGCGTGATCCACGGTCACGACGTAGACGGTGCCGTTGAACGGGACTCCGGTGCCCTTATGGCCCTCGCCGATCCCCGCCGGGGTAGAGACGGTCTGGACATTGACAGCCCACTTCTGCGGCCCGGCGGCCGCCTGGATGGCGGAGACAAAATCGTCGGCACCCCTGTTGTAGCCGTCTGTGCCGATGCTGCCCTGACTACCGTCAATGCAATGCCAGGCGAGACCCAGGGCTTTGAATATGAGGAGATCGCCAAGGGTGAAAATCCTGCCTGGCACCATCGTCCCGAAGAGATCCACGCAGAGAGTCTCGTAGCTGGCGCTGATGAACCAGGCGCCGTGTGTGCCCGCGATGGGCTGGTTCCAGATACGGACGTGGTTCTCACTGCCGTCCAGCGACAGCCTGTTCCCGTCCAGGCAGGTCCCCAGCACAACCGCACCCGAGGACTCCAGACGCCAGGATTGCTGCTGATTGACGAAGGTGCCGGTCACGTTCGCCTGCTCTGACGACAGGCAGGTAGGAGTGACCTCACCCCAGTCACCCAGGCCTTCCCGGATGTCCTCCAGCGAGACGTTCGAGCAGCCGCTGATGATAACGTTCAGCGGCTCGACACCGGGAGTAAGACCGCCTACCGGACTTGTCGTCCAGGACGGCGGGGTGTTGTAACTGCACGCGGATACGCCGAATTCACCGATAGCAAAGCCTTCGGGATCACCGCCGGAGACCGTGATGGTTCTTATGGTGGCTGGGCCAGTCGAGTAAAAGCCGAAATACTCAGCCCCCGCAAAGCCAGTTACAGCGATAGGGCCGGAAGTAGTACCGTTATCGCTGGTTGCGGTCATCGAAAATGTCATAAACTGATCGGGCTCAGCATAGAAGTAAAACGCCTTTGCCGAGGGGGGAAGGGTAAGGGTAATGCTCCCCGAATCGGTCGCATAGACGTCTCCCGAGTAGCCATTACTCCAGGTTTGCCAGCAACCTTGTGGAGTTGGAGTCAGGCAATGCTCAAGGCTAGGAGAAAAATTCAGGGGTCCAGTCGGTCCCGCGACGCCGCTAACGGACTCGCCTACGGCCTGAGTGTCTGCGGCGAAAGGCGTCATTGAATAAGGGCCGAGTGTCGAAGGGGGCGCAGATGTCCCTGGCGAATCTGAGAAGACTATTGGATTGGGTGCAGCGGATGCGGCCTCTGCGCAGAGTGGTGTCGCCACTGTGGTTAGCGCGCAAGCTAGTAGGGCAGTAAAATACATACGTACAACTTTTGGATATCTGCGCATGTTTCCCCCTGATTGCCGATCCCGACGAAGGGACAGTACTACCGCAGATGCGCCGGTGCAGGCACCACGCGAAACTTGAGTCCTGCATGTTAACACTAAGTCGCTTTTGACACTGATTGTAATAGTTCGCGGCATGCCGGTGAGACGTTTGGACGCAGTGGGATAAATAACCAAATCCGGTTAGTCGGACTGCTAGTCGCGCCGGATTCCTATTCGTTCGGTTTGTCTCGCCCTGACCGTATCATTCCGACGCAGTCACTGACTAATGACGCTACTCCCGGCCTCGAAGCGGTCTCATACATCCCCCGCCGCGCTTTCCGCCCCCTGCTCTGCTTCCGGGCTAACCACGACAGCCCTGCCGCGCTGCCACACCCAGGCAGCGGCCTTCTTCCCGTTCTGCCAGAGCCACTCGCCGATCACCTTGCCCGCCTTGCCGGTGATCACGCTGCCAGCTATGTGGCCAAGCAATGGTCCGGCGATATTCAGCGGGCATCGCCAGTCGCCGATCTTCACCGTCACCGGCAGCGTGGCCGTACCGGAGGCGCTGACCGCCCGCACGGTTATCCGCGAACTGCACGGACCTTCGATTGAGCCGGGCGAGCCGGATACCGTGACCATTCCTGTACTGGCCAGGGTGAACGTAAAGCCGCCTGGCAGGGTCCCGGTATAGCTGAGTCGTGGCATTGGGTAGCCGGTCGCGACAATCACTTCCTGGTTGTGATGATACTCATTGGCGCCGAACGTTGTGTTGTCGATTGACGGGAAATACGGTGTCTCATCAACCGAGAGCGCCAGTTCCTGACTGGCGTGCTGGCTTCCGTTGACGGCGGTCAGCCGCATCTGATAATAGCCGCCGATGTCACCTCGGGGAACGCCGACGATAGCGGCGGTGCCGCCCCGGCTGGAGCGGAATGACATACCGGAAGGTATAGATCCGGACTCGCTAATCGTCGCGCTTGAGTCGTTAACCTGGATCGGGACGTCCGCTCTCGTGCCGACATGAACCAGGGCCGCCGCAGTCGTCGAGAACTTTAGCGCAGGGGTCGCGCGTTCTGAGGACGGGCTTCCCGAACAGGCGGCCACGACCATTATCAGGGCAGCGAAAGACGCAACGCGCGATGCCCAGCTCAAGCTGATCCCCATATGGATTGGCACCGCTATGAAGTCAAGGCGTTGCCGCATAATTCAGCCTCACAGAAACGTTTTATTTCAGGTGTTTTACCTAGCCAGCCCGGGCATCGATGCTGAGCCCGTAATGATGCTCGGCATGGCCGCCGGTGGCACGGACGCGGTCGCCGCGGTGCTCGTCCGCAGGCCGCTTCCGCAGCCGGTGTCCCGCGGCTCCCCGCCACGCGCGGGACACCGGCCTCTTGATGACTGCCGTCTTACGGGCAGCCGGTTGTCACAGCCGTCGTGACGCTGGCGCTGATGCCCACGGCCACGCCGAGGGCATGCGCGTCGCTGGGGTTCATGCCGCATCCCTTGGCAATGGCTTCGACGATGTCCTTGGTTACCGAGTAGACGGGGAGACCGCTGGAGATCAGATCGGATGCATCGCTCATTATTCACCTTCTTTCGCGGGGCCTGCTCAGGGCGAGATCTCAAGACGGGAGATCTCGTGGCGCTAACTCTTCGCCATGACGCGCGCCTGCACCACGAGGAAGACCCACGGGAAACCGGCGGGTTCCTGCATGTGGTGCCGGCTTGGTTCTTCCGCAGGACCGACGCGGAATGTCACTATTGCCGTATAGGGAGTGACGTTATGCTCTACGGGCAGCTGCTGAGGCAAATGCGGATAAGCGCCGGGCTGACCCAGGAGGAACTGGCCGAGCGCTCGGACGTCAGCGTCCGGGCGATCAGCGACCTGGAGCGCGGAGTCTATAAGACAGCAAAGACACATACAGCCCGGCTGCTCGCGGCCGGGCTGGAGCTTACCGGCTCGGCCAGGGACCGGTTCGAGAAGGCCGCCACCACCGGGCTGGCCGAACCCGGCGGGCTGACCGTGCAGGGCCTGCCGGACGTGGCGCGGTCGCTGCCACCTAGCATTGCCGGATTCACCGGCCGGACGGCGGAGTTTGGGTTGCTGCTCGGGGCGGCCGCCACAGACGGTACCCCAGGTAACTCGCCGCGCCGTGATGCATTCGGCGGGACCGTCTGCGTGATCGACGGGATGGCTGGCGCGGGGAAGACGGAATTCGCCGTGTACGCGGCCCGACAGCTGGCACTCGGCTTCCCGGACGGCTGCATCCTGGTCCGCCTGCGCGGGCACGCGGACGATCAGCGGCCCGTCCAGCCCGAACATGTCCTGGAAGCACTGCTGCTCCAGGACGGGGTCGGTGCCAGCGCGATCCCGGGCGGCCTGGAGGCGCGGGCTGCGCTGTGGCGCGAGCGGATGGCCGGACGCCGGATGCTGGTAGTGCTTGATGACGCCAGCGGCTCCCGCCAGGTCCGGCCACTCCTGCCGCACAGCGCCAACTCGATGGTGATCATCACCAGCCGGCAGATGCTCACCGCGCTTCCAGGTACCGTACGGGTCCCTGTTGATGAGCTACCACCGGACGATGCCGTGCGCATGTTCGCGAAGGTGGCTGGCCGGCCCGACGTGCGGGCAGGGGATGAGGCCGTCGCCGCCATCGTGCAGCTGTGCGGCTACCTGCCGCTCGCGATTAGCCTGGTGGCGGGCCAGCTGAAGCACCACGGTTCATGGACGGCCGCCGCCCTGGCCGAGGACCTGGCGGCGGCCGGTGACAGGCTGGCGCTGATGACGGCCGAGAATGAATCGGTCAGCGCCGCGTTCGCCCTCACCTACCGGAACCTCGACCCTGACCTGCAGCGGCTGTTTCGCCGGCTCGGACTGCACGTGGGCGCGGACTTCGACATTTACGCGGCCGCCGCCCTTGACGGCGCGACGCTGGACAGCACGCGCGGCCGCCTAGACCGACTGTTCGGCTACCACCTGGTCAACGAGCCTTCCCACGGCCGGTACCGGCGTCACGAGCTCATCCGCGAGCAGGCCCGCCTGCTGGCCGCAGAGGAACCGCCCGCCGAGCGCGCCGCCGCGACGCTCAGGCTGCTTGACTATTACTTGCACACGGCCCGCTCCGCCGACACCTACCTAGCCCGCCGGGCAGCCGCGGGGATGCCCACTGCCTCAGCTCCGGCTCACGCCGGGCCCACCCTCAGAACACGGCGGGACGCCATGGCCTGGATGACTGCCGAGCAGCTTAACCTTCACGCATCAGTCGGTGCCGCCGCGTCACCAGACCTTATCGGCTACGCAAGCGCGATCGCCGCCGCCATGCACGGCTACCTGCGTACCATGGGATACCTGGACCAGGCGCGCGCCCTGTTCGACACAGTGATCAGTGCCGCGGACGCGTGCGGCGACCAGCTCCGGGCAGCGGACGCCCTGACCGATCTCGGCGACATCCAGCGCGCCGCCGGCGACTACGGGGCCGCGACCGAGAACCTCGCTGCCGCTCTCGCGCTGTACCGCGCCGATGGCCAGGGCCACGGCCAGGAGGCCACCGCCTTGGTCAACCTCGGCGGTCTGCAGTACGCGCGCGGAGACTTCCGTGCCGCCGCTGATGACCTCGCCACGGCGCTTAAGCTGTTCCGCGACCACGGTGACCGTCTCGGCGAGGTCACCGCCCTGGACTACCTCGGCACCCTGCAGCACGCCCGGGGCGATTTCCGGTCCGCCCGCGACAGCCTGACAGCGGCCCTTGAGTTGTGCGTCAGCCTCGGTCATGACATCGCCGAAGCCAGCGTCCGCAACCATTTCGGCGTAGTGCAGCTGGCGACCGGGGACCACCGCGCTGCGGCCGTGAGCCAAGAGCGCGCCATCGCGCTGTTCACTACCCAAGGCGACCGGCGTGGCGAGGCGACCGCGCGCAACAACATGGCCGCCGTCCAGCTTGAGACCGGCGACTACGCGGGAGCCGCCCGTAACCTCACGCGAGCTATAGAGCTATACCGGGAGCTCGGGATCAGGCACGGTGAGGCCAACGTCCTGAACCACCTCGGCATGGTCCGGCACGCTACCGGCGACCACGAGGCGGCAATCAGATGCCAGGCGCAGGCCTTGAAGCTCTACCGCACGGTAGGCGACCCGCTCGGGCAGGCCGACGCATTTAACTACATGGGCGCCGCCCAGCGGGACGCGCGGAAGTTCCGCGCCGCCGAACAGAACCTGACCCGCGCACTCAGCCTGTACCGTACGAGCGACGAACCCGCCAGCGCCGCAATCGCCCTCAACAACCTGGGCGAGCTGCAGATCGCCATGACCAGGATCGCAGACGCGCGCACCAGCTACGCCGAAGCTCTGGCCACCCTCGGTGACATCGAATCACCAGCAGAAAGAGCGCGTGCGCTAGAGGGCCTCGGCCGCTGTCACGTCAGCGCTGGAGAGACTGCAGAGGCCGCCCTGGCCCTGCGTCAGGCACGTGACATCTATGCCAATCTCGGCTCGCCCGGGACCGCCCGGGTTGACCTCCTGCTTCGCCAGCATGACCTCTAACACCGCCGTAGACACAATTTATTACGGCCACGCCGACCGTACGGGGCGGCTCAACGGGCTGGCTTAGTCCGAAGTGACTCCCGGCCGGAGGCGATGACCCGCCGGTTCAACACGACATAGCTCTCTGTTACAAGCCACCACGAGCTTGACACGAAATATCCGCCGATATCTTAAGTCCGCTCGCCGCCACCGCCGGCACTGGTGATCGGGGCGGCTGGGCGATGTCATCCGGCGCACATAGCGCTGACCTGATGTCAGCGTGCCTGGACCCCGTAAGGTCGTACGCCATCTGACCGGGCACACTCGGTCAAGGCGCGCATCGCGGCGTTCAGCGCATCGGCCTGACCGGGTGGCAGCCGGGCCATGGCGCGGGCGAGCAGGTCGGTGGCGAGCACCTCGCGATCCCGGCGCAAGGCCTCGTGACCGGCGGGTGTCAGCCAGATCAGCGTCCGCCGGCGGTCCCCAGGATCGTTCTCGCGCTCAAGCAGGCCGTCGCGTTCCAGATGGGTCACGATCTCGCTGATCACCGACTGCGCCCTGCGCATGTGCGCCGCGGCCTCGCCGATGGTCAGCGGGCCGGCCAGCGCCAGGTGTTCCAGCACCGCCCTCGAGACGCCGGGCAGCTCGCTCCGCGGCCGGTCACGACGGTGGAACGTCAGGTAGACGGCATGGAAGAGCTCGGCGAACCGTTCCGCCCGCGCCTGTTCCCCAGTCACGGCAACAGCTTTCCGGCCAGGTAAACCATCGTCAATCCCGATGCATCGGGTCACAGCTCACGGACCCTGGGCCCGGTATCGTTCCAGCGGACCCTCATCTAATCCGCGTGCCCGACGGCCCTCCTCTCCCCTGCCCTCCATGCGGACAGCGGTGATCCGGTGGTGCCGACGCCGGTTCTGATGAGCATGTCAGGTCAGGTCACGTCTCTTCCTCGGCGGCGGGGGCCGGAAGGGGCGCCCGAGGCTGCGGCTCTGCTTCCCTGGCCGTGCGGCTGTAGCCCTGGGTGAGGCCGAGCTTGCCTGCGGCGGCGTAGAGCAGGAAGGCCAGCAGGACGGAGTTCATGGCGGGGATGCCGATATGCACCCAGTATCCCGCCGCGGCCGAGATGACCCTCACGAGCAGGCATGCGGGAACCCACCTGGGCGGCTGGTCCGGCAGTTCTCCCCGCCGGCGAGAGGCCTCGAGCATGCCGCGCCAGGTTGTGACGACGAAGTAATCCGCGATCATGATGCCCGCGACCGGCGGTACGACGACACCGATCACGGTCAGGAACGACACGAACCTGTTGATGATGCCGACCGCAGAGAGGACCGAGCCGGCCGCTCCCATGATGATGGTGACCGCGGTACGCGAGGGCCGCCTGCCCGGCAGGAGTACGTCCACTGCGTTCACGGTGGCCAGCGAGGCGGAGTAGAGGTTCCAGCTGTTCACCGTCACGACGGCCGCGACGATGATGATCGCGCCGGCCACGCCGCTGGCCCCGGTCACGATCGCGACGATGTGCGCGGTCTGCGCCGCGCGTGCCAGCAG
>JBEKKH010000407.1:0-7410 GCA_050010815.1 Streptosporangiaceae bacterium | reverse complement strand
CGCGGCCCGGCATACCGGCAAGCTGGTGCTGGTGATCCCGCCGGATCCGGCGGCGCCGCGCCGGGCCGGGACGGTGCTGGTGACCGGGGGGACCGGGACGCTGGGCGCCCTGGTGGCCGGGCATCTGGCTGGTACCGGGCGGGCCCGGGCCCTGGTGCTGGCCAGCCGGTCCGGCCCGGCCGCGCCGGGGGTCGCGGTGCTGGCCGCCGGCCTGGCCGCGGCCGGGGCCCGGGTCCAGGTAGCGGCGTGTGATGCCGCCGACCAGGGCGCGCTGGCCGGGCTGCTGGCCCAGGTCCCGGCGGACAGCCCGCTGACCGGGGTGGTGCACTCAGCGGGCGTCGTCGATGACGCGGTGACCGGATCGCTGACCCCGGACCGGATCGACGCGGTGATGCGGCCCAAGGCCGACGCGGCCTGGCACCTGCATCAGCTCACCGCCGACCTGGACCTGGACACATTCATGCTGTTCTCCTTCGCGGCGGCCACCTTCGGCAGCGCGGGACAGGCGAACTACTCGGCGGCGAATGCGTTCCTGGAGGGGCTGGCCGCCTGGCGGCAGGCAGCCGGGCTGCCTGCCAGCTCGCTAGCGTGGGGCCTGTGGGCCGACGCCAGCGCGATGACCGGTCACCTAACCAAGGGCCACCGGGCCCGGATCGCCAGCGGCGGGGTAGTGGGCGCGATGACCGCGGCGGAGGGCTTGACGCTGATGGACCTGGCCGCCGCCCGGGATGAAGCGCTGCTGGTACCGGCCAGGCTCGACATGGCCACCCTGCGTGCGGGTGCGCAGGCCGGGAGCCTGCCCGCCCTGTTCCGTGGCCTGGTCCCGCAGCCCGGCGCCCCGGCCCGGCGCATCGCGGAACCCGGCCGAACCGACTCCGAGGGTCCCGCGCTGCGGGAGCGGCTGGCGCGGGCCAGTGAGGCCGAACAGGTACGCCTGCTGAACGATCTCCTGCGCAGCGAAGTGGCCATCGTGCTGGGACACGCCTCGCCCGAGGCCATCGATGTAGAACTCGGCTTCCTGGAGCAGGGGTTCGACTCACTGACCCTGCTTGAGCTCCGGAACCGGCTGAACGCCGCGACCGGGCTGGAGCTGTCCGGGTCGGCCGTGTTCGACTACCCCACCCCGGCGGCACTGGCCGCGCAGCTAGGTGCGGAGTTCTCGGCATCGGGTCGGCTGGCCGATGTTGACGCCCCGTGGCCCGGGGATGACGGGCCCCGGTACACCGCGGCGGGGGATGCGGCGCCGGCCGCTGATGCTCATGCGGACGCGGCAGGCTCTGACTCAACGAGATCAAAGGCCCGCTCACCGGCCGCGCAGGCCGCCCGCAGCGGGGCGAGATCACCGGGGTGAAGCTGGGCCGCCGCCGAACCTGAACGCCCGGTGACCACGAACTTACAGGTCCAGTCCAGCCATTGCGGGTCGGCGCGGACACCCATGAAGCCGGCCAGCGCGGTTAGCTCGGACCGGGTGTCCGTCAGGAGCGGCTCATACCGCAGGGTAACCCACCGGTCACGGCGCACCTTCCGGATCTCCGCGGTACCGTTCCGCGTCATGTAAGACCAGAACCAGCCGAAGAAGGCCAGGGGTACCGGGAAGGCCAGGAACCGCTCTTTGTCGAACGGCGGCTCGATCAGGCCATTGAAGTACTCGGGACTGGCCTCCCTGACTTCCGCGGGAAACATTTCCAGTCCCGAAGCCGAGCTGCCGACGGCTTCAGCGATTAGTCTTATGGCGGCCAGGCGGAGGGTGGGGTAGCGACTCATCGACAGTGCCGTGTCAGGGCCGCTGCGGTGCAGGAACACAAAGCGCGCCTCGGGAAACATCTCGCGCAGCTGCTCCAGGTAGCTAATGCTGCCGCCAGTTCGCTCAACTATGACGGTGCGGCCGAGCCTGGCCGCCAGATCACCGAACAACGCGCGGCAGTGGTCGGCGGTCGACCGTGTCGGCCAGGCAGACACCTGCGGGGCAAGCTGGTCATAAAGCAGATCAGGCCCTTCACCAGTAAGCACTGCAAGCACGCGGCAGAGCGGCGGCACGCCGGTAGCATAATTAAACCGGCTTTGGTAAGACCCAAGATCGTCGTCCTGTTTTATCCCGGCCCGGACCAGGTGGTCGTATGAAGACTCGACATTGGTAATCCGCTGCCAGAACTCCGCACCGCTCATGTCATGATCAGGGATAGATCCCTCGGAGTCCATGAAACAGTTCCAGAACTCGCTGAGGCTCAGCACCTCTGGGTGTTTCCCTAGTATTTTGGATAGCATCGTGGAGCCGCATCGGCTGGTTCCGACTACGATGGTGAGGGGCACCGAACGCCTTCCTAATTCCTAGTTACGATCTGGTCCCGGTAATGAGCCGCTCGCGGTCGAACATCGGGGCCACCACCCGCCAGCCCATGGTGTCGACGATCAGCAGGACGGCTCCCAGGCCGAGCGTGAGGCCGAGCGTCGGGTGGATCGCGCCGACGGAGATCAGGACGGTCACGGCGATGGGGACGAAACTCGCCAGCATGCCGAGCTGCGCGGCGACCCGGATGTCGCTCGACCGGACCGAGATGGCGATGCCAATCCAGATCGACCAGCCGGCCACCAGCGGCGTGAAGATCACCTGGGCGATCAGCTCAGGACCGCCCGGCGACTCGGGCATGATCGCGATCCGGCGGCGGATCTCCTCCCCGTTCTCCGGCGTGAGCGGCACACCCGCGACGGTCGCCGAGCCCGAGGTCGGCCTGATGAGGGTGCCGAGCGTCCGCACCGTCGTGGTCTTCCCCGCGCCATTCGGCCCCAGGAACCCGAACACCTCGCCGTAGCCGACCTCGAAGGAGACGTCCCTGAAGGCGTCCCGCTCACCGAAGCGCTTGGTCAGGCCGTGGACGGCGAGCGCCGGAGCACCCTTGTTCCCCTCATGAACCGCCCCCGGGTCCGCTCGCACCGCGGGAGCCTACTCGGCGCGCAGCGCGGTCGCGGTGCGGATCCGCGCTACCCAGCTGGCCGGACCCAGCGCCCCGGCGGCCGCGATCAGCAGCCCGGACAACGCGAGCAGGGCAAGTTCGCTCGGGGCGTATACGGACAGCAGCGAGCCGGGCACGGCGGATTGCGCCGCGTGCCCCATGATCGGCACCACGTACCGGTGCAGGGCCACTCCCGCCGGGATCGCGATCGCCCCGGCCACCAGGCCGATCCCGGTGACCGAGCACACCACCATCCCGACGGTCTGCCGTGGCGTCATCCCGATCGCCTTGAATATCCCGAGGTCGTGCGCCCGCTCCCGGACCTGCAGGACCACGGTGTTGAGCACGCCGAGCCCGGCGACCACGATGAGCAGCACGATCAGCACGGCGAGGAGGGTGATCACGCTGCTGAACACCGGGCTGTTCGTTTTGGTAGTGACGTCGAAGGACGGGCCGAGCGTGGTGGACAGCGCATTCGTGTACGACTGAACGTCGGTCCCTGGCCGGACGCCCACGTCGTACTGGTGCGGGGTGAGCCCGGGGGCGACGGCGGCCAGGCTGGCTGAGCTCATGAAAATATCGGCCGTGTTGCCCGTGTCGAAGACCTCACCGACGATCCGGACGGTCGTCTGCCTTCCGCCGGAGGCGAGCGTGTAGGTGTCTCCGACGGCTGTGCCGGTGGCGGTGAGGAAATAGGTGTTGACGTCCGCCTCGCCGTCGCCGGAGTACCAGCGTCCGGTGATGACGCTCCATCCGGTCCAGCTGGCGTCCCCGTCGTAGGAGGTCACGGACATGGGACTGGAAAGCCCGGGGACGCCGATCTGGTCATCGGTTTCCGTGACGTCATGCAGCGTGCCCGGTTGGCTGGTCAGCGCCGAGATGATCGTCTGCTGCTGCCCGGCCGTCAGGTTGCCCGCTCTCGGCGCCACGTGAACCGGCTCGGTCCGCGCCAGCGACAGGTCGGTCGCCGTCCGGCTCAGCGACGTGCCGAGCCCCACCCCGAACGTCACCGCCACCACGCCGAACAGGATCGCAGCGAGCGTCACCAACGTCCGGGCCGGCCGGGAGAAGGGCTCCGCGAGCCCGATCGTCACCGGCCTGGGGACCCACGTCAGGCGGCCGAGCAGCCGGTGGGCCACGAACCCGTGCGACGCGCGCGGCGCCCGCCCGGTCGCGATCGCCTGCACCGCGCTCATCCGCCCCGCCCGCAGTGCGGGCACCGTGGCGGCGGCACAGGTCAGGGCGAGCATCGCCAGCGGCACGACGACGACCACCCAGATCGGTATGAACAGCACGCCGATCCCGTACACCGCCCCGTTCAGGTTGAGCAGCGGCACCGACAGCAGGTCGCCGCACACCGCTCCCACCACGCAGCCGACCAGGGCCGGAATCGCCACCTGCAGCACGTAGGCGGCCACCACGCCCAGTGGCGTGAACCCGATCGACTTCAGCACGCCGATCCGCCGCATCCCGCCGACCACTGCGCCGCTGATGACGTTGATCACGATCAGCACCGACATCACCAGAGCGATTACCCCGAAGGTCACGATGAACGGAACCCACGGCGCGATATCCGCGGCCGCCTCCTGCTGCACCGGGAGATACGACTGGGGGGCGCCGAGCAGTGCCCCGGACGGCAGCGCGGCCCGGACGGCGGCGATGTCGGCGGAGACCGCAGCGGTGGATCCGGCGCTGGAGAACCGGTACAGCATCTGCGCCACGCCGGGAGCGTGTAGCGCGCTGATCTCAGCGGGCAACACCCAGGCTTGCGAGGTGCTCGTGACCGAGGTTGCGATGCCGACGACGGTCAGCTGCGGGGACCCCGGCACCCCGGTCACCGTGATCTTCTGCCCGAGCCTGACCGGCACGCTCGTCCGCCCTCGGGCCCAGACGATCTCCCCGGTCGTTTTCGCCCAGCGGCCCGCGTCCAGGGAGAGGTCGTCCACCGGCCCGCCCGGTGACGCGCGGCCAGTCACTAGCAGCTGCTGCTCCAGGGTCCCGGCGGCGCCGGAGAGGCCGATGTGGACGGTGACCTGTGTCTGGGGGAACGGCCCCGCCGCGGCCGTCACCCCGGGCAGCCGGGTGGTGGCGGCCAGCTGGGCCGCTGAGGCCGTTGACGTGTCGGCCGTCACGGCCACCTGCGCGCCGTGATCCTTGACGAAGGCGTGGTCGAACGGAGCGTTGGTGTCCGCGATCATGCCAAGGGCGAGCGCCGAGGCCGCGGTGGAAGCCAGCACCACCAGGGCGATCACCGCGGTCTGCAAGAACCGCCCGGTCAGCCCCCTCCAGGCGACCTTTACCGCTGGGGTCACCTTCACCGCAGCGCTTCCTCCACCTTGCTGGCCGAATCGCTGGCCACGGCTCCGTCCACGACCTCGATGACCCGCCGGGCATACCGCGCCGCCAGGTCCGGGCTGTGGGTGACCAGGATGAGGGTCTGCCCGGAGGAGTTCAGGTCGAGCAGCAGCTCGCCGATCTCTTCCCCGTTCGCGGTGTCGAGCGCCCCGGTCGGCTCGTCGGCGAGCAGCAGCGGCGGCCGGTTCACCAGCGCCCGCGCGATCGCGACCCGCTGCCGCTCGCCGCCGGACAGCCGGGCTGGGTAGGTGTCCTTGTACTGCTCGATCCGCAGCTTCGTCAGCAGCTCATCGGCCCGCGCCCGCGCCTCCGCCTTCGGCTGCCCGGCGAGCTGCGCGGGCAGCAGCACGTTGTCGATGACGGTCATGTCATCGAGCAGGTTGAAAAACTGGAAGATCATCCCGACCCGGCGGCGCCTGAACCGCGCCGCGTTGGTCTCGCTGAGCAGGTCGACCCGCTCGCCGCCGACCCGCACCGTCCCGCTGGTCGGCCGGTCAAGCCCGGCGATCAGGTTGAGCAACGTCGATTTCCCGCTGCCCGACGGCCCCATGATCGCGACGGCCTCGCCCGCCGTGACCGTCATGCTGATGTCCGCCACGGCGGGACTTCCCCCGGGCCTGAGGCTGTCATACTTCTTGGTCACGTTTTCAAGCTGTACAAGGGAATCCATCAGATCCGCCGTCCGGTCAGAATTCTGGCCTCTTGAAGTACTTGAAGTAGGCGCTCGAGCTGCGCAGCCAAAGCAGCACGACCGCCGCCAGGCCGATCAGGAACAGGACAAAACTGGCGATCAGATTCAGCGTGGCCTCGGGCTCGATGATGTGGAAGACCGCGCCCAGGAAGCCAATGAAGCAGAGCACCGTTGCGGTGACCCGTGCCCAGTTCTTGCCGCTCCGGCAGGACCGGGCGATCCAGATAAACAGCAGGGCGCCAAGCACGCCGACCACAATGTCGCCGATCACCGCGATGTGCACGGTGTTGTTGAGCGTGTGAAGGGAAAGGTGCGGGCTCTTCTTCCTGATGGCGGTCTTCGTCGCGCTCTGATTCGTCAGGCCAATGATGATGTCGAGAACGCTGAAGACCGCGCCCGCGTACATGACCTTGACCGCATTAAGCACCGAAGCTGGGATAGCCGGCCGGTCGACCCCAGTCCGCTCCACGGGACCCGTGTATGGCTTTACCACGTAATTCTCCTCTTTGCGCTTGCCTGCACGCCAAGCTGTTCAGCTGCTGTGACTCGGCAGCTGAACAGGCGCGGCTACCCGCCGCTGGCGAAGCTTGTCGCTTCGTGCCGGTGGACGTGCTTTCGGCAGGCCTGCTTGAGATCAATGTACGGACGCCGGGCATTAACCGGCTATCGGCGGACGATAGGCCCCGGCCGTTCAGGTCCCAGAATCGAGGCCTAGCGGATGTCGCCGCCGCGGGCCCCCCGAAATTTTGTTTTCCGGGCCACCTAGATGTGTTACCATATCTCATTCGAGATAAACCTTAAAATCTTTTAATTTTCTGAACGGGCCGTGGTTTCCTCGGCCGCTATGAACTGTCAGGCACCGGGCGGGCGAGCACATACCCGTCCCGTACCGGCCGGTGCGGGATAAGCGGCAGTTGATAGGGGTTGGATGGCGCCAGCCTCAGGTCCAGACTGCTGGTATGGATGAGCGGGAAGATCGCTGGGTTAACGCATCGTCCCGCCTTTTTCGTGATCGAAGTCAGCTGGGTCTCCTTGCCGAAACCGCGGTTCCGGAATGAGCCCACCTGGTCATGCGAACCGGGGGAAATGCAGCGCGGCAAGGGCTTCTCCGCGAGGCTCCCTCCGGTGCCACCCGTGTACGGATCTTGGAGCGCAGGATGAGCGAGTCCGGGCCAACGGCTGTGGCCACGCCTGACACGGCGCCCGGCGGAGCGGCCGCATCGCCGTTCGCGTCGGGTGAACGGGACCGGCTGGTGATCGTGGGGATGGGCTGCCGGTTCCCGGGCGGTGCGTCCTCGCCGGGGCAGCTGTGGGAGCTGGTTTCGGGGGGGCGGGACGCGATGGCGGGGTTCCCGGCTGACCGGGGCTGGGATGAGGAGGTCTATGACCCGGATCCGGACGCGGCGGGCAAGA
>JBEKKH010000406.1:0-7810 GCA_050010815.1 Streptosporangiaceae bacterium | reverse complement strand
GGGGTAATTACTTCCGCACCGGGAATGCCGCTGATAAGTTCCGCCAGGCCGACGACTACGTGGTGAGGCGGCTCCGCACCTTGATGATCAAGAAGCGGGGTCGGAACCTGCACGCGGGTCAGGTCCAGGTGCGGACTGAGGAGTGGTTCAACGGGCACGGCCTGCACCGGCTCCGCGGCACCGTCCGCTATCCGAAGGCAGCGTAACCATGTCAAGAAGATCATCGGTAAGCCGTATGCGGGAAAACCGCACGTACGGATTGAAAGGGGGATGGGGAAACGGGCCGCTCGCGGCACCGCGCCCCTGACTACCAATGGCTGAACTCAAGGAGCGGTTGCGCGCGGACCTGAACACCGCGATGCGGGCGCGAGACCAGGTGCGGATGCGCACCCTGCGAATGGCACTGAGCTCTATTACGACTGAGGAGGTGGCCGGGACCTCGGCCCGCGTCCTCAGCGACGAGGAGGTCGTGAAGGTACTCACCCGTGAGGCCAAGAAGCGCAGGGAGGCCGCCGAGGCGTTCGGCGCCGCCGGACGTGACGAGCAAGCCGCGGCCGAGCGGGCCGAGGGCGAGGTCCTGGCTGGCTATCTGCCGGCCCAGCTGAGCGACGAGGAGCTGTCCGCTCTGGTCGACGAGGCGATCGCCGACACCGGAGCGAGCGGCATGCCAGGCATGGGCCAGGTCATGAAGACGGTCACGCCCAGGGTCGCGGGCCGGGCCGACGGAGCGCGAGTCGCCGCCGAGGTCCGCCGCCGTCTCACCGCAGGCTGAGGTCAGAAGCGGCCGCCGGCGATGCGGCGGTCACGCTGGGTCCGGCCGCGCTCTCCGTAGGGGTAATCGGGCGCGCCCGGATCACTGGCCGCGTCCAGGAGGCGGGTTTCGTCGTCGGTCAGCTTAAGGTCGCCCGCCGCCAGGTTGCCGTCGAGCTGGTCCAGGGTACGAGCGCCGAGGATGACCGAACTCACCGCCGGGCGGCCGAGCACCCAGGCGATCGCCACCTGTGACATGGACGCGCCGCGGCCGTCAGCGACCTTGCGCACCGCGTCGATCACCGGCCAGGTGCGCTCCAGGTGCCCGCGCTCATTCCAGATCCGCATGCCCTGATCCATCTGATCGGCCAGCCGGGTCCCCTCGCCGGGTGCCTCGTCTCGCTGGTACTTGCCGGTCAGCCAGCCGCTGGCCAGCGGCGACCAGGGCAGCAAGCCCAGTCCCTCGGCCCGGCACGCCGGGACGATTTCCCACTCGATCGCGCGGGCCAGCAGGTTGTACTGGGGCTGCACGGTCACCGGGCTGATCAGCTGGTGCCCGGCGGCCAGGTCGACGAATTTCTGGATCTGGTAACCGAGGAAATTCGACAGGCCGACGTAGTTGATCTTGCCCGCCTGGGCGGCGTCATCGAGGAACCTCAGCGTCTCCTCGATCGGTGTCAGCGGATCCCAGCCATGCAGCTGGTACAGGTCAATGGCCGGGACGCCAAGCCGCTGCAACGACGCGTCGAGAGCGGCCGCGAGGTGGCGGCGGGACAGCCCATGTCCGTTCGGACTGTCGCTGGTGGGAAAGCGGGCCTTGGTGGCGATGACGACAAGGTCGCGTGCCTGCGCCCGGCTGGCCAGCCAGCGGCCGATGATCTGCTCGGCCCGGCCGTCCGCGTACACGTCGGCCGAGTCGATCAGCGTCCCGCCCGCCGACGTGAACCGGTCAAGCTGCGCGAACGAGTCGGCCTCGCTGGTCTCGTTGCCGAAGGTCAGCGTGCCGAGGGCCAGCGCGGAGACCGCGCATCCGCTCCGGCCGAGCAGCCTGTACTCCATCAAACCCTCCGTGGTACCCCTAGGTCACCGGTCTCAGCGTCGCGCCGCCGCGACGGTCACGGGCGGGCGCGGGTCACTTCGTCGTGGGCCCCGTGGTCGGATTCGGGTTCCCGCCGGTTCCGCCGCCGCCCCCGGTCCCGCCGGTTCCGCCGTTGCCCTTCTTCTTCGGGGTGGTGGGCTGAACGACGACCTGGCCGTTGCCTTGGCTGTTGAACGGGCTGTCGGCCGGGACGGGCACGAAGTAGGTGACCGGGCCGAGTTCGGCGTGGTCGAACGACATGTGCCAGGTGGATCCGGGCGCGTCCGCCCCGAACATCTCCCCCGGGCAGGACGGGAAGCTGCTGCCTTCCTCCCGGTAGCAGCTGTTCTGACCGCCCATGGTGTCGCCGGTCGGGGAGATCGGGTTGAACACCGAGATGTAACCCGCCAGGTTCGGCGTGTAGCCCGCGAAGGCGGCGTACGGGGTGCCGTCGTTGTTGGCCACGTTGGAGGTACCGGTCTTGCCGGCCGCCTCGCGGCCGCTCAGTCCGCCGATGTTCCCCGCGGTGCCGGTGGTTAGCACGCCCTGCAGGATGTAGTTCACCGCGTCGGCGACGGCGGTGGGCAGCACCCGGTGACAGTTCGCCGATGGTACCGGCAGCTTGCCGCCGCTGTCGGTGACGATCCCGCTCATGACGACCGGCGCGCAGTACATGCCCCGGGACGCGACGGTGGCGTAGGCCGCCGCCATGGACAGCGGCGCGACGTTGACCGAGCCGAGCGTGAAGGACGGGAAGTCGTCCGCGGGCGCCACCTTACCGTCCCAGCTGAGCAGCGAGGTCCCGTCGGCCCGGGTCACACCCAGGTCCACCGCGGTGTGCACGACGTTGCACAGGCCGACCTTCTTCTCCAGCTCGGCGTAGAACACGTTGATCGAGGCCGTCGTTCCGGTGTAGAGCGAATCGGTTGTCTTGCCGCCCGGTCCTTCCGCATTCGTGACGTCGTACCCCGGGGTGCCGTTCGTGGTCGTCCCGGCCTCGTCGCCCGCGCAGTTGGTGTAGCCGGTGACGGTGGTGCTGCCAGGGACGGTCAGCTGGAATCCGAACGGGACACCCTGCTTAAGCGCGGTGATGAGGGTGAACAGCTTGGATGACGAGCCGGTCTGGACCCCGGTGCTGCCGCCGTAGGCGGTGTTCACCGCGTAGTTGATCTCGGTCTGGCCCCGCCCGGTCCCGTACGGCCGGTCCTCGGCCATCGCCTCGATCTGGCCGGTGCCCGGCTGCACCATCGCCTCGGTGTCCGCGTTGTGGCCCGGGTTGAAGTAGCTGCTGTGCGGGGGCACCACGTAGTTCACCGCGTTGTTCGCGGCCTGCTGGTCCTTCGGGTTGAGCGTGGTGTAGATCTTCAGGCCGCCGGTGGACAGCAGCTTGGCCCGGGCCATCGGCGTCTTGCCGTAGGCCGGGTCGTTCAGGAAGACCTCCTCGACGTACTGGCAGAAGAAGCCGGCCGTGCCCACCGAGGCGGACTGGCAGCCGCTCTGCGGCGTCGAGACGTGCAGGTCCAGTGGCTTGGCCTCGTCGGCAACCGCGTGCGCCTGGGAGAGCCCCATTACGGTCTGCCACAACCGGGCCAGCACCACATTGCGCCGCGCCAGCGCGGTCACGCGATTGGCGATCGGGTCATATTTCGTCGGGTCTTCCACGATCCCGGCCAGGGTGGCGGCCTGGGTGACGGTCAGCTTGCTCGCGCTGGTGCCGAAGTACGTCTCGGCGGCCGTCTCGATCCCGTAGGCGTTGTTGTCGAAGTAGGCGTCGTTGAGGTATCCGTCCAGGATCTGCTGCTTGGACTGCTGATGCTCGGCGGCCACCGCCATCCGCAGCTCGTTCAGCTTCCGGCTCAGATTGTCGGCCGCGGCGGCCGTCACGCCCTGGGTGTTGTCGGCCACCTCGGCCCTCAGCAGCAGGACGTTCTTCACGTACTGCTGCGCGATCGTGGAACCGCCCTGGACCGGCTGGTGCTGCAGGTCGTTCACCGCCGCGCGGATGGTGCCGCGCAGGTCGATCGCACCGTGCTGCCAGTACCTGGAGTCCTCGATGGCCACGAGCGCGTTCACCACGTTCGGCGAGATCTGCTGGTAGGTCACCGGCTGCCGGTCCCAGCCGAAGTACTGGACCACGCCCGCGTTGCTGGCCGTGCTGTAGTAAGGCACGTCGACGCCGTACACGTACGCCAGCAGGTGGCCGTCCCTGTCCAGGATCTCGGACCGCTGCGGGAGGCCCTGGGCAGACAGCGACAAGGTGGTGAACTTGTCGGCCTCGTTCCTGACCAGGACCCCGGTGGTGGCGACAATCGGGATGACCATGGCGGCGGCCAGGACCCCGCCGATCGCGGCGAACGTGACGAGGCGTCCGACTACGCTCGTCCGGGTCACAATCTCTCCGAGCTGCACGCGACTTAGAGTACGCCGCGATGTCCAGTAGCTAGTGCACTTGTACCAGGTGCACTAGCCACGAACCAGCTGAAACCGCCGCGAGACGGCCAAACCGCGGGTATCGGGACTTATGCTCTAAGCTGCTACAGAGAGCCACTGAGGCTCTTGAGGTTACGGGCAGGGCCAGGGACGTGTGCGGAGGGTAACTATTTTCCTGATTTGATATAGCCCGTGAGAACTATTTGGTAAATGACCATGCCGGGGTCTTGGCATCAGGGCCGGACTTCCGTAAGTTGCTGGATCACGAACAGATAACCGTGGCAAGGGCGGCCGCACGCACTGACCGCGGGATCGCAACCCCATCGAGACGACCGTTGATGTGAACGCGTCGACGATCAAGAGGAGTGGGCACATGTGGATCACTGACTGGACCACACGCGCCGCATGCAAGGGAACCGACCCTGACGAGTTGTTCGTCCAGGGTGCAGCGCAGAACCGCGCCAAGCTGATCTGCCGGGGATGCCCGGTTCGCACGGAGTGCCTTGCGGACGCGCTCGACAACGGGATCGAGTTCGGCGTCTGGGGCGGGATGACCGAGCGGGAGCGGCGCGCGCTACTCCGCCGGCGCCCCGAGGTGACCTCATGGCGCGAGCTGCTTGAGCGCGCGCGCGACGAGTACGAGCGGCAGTCCATCGACGAGCTCGTGGCCAGCTAGGTACCCTGGCGTGGCCGCTGAGCACCGTCGCTCAGCGCTATGACTCAGCAGCAGGTGACTCAGCAGCAGGTGACTCACGTGAGGCCAAGCAACGCAGCTGGCCGCGCGCCTGCCAGCGAAACTGATCAGCGGATTGTCATGCTGTCCCGGCCGGGCTTACGAAACCGGCCGGGACAGTATCGCGCCGATCACCCGCAACCCGTCGAGGTCGTGTACGTCCTCGGGCTGCGCGGCCACCTCGGCGACCGGGATCGCCGGGTGCGCCGAGGTGAAATGCTCGGCCAGCCGGCGTTCTCGCTTGCTGAGGTGCATCCGCTCGGCGTGCATGCGCAGCGCCGCTGCGGTGATCGAGTAACGCGGCGGAGTTACCCCCGGGCCGTTCGGCCGATCTTGGGTATCCAGGGTCTCGGCGGCAGCCAGGCTCCGGGCGGCGCTCAGCCGTCCGGCCGGCGAGGTGTGCACGCGGTTGAGGATAAGGCCGGCCAGCGGCATGCGCTCGGCGTCGAGGCGCTCGACGAAGTAGGACGCCTCCCGCAGCGCGTCCGGTTCCGGCGCCGCGACCACGAGGAACGCGGTCCCCGGCGCCTGCAGCAGCCGGTAGGTCCCCTCGGCGCGCTCGCGGAAGCCGCCGAACATGGTGTCAAGCGCGGTGACGAACGTCTGCGCGTCCTTGAGCACCTGGGCTCCGAGGATCTTGGTGAGCGCGCCCGTCATCATGGCGAACCCGGCGTTCAGCACCTTCATGTAGGACATGCCGGCCTTGGCCGGGACGGTCAGCAGCCGGATCAGCCTGCCGTCGAGGAACCGGCCGAGCCGCTGCGGCGCGTCGAGGAAATCAAGGGCGGAACGGCTCGGCGGGGTGTCGACCACGATCAGGTCCCACTCGTCGGCGTGCCTGAGCTGACCCAGCTTCTCCATGGCCATGTACTCCTGCGTCCCGGCGAAGCTGGAGGACAGCGACTGGTAGAACGGGTTGGCCAGGATCTGCGCGGCCCGATCCGGGTCGGCGTGCGCCGCCACGATCTCGTCGAAGGTCCGCTTCATGTCGAGCATCATCGCGTGCAGGCTGCCCCCGTTCTCGTCCTGCACGCCATCGACCTGGCGCGGAGTGTTGTCCAGCGAGGTCAGGCCCATCGACTGGGCCAGCCGCCGGGCTGGGTCGACGGTGAGCACGCACGCCTGCCTGCCGCGTTCGGCGGCGCGCAGGCCGATCGCGGCCGCGGCCGTGGTCTTGCCGACCCCGCCGGAACCGCAGCAGACGATGATCCTGGTGCGCCGGTCATCGATGAGCCGGTCCATGTCGAGTTTCACCGGCCCGGTCATGCAGCCCCCTGGTCCCTGAGCGTGGCGGCTAGCTGGTAGAGGCTGGCCAGGTCGATCCCTTCGGGGATCATCGGCAACTCATACAGCGGGCGGCCCGAGATCTGCAGCTCGACGCGCTCCCTGTCCTGCAGCGCTACCTGCAACGCGTGCTCCCTCAGTTCGGTGGCCAGGTCGGCGGCCAGCCCGTGGTTGTCGCTGATCCCGGCCGCCTTCAGGCCGAGGGCGAGCTCGGCGACGTCGAGGGATCCGCTGGCGGCGGCGGCCAGGTCAGCAGGATCGAGCATGGCCGGGCGGGCCATGTTGATGAAGACCCCGCCCGGCCGGATCGTGTCGCCGGTCAGCTCGCGCAGCTCGGCGAGGCCGTCCAGGGTCTCCTGGACCGGCATTTCCTCGAGGGTCGTGACGAAGTGCACGGCCGTCTGCGGTGACTGGATCACCCGGCCTACGGTGTCCGCGTGCGTCTTGATCGGCCCCATCTTGGCCAGCCCGGAGACCTCGCTGCTGACGTTCAGGAAACGGCTGATCCGCCCGGTGGGCGGGGCATCCATCACCACCGCGTGGTAGACGTGCGTGTCGTCGCGCCGGTTGACCCGCCGCCTGGCCGCCTCGGTGGCCTTGCCGGTGACCAGCACGTCGGACAGGCCGGGGGCGATGGTGGTGGCGAAATCCACCACGCCGAGCCTGGTCAGCGCCTTACCCGTGCGGCGCAGGTTGTAGAACATCTCCAGGTAGTCAAGCAGCGCGCCTTCCGGGTCGACGGCGAGCGCGTACACGTCGCCCCCCTGCCCGCCGCCCTGGGCGCTTTGCGGGGGCATCGGGGCCAGGCCGATCGCGACCTTCCGTTCCTCGTACGGCAGGGGAGGACAGTCGAAGAGCCTGGCGATGCCCTGCCTGCCTTCGACTTCGATCAGCAGGACCTTACGGCCCGCCGTGGCCAGGGCGAGTGCCAAGGCCGCCGCCACCGTGGTCTTGCCGGTGCCGCCTTTGCCGGTGACCAATTGTTCCTCCCACGGAGGCTATCTCCGTGCGGATACCTTATGGTTCGGTGCCCGCGGCTAATATGTGATCCTTTGGTCACTACGCTGGGGTCTAGGAAGAGAGGTGATCCCGGTGGGTGCAGTCGTAGCGGTCATCGTGATCCTGGTCATACTCGGGATTATCACGGCGGCGCGCACATTCAAGGTGGTGCAGCAGTACGAAAAGGGCATCATCTACCGGTTCGGCCGGGTCTTGCCGGAGATACGCGGCCCCGGACTGACCATCATCCGCCCGGTCGGCGACCGGATGGCGAAGGTCAACATGCAGATCGTCGCCATGGCGGTGCCCGCCCAGGACGGCATCACCCGGGACAACGTGACCGTCCGGGTGGACGCGGTGGTGTATTTCCGCGTGGTGGACCCGATCAAGGCCACCGTGAACGTGCAGAACTACATGTTCGCCATCTCCCAGCAGGCGCAGACCTCGCTGCGGTCGATCATCGGCCAGTCCGAGATGGACCAGCTGCTGGCCGAACGGGACACGGTCAACCGGGAGCTCCGCCGGATCATCGACGA
>JBEKKH010000405.1:0-7436 GCA_050010815.1 Streptosporangiaceae bacterium | reverse complement strand
AAGTACTTCATTCCCCCGGCCGGGTCACGGGCCATGTTCACCCACGATGTGATGCCGGTGTTCGCGTACCTGGATATCGGGATCTACGGCCATCCGATCTACGCAGGCAAGACGCCGGGAGTCAAGATCGGCTTCTACAATCCGCCCGACGTGGCCCGGACGCCGAGCCCGATCGGGAGCGTGGAGGAGTTCGTGGCCGAGTGCGTACCCGGGCTGCGGGACGCCGAGGTGGTCGACGTGGCCACCGCCAGCGGCGTCGACACCTGCTGGTATGACCTGGTCGCGGACGACGAGTTCATTCTCGGCGCGGTGCCGGGCGCGGACGGCCTGTACACCGGCGTCGGATGGCGCGGCACCGGATACAAGTTCGCGCCCTGGGTGGGCCGGGTGCTCGCGCAGCTGGCCCTGCAGCAGGGCACCGTCTATGACATCGGGCGCTTCACGCCCGCCAGGTTCGCCGCGCAAGCTGCGTAATAGGAGGGGACAACGGCATGAGCTTGTCCATCATGGACCGGATTGCGGCAGGCACCGTGCTCGGAGCCGAGGGCTACGTCTTCGAGCTGGAACGACGCGGTTACATCAAGGCGGGACCGTTCGTGCCCGAGGTGGTCCTGGACTTCCCGGACGCGGTAGCCGAGCTGCACCGGGAGTTCCTCCGCGCGGGCGCGGAGGTCATGGTCGCGCTCACCTACTACGCGCACCGGGAGAAACTGCGCGACGTCGGGCGCGAGGATGACCTGGAGGCGATGAACCGCCAGGCGGTACGGATCGCCCGCCAGGTCGCGCGCGAGGGTAATGCCCTGGTGGCGGGCAACGTCTGCAACACCTGGGCGTACGACCCGGATAACCCGGCGACCAAGCAGACCGTCCGGGATTCATACGCCGAGCAGCTGGGCTGGGCGGTCGAGGAGGGCATCGACTTCGTCATCTCGGAAACCAACGACTACCTGGGTGAGGCGCTGATCGCGCTGGAGGTCATCCGCGACCTTGGCCTGCCCGCGATGGTGACGCTGGCCCCGACGCAGCCCGACCAGACCAGGGACGGCTACTCCTACGCCGAGGCATGCCGCATCCTCGCGGCCGAGGGCGCGCAGATCGTCGGCCTGAACTGCGACCGCGGGCCGCAGACGATGCTGCCGCTGATCGCCGATATCCGGGCCGCGGTGGACTGCGCGGTCGCCGTCCAGCCGGTGCCGTACCGGACCGACGCGGCCGCACCGACCATGGAGACGCTGCGCTCCGCGGCGGGAGAACGGGCCTTCCCCATCGCCCTCGAGCCGTTCGGCTGCACCCGGTTCGAGATGGCTTCGTTCGCGCTGGCCGCCCGGGAGCTAGGGGTGGATTACGTGGGGATCTGCTGCGGCGCGGGCCCGCATCACGTCCGGGCCATGGCCGAGGTGCTGGGCCGCGAGGTCCCGGCGGGGAAGTATTCGCCTTCGATGGAGCTGCATCCCATGTTCCGTTCGGATATATCGGCCAAGGACGCGGCCTTCCTGCACACCTGGACCGCGTAACGCGGCGGGGTTGGCGACCCGGGCCAGGAAGAGCGGTTCCGCCGAGCCGGTCGCGGTGACCAGCATCAGGTAGGGACGGTCGAAGGAGACCTGGGGAAGTGGCGCTTGCACCGCGGTCGGCATCAGGCCGACGGCGGTGGCGGCGCTGGCCACCGTGCCCTGTTCGCCGACCCGCAAGGTGGCCGCCTGCTGGACCAGGCCGATGCTGCCCGCCTGGGGAGAAAGCCCGGAGAAGTCCGCGCGGCTGGTGAAGGCGACACCCATGCCGAGCTCGGCCAGCAGGGCCTTCATGCTGACCTGGACGCTCAGGTTCGCCCGCGGCAGCGCGACCGCCCGGGTACGGACCCCAGCCGTGCCGGCCAGCCGGGCCGCCATCGTGGTGAGTCCCGGCGCGGACGGCAGGGCACAGCCGGTGGCACCGGCGGGTGGCAGCAGCGCGATCATCGTCAGCTTCCCGCCCCGGTACGGAAGCGCGACCGCGGTCCAGCCCGCAGCGCTGACGGTGCGATACCGACCGCCCCTCATGAACGGCACCGAGACCTGCTGGCCGGCGGCCGTGGTGAACGGCCCGGGGCTGGTCTGGCTGGCCTGAAACGGAGTGGCCCACGCGGCCCGCAGGTAGAGCGCATCGGTCAGCACCCAGCCGATGCCGGATAGCGAGCCGGGTGGCAGCAGCTGCGGGATCTGCCCGCTGGTCGCGACCGCGATCGCATGGTTGATCTCCTGCGCGGCCTGATCGGGGTGGCTGCGCAGCGGCGCCTGGGCCACCCCCGCGTCATAGCTGGTGGCCACGGCGTTCAGGTAAC
This sequence comes from Streptosporangiaceae bacterium, assembly GCA_050010815.1. Lineage (GTDB taxonomy): Bacteria > Actinomycetota > Actinomycetes > Streptosporangiales > Streptosporangiaceae > Palsa-504. The sequence continues at coordinate 5,116 of JBEKKH010000405.1, read as the reverse complement.
TGCGCCGGGCCGGTAGCGTCGGATCAGCCCACAGGAGATCGCTGGCGTTCAGCGTCACACCCGGACCGTCCAGGCCGCGCAGGGCCGCCGATCGCGCCTGCAGGCCAGCTTCGAGGGCCTGGGGGCCCGCGGTGGTTCCTCCTGCGGCGGCGGACCCCGCCGCGGGTCCCGCTGCGCCGGGCAGATCCAGCACCCGGGCCATCGCCTGGGCGGTGCCGCCACGCGCGCCGAGGTAGGCCATGCCCAGCCCGCTGGCCAGGCTGGACGGGGACAGCAGAAGATTCGCCCGCGGATCCGCCCGGCACCAGGCGGTCAGCACGTCAAGCCCGAACGCGGTGTCCGCCACCCCGTAGGGCCGCGGATCGGCGAGAGGCTCCCTGATCGCCACGCCATGGGCCATGACCGGCCGCGCGACCGCGACCGCACCCGACCCGCACCCGGCCATCGTGACCACCGCGACGACGATGCCGGCGGCAATCCGCAGTTCGTTCTTCATGAACGTCAGACGGAGCGCGTTACCTTCGCGGTTGCACCGCGAAGGTAACGTTCCGGCCTCCCCGCGTCAGCCGTACCTTCGCTAAAGGGGTGAGCGGTGCCTGGGCTCGTAGATGGGCAGCTCCCCGCCGTCCGGCAGGCGGATCGCAGCCAGCAGCCCCCAGCCCTCATCGGATACGCCGCGGGCCACCTCGACGCCTTTGCCCTGTAGCTCGGCGAGGGTGGCGTGGATGTCGTCGCACATCAGGTAAAGCTCATGGCGACCGGCGCCGTCGGCGGGATGAACAGCAAGTTCGGCCGGGGGCAGCGCAAAGATGGGCCAGCCTCCGCCCGCGTCGACCGACGGCAGGCCCAGCACGTCAGAAAAGAACCCACGCACCTGCTCGGCGCCCGGGGAGAACACGATCGCATGAATTCCTGTAATCACGCAGCGATCCTAGCTGTCGGCAGGCCGTAGATCACACGGCAGCCTGGTGGGCGGCAGCCTGGTGGCTCTGCTCCGGCATGATCCCCGCGGGCCGCCATCTCCCGGGCGATGCTGAACTGGGTGGCCAGTGTGTCCGGGTGATCGCGCCCCCGCTTGTGCTGCCGATCGGCCAAAGACCGCTGGTGGAGCGCGACGGCCACGTCGGAGTCGTAGCGCTGGAGCCCGAACGCCACGCGCAGCGCATCCGCGAACTCCCCGCAGCTGGCGTAACGACCTGCCGGTGTCTTGGCCAGCGCTCGCATGAGCACGTCATCCACCGTCGGCGGAAGACCGTCCCGCCGTGACGTCAACCGCGGCGGCGGCGTTTCTAGCTGCGCATACAGCACCGCCATACCGTCATCCCTGGGAAATGGCGGTTCACCGGACAGCAACACGAACGCCGCGCACGCCAGCGCGTACTCATCCGTGCGCGCGTCAACGGGCAGACCTTGGATCTGCTCAGGCGCGCAATAAGTCGGCGTCCCTAGAACGCGCCCCGTGCCGGGACATCACGGTGAACCAGCCCGGCCGCATGGGCGGCGTCCAGGGCCGAGGCGACCGCGGAAATGATCGCGGCCGCTCGCGCCATGGACAGCGGGCCCTGCCGGTGCACGAGCGTCCCTACATCACCGCCAGGCACATACCGCATCGTGATGAACAGGACTCCGTCCGCATTACCTGCTTCGAACACCGGGATGATATGCGGATCATCCACGGCCGCCGCGGACCGGGATTCGCGCATGAAACGGTGCCGGAATGCCTCATCGGTCGCCAGCGCGGGCGACAGGATCTTCAGTGCCACCTGCCGCCGCAGGCGTTGATCTTGCGCCCGGAATACGACGGCCATTCCTCCCTGGCCGATTTGCTCCTCTAGGCGGTACCTGGCGATAAGCGAACCGGCGGAGAGACCGTCCAGGAACCCTTTGTCCCCGGGCTTTTCATCGCTCATCACACGTCCTGGTCAAACCGGACGGCGGCATACGGATAAACAAAGTTGATCAAGGATCACCCCTCGCAGTCCCCACCCGAGGACTCGGCACAGATTGCTTTCCCGAAGGCCCGGTTCCTAAAGTTAGCATGACGGCGAACAATCATGACCCGATTTGCCCGAGCTAAGGTCCTGGAAGATAGGTCCTGAGAAGACCACCTCAAGATCAAATGCTTTAAGAACTGGCTACCTCAGTTATCACTCCAGTACCATGTATTTCATGCGGCCTTCTGGTCCTAGTTGACAACCAGGACTCCTGCAACCATGCGGTGGCGCGCCTCGGCCCATTAATGATCAATGGGACGGAAAGACTCCATTAGGTATCGCGGGCAGCCGTCACCAAATTTCAGCCGGCCATGCGCCGGCCTGCCACCTTTGCTCCGACCTTTGCTCCCGCGAAGAATTGATACAACTATGAGACCTCAGCTACACGGGGCCGTACCAATGTAAGTACCCGGAAATCCTGTGACGGATTCGTCGGCGTCCCACGGACTGCCGGTCTGGTCACGAGGCGGGCTGGTCATACTGATAATGACAGCGCGACAACGCCCGTATGGCATGAAAGGACCGCACCCGTTCGCGCTCAGCGCCGGTGTCATCGGCCACGACGCGGATGTCTCCATCCAGGCGCCCGGCCGTCGCACCGCTCCCCGGCGTGGTGCTGAGGCGCCATCTGCGGAGCGCATGCTGAGGGCTGAGGGCTGGGGGCGAAACCGACGGCCGACATCCTGGCTTCCTGACCCGCGAACTCACACCTTCCGTAACACCTGACTCAGGGTTAAGCAGATATTTCTGGTCTGGTAAGTCAGGATTAGGTTAACGTATCAGTGGATACGATCTCGTCGATATCCAGAGCCGTTTTGCCCGGGGAGGCACCATGACCAGCACTGACACCTTCGTTTCCAACTCCGACCGGTACACCGCCAGCTTCGATAAGGGCGACCTGCCGCTGCCGCCGGCGTCACACGCCGCGGTGGTGGCCTGCATGGACGCCCGCCTCAACCCGTACGGCGTGCTCGGGCTTTCCGAGGGGGATGCGCACGTCATCCGCAACGCTGGTGGCGTCGTGACCGACGATGTCATCCGGTCGCTCACCATCTCCCAGCGTCTCCTCGGTACCAACGAGATCGTCCTCATCCACCACACCGACTGCGGGATGCTGACCTTCCACGACGACGACGTCAAGGCTCAGATCGAGGCGGACACCGGCATCCGGCCGCCGTTTGCCCTGGAGGCCTTCCCCGACCTCGAAGGGGACGTTCGCCAGTCCATCGCCCGGATCAAGGCGAGCCCGTACATCCCGAACAAGGACTCCGTTCGCGGCTTTATTTACGAGGTGGAGACCGGACGCCTGGTGGAAGTCAAGGCCTGAGCGCACCTGATCGTCCGCGCCCGCGTCGGTTTTCCGACGCGGGCGCCCTGGTACCGTAACCGCGTGACGGCCGTGGCGGAAACGAACGAACCGGACGGGGACGTCGCCACCCGGCCGGCCCAGCCCAGGCACCTGATCGTCACGGTGTACGGGCTGTACGCCAGGCCGGACAGCGGCTGGCTGTCGGTCGCGGCGCTGATCCGCCTGCTGGCCGACCTGGGGGTGGACGAGCCTGCGGTGCGTTCGGCCATCTCGCGGCTGAAGCGGCGGGGTATCTTGCAGGCGCAGCGGCATGAGGGAGCAGCGGGGTATCAGCTCTCCGCCGGAGCGCTGGCCATCTTGCGTGAGGGGGACGCCAGGATCTTCCGGCGGCACCGGGCGACCGCGACCGACGGCTGGCTGCTGGCGGTCTTCTCGGTACCGGAAACCGAACGCCACCGACGGCACGTCCTGCGATCCGAGCTGGCCCGGCTGGGGTTCGGGATGGTCGCGCCCGGGGTCTGGATCGTCCCGGCCCACCCGCAGGACACGACGGCCGAGACGCTGCAACGACTGGAATTGGACTCCTACGCCGACCTGTTCCACGCGGATCATCTCGCGTTCGGCGATCCCGCCGCCCGGATCCGCCGCTGGTGGGATCTGGATACCCTTGAACGGCGGTACGAGGCGTTCGTCCAGACGCATGAGCCAGCCTTGCGGCGCTGGGAGCGCAGCGGGCTGTCCGCGCCGGTCATCCCGCAGCAGGCTTTCGCCGACTACATACGGGTGCTCACCGACTGGCGTCGGCTCCTCTACCTTGACCCCGGCCTGCCGGCGGAACTGCTGCCCGAGGACTGGATCGGCATCCGCGCCGCCGAGGAGTTCTTCACCTGGCATGCCCTGCTCGAGGAACCGGCGCGAGCCTACGTCCAGCGGATTATCAGCGGTTGACCGCGGCTGGGGTCAGCCGACCGCGGCGATGCCCTGTAGCTCGACCAGCGCCTCGGGGTCCCACAACCGGGTTACGCCCACCCCGGCCATGGCCGGATACTCGGTCCCGGCCAGCCGACGCCAGACCGCGCCGATCTGTCGGCCGTGCGCCTGATAGTCCTCGACATCAATGAGGTAAATGGTCAGGCTGACCAGGTCCGCAGGCTGCCCGCCCCGGCCGGTGGCGAGCTGACCGGCCAGGAACACCAGCCGGCCCGCGGGCACGGACACAGCGTGCGAGAAACCAGAGGGCCGGCCGAGTTCTGCGGGATTGATCCGCTCCAGATTCATGACTGAACCCTAGCGCTTCCCCGGGAGTAACTCCAGCCACTTTGTTCGAAATATTTATTTTAGGATTGCAAATTTTGAACAAATTAGCTAGTATGTTCGTACATCATTCTTCCGAACGGACGGTGGTTCATGACCACGGGACCGGCCACCCCAGACCCCGGGCGGGACGAGGATCCCGCCGGGCACGCTGGCGAGCCGGACCAGACGGGGGAAGTGCCCGAAGGCTGGCGTGAGCTGCCGCCTTCCCGGGAGGACTGGCTGACCGAGGACCAGTGGGTGGCGTGGCTGGCCAAGATCGAGCCCGAGGAATGGGCCGGTCCCGCCGAGGACGACGAGGATGACGAGGACCCCGGCCCCGGTGATCCGTCGCCGGGCACCACCCAGCGCCGCTCCCGCGGCACCGCCGGGCCGCGTGCCGGCGCCGCGAAGGAAGCCCGCCTCCCCCAGGGGGTCGCCCGCCGTTCCGCTGGCCGGCGCCGGGGTCCCGGCCAGCCCGGCTCGGCCCGCCGCGCCCCCGGTGCCTCCCCCGGCCCGG
>JBEKKH010000404.1:0-7436 GCA_050010815.1 Streptosporangiaceae bacterium | reverse complement strand
ATCACAGCCGCCGCCAGCCACAGCGCGACCGCCGTCGCGGCGATCGCGGCTCCGGGATTGGCCCGGATACCTTCCCAGCTCAGCCGCCTGACCGCCTGCGAGAATATGGGCAACCATGTCGATTTCGCGCGCCGGACCACCCGTCGGCGGTAAGCCACCGCATCTTCGTCCGGGGCGAAGCAGCAGCTCATGACCTCCTCCCGCAGTTGCGGGGGGAGCGGGGCCAGCGGCAGCAGGCCGGAAAGAGCCGTCGGGCGCAGCGCCCCCCGCCCGTGATTGGCGCAGGTCTGGCACTGCTCGATGTGCCAGGCGACCAGGTCGCGGGTCTGCTCGGTCAGCTCTCCATCCCAGTCCGCCAGCAATTCCCCCACCACCGGGCAGGCATCCCGCCCGGCCAGCGCGGTGCGCAGCGCACCGAACGATTTCTCTAGCCGAACACGGGCCCGTGCGGCCAGGGCGCGTGCCCGGCTCAACGACACGCCGAGCACGATAACCAGATCGTCGTCATCCAGGTCGTGCCGGAAGCTCAGCTCGATGACCTCACGCTCCCGAGGCTTCAGGTCGGCCAACGTGGAGCGGATCAACGTTCGCAGTTCGGCTTGCCCTAGATAACCGTCCCCTAGGTAACTGTTGACATCGGCCAGGCCGTCGGTTGCGGGGGCTGGCTCGCTGACCACGCGGAATTGCGTCGTCGCATCGGCCAGCTGGCTGACCATGTAGAGCGGCCTCGTCGCATCGGCCGGCAGCTCATCGGTCGAGTCGCTGATCGCGACGAATTGCGTCGTCGCATCAGTAGTCTCTTCGATCGGCTCGCTGACCGGGCGGCGGAATAGGACCGTCGCATCGTCCGGCTCGGTGTACACAGGGATGAGCATCGTCGCATCGTCCGACTCACCGATCGACGCGCTGATCGCGACGAATTGCATCGTCGCATCGTCTGGGCGGCCCACCTTATCGGTCCGCTGGCCCCCATCGGCATCGGTCTGCTGGCCTGCATCGACCCGTTGGTCCGCTGCATCGGCCTCATCGCGGGTCACTGACCTAGGCCGGATTCGGCGCCTGCATTCGTTGCGGGCCAGCGCGAACAGCCATGGGCGCAGCTTGGCAGGCTCGGGCAAGTCGGTCAGCGTAGCGGCGGCGAGAATGAACGTGTCGTGCAAAGACTCGGCTGCGCCGGCCGAGCCGTGCAGCATCCAATGGCAGTAGCCATACAGGGCAGCTGCGTACCTGTCGTACGCCTGCCCGATGCCCGCCGGGTCTCCCGCCATGATCGCCGCGACCATCCGGCGGCCGTGCTCGGGGTCTATGGGTGGCAGGTCGTGCGTCCAGCCAGGGGATGAATGGCCGGACGGTTCGGCGTACGGGCCTACGCCGCGGTCAGAAAGGAGCCGCCCGGCCGGATCGGCGGGAGGCCGGCGGAAACCGGCAGGAAGCACCTGCGTGACGTCATCGGCGGGAGGGCGGCGGAAACCGGCAGGAAGCACCTGCCTGGCCGGATCGGCGGGAGGCCGGCGGAAACCGGCAGGAAGCACCTGCGTGACGTCATCGTCAAGTGCCTCGTTCTGCCGAGCGGCCGAGGTCTGCTCGACTGGCGGGATCGCCTTGGCGGCCCGACCGTCGTCGCGGTAGGCCGGGGCGAGGTTCTTCGGTGAAGTCCGGGAATCGGGGTGACCGGAGCCCAGCACCTTTTGCCGGCCGGCCAAGGTCTGCTCGAGCCGGATCGCGTCGGCGACCCGGCCTGCGGCTCGGTAGGCCCTGGCCAGGTTCTTCCGTGAAGTCTGGGAATCGGAGTGATCGGGCCCCAGCACTCGATCCCGGCCCGCCAGGGTCTGCTCGAACAGCGGGATCGCGTCGGCGACCCGGCCCGCCGCCAGATAGGCGGCAGCAAGGTTTCCCCGGGAGTTCAGGGTGCTGGGATGATCGGGGCCCGGCTGCCGCTCCCGTACCGCCAGGTTCTGCTCGTATAGCTGGATCGCCGCGGCGAGCCGGCCCGCGTCCTGGTGGGCGGTGGCGAGGTTGTTCTGCAAAGTCAGCGTGTCGGGGTGATCGGGGCCCACCTCGCGCTGGAGTACGACCAGAGTCTGCTCAAACAGCGGGATCGCGTCGGCGATCCGGCCCTCCGCCAGATAAGCGGCGGCGAGGCTGTTCCGCGAGTTCAAGGTGTCTATATGACTAGGACCCAGCCGCCGCTCGAGGTCCGCGGTCAGCGCCTCACCGACCGCGATGGCCTGCGGGGCTCTATTGCCCAGCTCAACCAGGTGATAAAGGGCGATGAACCGGAGCCGCAGCAGAAGTTCGGCTAGCTCCCCGTCGGCCTCCCCCGCGAGCTCGGCCGTGTGCTCCAGCAGCGCCGTTACCTGCTGGGGGATGCCCCTGACGGCCGGGCGATCCTGCGATCCCGCCACCGCGATAGCGTGCGCTTCCAGCACAGATGCGGCGACCCAGCACACCGCCCCCAACCGCCGTCGGCGGACCAGCCCGTCACGGACCACGTGCGCCACCAGGCGGTGCATCATGACGGTCTGGCCGTCCAGGCTGAACGTCAGCAGCGACCGGTCGCTCAGCCACGCCAGCGCCCTGTCCACCAGGGCCGCCTCTACCCGATGCCCACCGCCGGCCAGCACGCCCGCCCGCCCGACGACGTGCAGTAGCTCTCGGCGGACCCCAGCCGCCGACAGCACCGCCATGATCTCGAGTACCCGGGTGCACATGCCCGTCTTGTCGGCCGCCCGGATCGCCGCCAGGGACAGCGACACTGCCCGCGCGACACCGGGCGGGTACTCCTGGCCGTCGTCTCCGGTCAGGAGTACCTCGGTCGGGATCGTTTGCAGCCGGTCGAGGTACCTCACATACCCGTGGCGCTGCCCTCTGATCACCGGCGCAGCCAGCGCCAGCGCCAGCGGCAGATGCTCCAGCGCGGCCGCCACCGCCGCCGCCCCCGCCTCATCGTCCAGGCCGGTCCGCCCGGTCAGAAACGACAGCGCCTCATCGGCACTGAACGCATCCACCGGGACGGCGGTCGCCAGATTCGCGGCCGGCGGCCGGGTGCTGGTGATCAGAACCTGGGCCGTACCGTCGGCCGGAACAAACGGCCGCAGCGCCTCAGAGTCGGCCACATCATCGAAAACCAGCAGGCAACGATCCCCATCGGTCTCCAGCAGGTGCCGCACCGCCTGGCCCGCATCGGCGATATCCGGCCCGGTACCGCCCTCGGTCAGTCCCGTGGCCTCAGCCACCGCAGCCAGTCCCGCCTGCAGGCTACCGGTCTCCGCGGCGTTGACCCAGGCCACCAGCCGCCAGCCGTCCGCCAGCTTCGCCCGCGCGTATGCGGCCGCCAGGTGCGTAGTGCCCAGGCCCAGCAACCCTGCTGCCGGGTAAATCGCCAGTACCAGGGCCTGCGTCCGGTCCAGCTTGGCCAGCAAGCCGGCCCTGGACTCCGAACCAGGCGGCTCCGGCGGGATATCACCCACGACGACCTGGTGGCTCCCCGCCTCAGGTGGCAGCGGCTCCTCGGCCTTCAACTCGGCCTTCGACCCGGCGCCGGGCGGGTGCTGATGGTGGACCATCGGCACCCGGGTAGTGGCATGCACGTCCCGCCCGGTGTACGTGTCCGGTTGGACGTCGCCGTCAACGGTCTGGTCCACTACCCTCTCCCGCGCCAAGGACTCCCGGAGGCTGGTCAGGCAACCGCCGTCGCACTGCGGTTGCGCACGTCACGTCAACATACCCGTCGTTAGGACTTTCTCAGCTTGGCTACCCGCCGCACCCACGCCAGGACGGCCCTCAGATCACCGTTGTCGAGGAAGTACGCGACGACGGTGAACGCGATAATCGCGCAGCAGGCCGCAGGCACCGCCAAGGCGACGGCCGCCAGCTTGTGATGCAGGGGCACCGCCAGGCTGACGGCCACGCCCACCGCGGCGCCTGCCACGCAGGCGACCAGCCCGGCCAGCGCCGCGTGGCCGGCACCCTGCACGGCAGCCGGGCCGCAGATCCTCCGGGTGACGAAGAACAGCGGGATGGCCGCGACAGTCTGGCCGACGGTGATGCCCAGGGCCAGCGCTGCGGGTACCAGGCGTGGCGGCACCAACTGGACCAGCACCACATCGACCACGATCGCCACCAGCCAGCTTCCGGCCAGCGCTGCGGCGGCGACCCTGAGCCGCCCGATGACGAACATCACCCGCGACAGGTTCGCGATCACCGCGGTACCCACGAGGCCAAGAGCGAACAGGACGAAAGCCCAAACCAGCTGTGATACCTGATCCGGCTGCTTAGCCAGCACGTGCGCGGCGGGAACGGCGATCGCCGCGATCACGGCCGTACCGAGCCACGACATGAGCAGGACCGCTCGCGTCGACCCGGCACTGGTCCGGTCGAAGTCCGACCCTTCCCGCGCCGACAGCACGGGGAACGCGCTGACCACGATGGACAGCGCCAGGATCGCGGCGATGGAATTGAACACCTGCGAGGCGTAGTTGAACAAGACGATCGCGCCCGTATCGCCGTGCCCGTTGGCCAGGGCGATGATCACCACGTTGGCCACGTCGATGGCAATGAGCTCGATGACGCCGACGAGCGCCAGGCCGCCCGCCCGGCGCCCCACCCCGGGCGGGAACCGCAGGACGGGCCGGAGCTGCAGGTGAAGCCGCCAGGTCGGCGGCACGGCCACCAGGACCAAGACGGCGATGCCGACCGTGGTCCCCACCGACAGGACAAGCTCGGCCGTGACCGGAAGCTGGGCCAGCGAACGACCCTTGTTCAAGGGCACGAAAGCCAGGTAGCAGGCAATGAGCACGAGGCTCGAGATGCCAGGACCGATGGACGGCGCGATGAACCGGCGGTGAGACTGCAGCAGCCCGCTCAGGACGACCGAGAGCCCGTACAGGAGGGCCTGGGCAGCAAACACCCGCAGCATGTCGCCGGTAGCGGCGACCACGTCGGCGTGGACGCAGTGCGCGTTCGGGTTGCTGGGGTTCAGCAGCGAGGCGATCGGCCCGGCGGCCGCCACGATGACCAGGACCAGCGGCACCGTAATGATAACGGTCCAGGTCAGCAGCGCCGAGGTGATCTGGCTGACCCGCGCCTTCTCGGCCGGGTCGGAGACCGCGCGCTCGGCTGAGCGGGCCAGCACCGGGACCATCGCGCTGGCCAGCGCACCCCCCAGGACCAGCTGGTACAGCAGATCGGGTACCTGGTTCGCGGTGACGTACGCCGTGCCCAGGCAGCTCGCGCCGACGGCTTGGGAGAACACCAGGGTGCGGACCAGGCCCAGAACCCGGGACAGTATCGTGAGGGCGGCCACGATGGCGGCGCCGCGGGCGATGCCCTCGGCCAGCCGCGAGGTTGGCTCCGAGTTTGGCTCCGTCGGCTTGTCCAGGTCAGTGCCTTCGCCTGCCTCGGTCTGCACACGCAACTCCCGGTCCCTTTGCAGCGGGGCCTCCTTCCTATCACGCCATCGTCGGCAGGCAGAATGCGCTGAAGAGTACTTCGGAGAGCTCGGTCAACTGCGCTCGCGCGGCTTGGGAGCACTCGGCGACCACCTTCTCGACTTCTCGGGAGATTTCGTCTCGGCGCATCTCGACGTCGGTGAACAGGGCCTTGAGCGCTTCGGTGTCGATTGACCCGACGGGCAAGCAGTACTCGCCCAGCCCTAGATCCGCCATCATGGAATCGATCTTCCGGGCATATGACAAGGCGATCGTGGGCTTGCCGAGCTTCAGGGCGAACAGGAGGTTGTGCAGGCGAGTGGCGACCACGACAGCGACGGGACCGAGCAGCCCGGTCACTTCCTCATGCGTGGTCGGGTAGTACGGGGTGAGGCGCCCGGGGGCGAGTCCCGGCCGAGAGGACCTGACCTCAGCGAGGATCTTCTCCAGCGCGGGCTTGTCCCCCTCGTCGCCGTAGAAGAGCCGGACGTCGTGGCCGCTGTCCAGCAGCCACCGGGTGAACTCCGCCACCGACTCGGTGTAGGACGCATAGACCTCAGCGGTCCGGCCCCGGTCGGCCTGGCCACCGTAGTACGCCATCACGCCCACGGCGACAAGCTTCGGGTCCTCGGGTTGCTCCCGGGTGACCGGGATGGTCCACACCAGGTCGGGGTGGACGCTAAAGGCGGAGACATCGACGCCCTCGCCCTGGAGGGTCTCGCGCGAGCTCCCGTCCCGGAAGGAAACGTAGGCGGCCAGCCTGGCCGTTCGGTTGTACAGCGACTGGGTGGTCTTCGCGCTGGCCTTGTCCGCGCCGACGGCGACGAGCGCGACCTTGGCGCCGAAGAGCCTGCCCCACGCGGCGAGCAGGTATACCGCGTACGGGGTGCTCCACGGGCTGAGCGGGAGGGTGGGGTCCAGGATGCCCATCCCCGGGATGATCACGACGTCGTGCCCGCGGACCCAGCCAGCGGTGCGGAAGCCGTCGATGACCTTGCCGAGCGCCGTCAGAGCCTTCCCTGGCCACCCTGGGCGGACGTGTTCTTGCTGCCACTGGAGCGGCGTGGCCGCGATGCCGTACCGGTCGCGCATCCGTTGCCAGCCCTTGCACATGGCGTCTACGGTCGCGTCTGGATATTCGGTGCGCAGGTACCTCATGATCGCCTCGACGGAGGCGTCGTTGCCGATGTTCCCCGAGCCGAGGAGGCCGAACAGGCCGATCCGCGGCCGGCGGGCGCTCATGGCAGCCGGGCGTTCATGGCAGCGGGGCGTTCATGGCAGCCGGGCCTCGCGCCCCGGGACGACCGCATCGACGTCGATGCTCGGCTGGGACTCCGCGACCGGCGGCTCGAAGGCCACCAGGTGATGCGGCTTGGACCGCTTGGCCATCCAGCTGGCGAGATGCCGGTAGCAGGCACGGCGCTCGGCCGGCGCCAGGGGTGCCTGCTGGATCATCCTGACGTAGGCCCAGAGGTACTCGGCCAGCAGGCGCGGCAGCGGGTGGAGCCACGGGTTCGCGCGCCGGGGGTCCATGTTGGCGCAGCGCGCCCGGGCGCCGGCGTGCGCGCGTTCCGCGCGGTCAGGGTGGTCGCGGCGGAAGTACATCCACTCGGGCACCTGGTAGAACGGGCCGTGCAGGGCGAGTTCGGTGATGGTGGTCCGGTCGGCGTGGTGGTAGCTGTTTTTCGGCGCGATCCGCCGCAGGACCGCGGTACGTATCACGCCGCCGTCGTCGTCGCCCCCGTTGTCGTGCAGCATGCTGCCGAACCGGTCCGACGGACGCGGCGCCGACGTGCCCAGCGGGTAGTCGTTCGCCTGGTACATCTTGCTGTCCTCGTCGATCATCGCCGTGTAGGAGTGGACCAGGACCACCTCAGGACGCTCGTCAAGCACCGCAACGCAGCGCAGCAGCAGATCGCGGTGGTAAAGGTCGTCACCCGCGGCCCACTTGAACAATTCGCCCCTCGCCTGCTCGACGCAGAAGTTGTGGTTGGGCGCCAGGCCGAC
>JBEKKH010000403.1:0-7441 GCA_050010815.1 Streptosporangiaceae bacterium | reverse complement strand
ACCCTGCTCAGGGAGCGTCCCGAGGACGAACTGGTGGCCTGGCTGTATATGCACGCCCTCTACCGGGCCGGGCAGCCGTCGCGGGCCCTGGAGGTCAAGCGCGAGTTCGCTGCGCAGCTGCGCCAGACGAACGGCACCAAGCCCGGGCCGGCCCTGAACGAGCTCTACCAGCGCATTCTGGCCGAGGACGGCGGTCTGCGCAGGCCCGAAGCCATTGCCTTCCCGGGCGGCGAGGCCGGCGCCCGGGCCCGGCGCCGGGGCTCACCCGACGGGCCGGACCGCGAACGCGAGGAGCCTGACGAGCCGCCGGCGGATGCCGACGGACCAGCGCCACGTGATCAGGCGGCCGGCCAACGGGCCGAACCCGCCCCGGCCGGGTTGAGCTACGTGTTCAACGGGACGGTGCACTCAAGGTACGGGCACTTCGGGCCGGACTACCACTACGGCGGTTCACGATGAGCGACGACGAAGAGAAGCCGCCCACACCTGATCCGGAAGGGCGGGAAAAGGCTCCGGAACCCGGGGAAGCAGCTGCGGACAAGGACGGGGGCGCCCGCAGGGCTGGGCCGGACGGTGGCCAGAACACCGAGCGCGACGCCAAGGCAGACCTAACCTCGCTCGGCAGCGGTTTTGCCACCAACTTCAACTACTACTTCAACGGCACGCTGAACGGGACGCATGCCACGCTCGGCCCGTCCGGCGGACCGGCCCGGGAGGACAGCGATCGCCGGGCGCGCACCGGCAGGCTCACCGCGGAGGAGATAAGCGCGCTGTGCGCGCACTTCGCCGAGCCGCCGCTGTTCCGCGCGGCCGCCGAGGCACTGGACCGGGACCGGGTCGTCTTCCTCGGCGGCGCGAGCGGCCTGGGCAAGCGGACGAGCGCGGTTCACCTGCTGCTGAACGCCGGGGCCGCGCCGCTCGAAGTCGTCTCGCCCGCGCTCAGCCTGGAAGAGCTGTCCAAGCACGACTTCGAGGCCGGCCACGGGTACCTCCTCGAGGACTGGCAGCTAGCCCCGCGCGCCCACCACCCGAGCGACTTCGGCTGGCGGGTGTTCCGAGATCACGTCAACGACGCCAAGGCCTACCTCGTGATCACGGCGGGAGACGGCCAGTGCGGGCAGGCGGTCGAGCGTTTCGCCTGGCAGCCGCCGTCGGTGACGGAAGTGCTTGCCGCTTACGTGCCGGACGAGAGCATGGCCGGGCGGATCGCGGAGATCGCCGAGAGGGTGCCTGACACGTACGGGGTAACAGACCTCGCGGTCCGCGCGCAGCGGCTGGCGAAGGGCGAGGACCCGGCGAAGATCCTGGCGGAGATGTCCCACGACCCCGGACGGCACGTGCGCGAGTGGCTATCGGTGGAGGGACGTAAGGACGACGAGATCCAGCAGGTCGTCGCGCTCTGCTTCGCCACCGGGCAGAGTCAGCGCCTCTTCGAGGCAATGCTCGGCCGGCTCGGAAGCACGCTGCACGACCTGGGCCTGGCCGCGGAGCCCGAGGAAGACAAGGGTGACACCGACGACGGCGACCGGGCCCGGTCCACCCCGCGAACCCGGGGGCTGAGCGCCTTGCGCACCCGGAGCCAGCCCAACGAGCTCCTCGAGCGCAAGGACGGCCGCGTCTACTTCCGCGGCCGGGACGGGACGTACCAGTACCTGTCCCACCGGCACACGCTCCAGGAGCTGTGGGCCGAGTACGACATGTCGTTCTGGATAGCGGTACGCAGCTGGCTGACTGAGCTGATCGGCGACACCGCCATCCACGATGTGCAAGTGTCGGTGGCGCTCGGCCTGACGGTGCTGGCCTTCTCGGCCCTGGAGGAGGTCGAGGACTCCTACCTGCACTCCTGGGCCGCCGGGGAGCAGGGGTGGCCGGGCCAGTGTACGGCCGTGTACGTGCTGTGGCTGATGTCCAGGGACGACACGCTGGCCCCCATCGCGCTGCGCATCACGACCAGCTGGGTGAACAGCGGGGATCCGGCGCGCCAGTGGACCGCGGCCGCCGCGCTGAGCGGCGAGCTCGGCGCGGTCTACCCCGCCGAGGCGGCCTCCCGGCTGTGGCACCTCATCGGGCAGTGGAAGGACATCCCCACCAAGGCGGTCATCGCGCTGGCCACCCTGTTCGCGACCCTGGCCGGCCAGCCGGAGGGACAGGAGGCGTACCGGGTCCTCGAGTTGCTCCGCGAGCGGCTAGACCGGGCCAGCAACCGCAACGGCGAGGACGGCGGCCGTCCCGGCCAGCCCACCGTGAGCTGGCGGGACGACCGCAAGAACCGGGAGCGGGCCCTGCTCTGCATCGTCGAGGTGCTCGCCGCCCGCGACCCGAGGACGAAACAGCCGTCGGTCACCTCGCTGCTGAACGAACGGCCGGAGCACCTGGACCTGGTGGCCGGACTGTGGGCGACGGTCCTGCGCTACCGGCCGCATCGCAGCCGCGCCCTGGTGGCGCTGCTTGAGGCGGTCCGCGGTTTCGAGAACGTCAGCGACGACCCGCAAGCGGCCGCGCGCGCCCTGGGCGACGCGTTGACCGATGCCTTGCCCCCAGCCGAGCATCAGCCGCTGAACAGGGACTTCATCAATATCCTGGCTCGTTCCAAGCGGCCAGCGACCGACACGGCGGCCACCGTCCAGGCCTTGCTTGATGCCTTGAAGCATCTGGAACCCACAGAGAGAACGGCACCATGAGCACCGACTTCACCTGGTTCGATTCAACCGAAGACGTTCGGCCTGATTATCGCGCCATGAACGGCCGGAAGGCGCCGTCCAGAGGTGGCACCCCGGACGGCGAACGGCCGCTGTCACATTCCGGCGCCCCGAACTCCAGGCCGGCGCCCCCGAACCCGCCCGCCGCCAGCCGTGGACCGGCGCCCTCGTATCCGATCGTGGTCCAGTACGAGCTGGACGACCCGGTCCGGCGGGGACCGCTGGGACTGGGCAAGCGCCGCGAGCACGACGACATCCCGAAGATCAAGCCGCACGAGGTGCTCGTCTGGCGGGTGGGCGGCCGGTACATCATCGACCGGCGCGAGCTGAAGGTCCATCACGACACCGTGGTGCGCGCCTCCAGCGTGAGCGTGGTGAGCATCCGGCCCGACACCGAGGTCGAGGTCTCGTTCGTGATCGACTCCGAGGATGGCCTGGAGTTCACGGTCAAGGTGACCTTTATCTGCTCGGTGGTTGATCCCATCGTCGTCGTGCGGGACGGGCAGGGCAACGCGGTGGATGCACTGCTCGCCTACCTCCGGGGCTATCAGGACCTGTTCAACCTGGGGCTCGAGTATCCGATCAAGAAGATCAACAAGGTCCGCACCAAGATGTCCACGGAGGTCAAGGCCTACCTGACGCTCCGACCGCCGAAGATCCCCGGCATGGAGGTCACCTCCGCCACGGTCCAGATCGAGACCCCGGCGGTGCTCGCCGACATCGGGAAGCTGACCAACGAGCATCAGATCGAGCTGGAGATAGAGGACCATGAGGCTCGGCTCGACAGCAGAAGGCAAGAGAACCTCCTGAAGAAGGCCGACCGGATGGGGGCTATCGGCCACGACCCCGAGGCCGCCCTCAACCTGGCCTACGCCGACGGCGGGATGGCCAGCCCCGAGTACGCGGACCAGATCCAGCAGCGGGAGGAGTCTCGCCTGCACCGGGACCGGATGGACAAGATAGCCGCCATGACGCGGCGGCACGAGATCGAGGACCGCCACGACCAGTGGGAGTACGAGGACCGGTTTCAGGCCCACGAGGAACGAAAGGCAAAACTGGAGTGGAAGCGCGCGCAGATCGAGGCTAACCGGCAAGACGAGCAGGAAGCCCGGCGCGCCCAGGTCAACGCCAATATCGAGCTGCTGAAAATGTACGCCGCCAATGGTCACCTCGACACCCACAACGCAGACATCGAAGACCTGATCAGGCGGATCCACGGCGATCACCCCGGCGCCCGGCTGACGGCCGGGGACAGACCCGAACTGACCGACGGCCGGGCGCCTGAGGCACCCGGTCCGGAGGCCGACCGTGACCACTAACCTGGACGGGGAGATGCCGCTCAGCCAGGCGAGCGGGACCATGCCGATGAAGAGCGTGCCGAGCAGCGTGCCGCCAGGAACGTATCGGCCGGTCCTGCCTGATCGCGGTCCTGGGCGCTGGTTCCGCGCGTGCGCCGGGATCAAAGAAGACCTTATGGACTGGTCGCCGGCCGAGCGAGCCAAGTACACCGGGCTCGGCATCATCGTGCTGAACACCGGCTGCCTGGCGGCCTTCGCCATGTTCACAGCCCTCGGCAAGGTTGTCTCGGCACCCGCCCTCGCCTTGGTGCCGCTCGCGCTGGTATGGGGCTGGTTCATCTTCAGCGTCGACCGCTGGCTCATCACAAGCACGCACGGCGTCCGCGGCCTAAACCGCGTGTTCATCCTCGTTCCGCGCCTGGTACTCGCGATCCTGCTGGCCTTCACCATCGCCGAGCCGCTGACGCTGCGCATCTTCCAGAACACGCTGGACAGCACGGCCCAGACCACCCGCACCAAGGAACTCGACCAGTACCAGAGCCAGCTGCAAACCTGCAATCCGGTGTCCGGGACATGGGTCAGCTCGGCGGCCTGCGCGGGCTATCACCTGAGCGTGGCCAATCCGCCGTACGGCATCCAGCAGAAGCTCGCCACCGCCAAGCAGCAGCAGGCGCAGCTCGATAGCGTGATCGGCGCCGAGCAGGCGCAGGAGCAGAAGCTGACGTCCATCGCCCAGGGCGAGTGCGCCGGCACGGCGGGCGCGAGCATGACCGGGACGGCCGGCGACGGCCCGCGCTGCAAGGCCGACTGGGCGGCTGCCAACGCCTACGCCCAGCAAAGCGGCCTGGGCACCAAGGAGTCGGAGCTGGGCACGCTGCAGACGTCGATCGGCGGGATGATCCAGCAGGCCGGCGTCGCCCAGCAGACGTATGCCAGCCAGTTGCACGCGGCGATCACCGTCGCCGTCGCCACTAGGCAGAAGGACCAATCCAAGCAGATCGGGATCATCGAAGAATGGAACGCGCTCGAGCTGCTGTCCAGTCAGAGCTCGTTCGTCTTCTTCGGCCACTGGCTGCTCGTCCTGGTCATGATGGCGCTGGACTGCCTGCCCGTGCTGGCGAAGCTGATGAGCGAGTCCTCGACCTACGACGAGCTGATCGCCGAGCAAAGAGCGAGCGACGAGCGTGTCCACGCGACCGACCTCCGGTTTCGCGAGGAGACCACCACGGTGGACAAGGAGGTGGAGATCTATCTGGCCAAGATGCACAAACGCGACCGGAAGCGCCACCTGGACCAGGAGGAACGGGTACGGAACGCCCAGGGCGACACCGACGGGCTCGACGACGTGCGAGCGCTGGCAGCGCGGTGGCTTCGCGACGCCGGGGCATGAGGCCTGCCCTTAGGTCGATCTGCAGAACCCGGTCACACCGGGATAAATGACCGAGCCGGAAAGTCCGGCCTTCGAGGTCGAGGCCGCGTCGGCCGGTCTGATTAAGGTCGCCGGGCTGGAAGCGGTTGGGCCAGTCACATTCGTAATTTTCGGCGGGGAAGTCGCTCGGACTGGCGCCGGCGATAAACGCTTCCCGGACGGCAGCGGCGTAGCGCTCGTTGCGCGGACACCAGGGAGCGGCCGGGATGTACATAACGTTGCCCCAGCCCTTCTGGTTCTGGACCGGCGCGACGCTGTGGATTATGTCACAGTGCCACCAAGCCGAGTCCCCGGCGCGGACGTCGGGGATACCGGTGAGCGCCTCCAAGACCAGCGGGTGCCAGGTGTCACTGACGGGGAACACCTTGTTCGTGGCCACGCCGCACATGTCATCGTCGGGGACGTCGGAGAGAAGCGGCCGCAGCATGAGGTAGCCCATGGCCTCGGGGATCGGTACGGTGTGGAGCACACCCTGGTCGTGGGCCATATCGGATAGCGCGGTCCAGCCTTGGAAGGTGCGGAAGGCCGAGCACATCGTCGTTCCTGAGTACTGGGGCCCGGCCGTGCGGTAGGCGGCGTCCCACGGGTCGTAGGCCTCGACCGTGCCGTCGAACAGGTGACGGAATGCCCGCTGGTACGCCTGCGTCATCCACAGGTCCAGGGTGCCGGGGTCCAGGTGGGAGCCCAGGCCCGCCGAGCCGGCCCCTTCGGGGCGGCGGCGGATCCGGTCCGGATACAGCGAGTCGCGGTACGGGTCGAACCACTGCACGCCGTCGGACCGGCTTGTCCACTGGGCGTTGAGGAATGCCTGGACCCGGGCCATGCGGTCGCTCTGCCGGGCTTGCATCTGGGCGGGCGACCAGTAGATGGGGTAGATCTCGGGTCTGGAGCCGACGCTGCCGAAAAAGTCGTCGCCCGGGCCCCGGTAGGTCTCGAAGAACTGGTTGGATTCGACGTAGCTGACGATGTCGCGGTCCCAGCCGAGTGCCTGGTCGCGGTCGAAGTGACCGCGGACTATGAGGCAGCCGCGCTGCCGAAGCCTGGCGAGCTGATCCGCTGTCACCGTGCCGGCGGCGATGTCGGTGTAGTCGATGACAGGCCATACGGTTTCGCCACGGGCTTTCTCGGCGGCGATCTGCTCGACTCGCGCGCGGACGCGCTTCTCGATGACGGCGAACACGTCCTCGACGGACCGGCCGGTGGCCGTGATGCGGGCCCGTAGCGCCGCCTTGACCTGCCGGATGGCGCCCGGTAGGTCATCGGGCGTGGCCTCCCAGTGCGGCAGGGCCGGCCGGTCAGTGCGCGCAGGCGTGACGATCGTCATCTCAGCTCATTTGGAAGGACTCCTTACCAAGACGACATTACGCGCTGGCTCGTATTTGGGCAAGAGTCCTGTCTAAACTAGCTGCCGTGACTACCGTCAAGCCTTCGCTGGAGCTCTTGCGGGAGCTCAGCGACGAGCACGTGCTGCGGGCGCTGATGAACGAGACACGCCTGACCCGGGCGGAGCTGGCGACGCGGACCGGGATCTCCAAGCCGACGGTCGGCGAGAGCGTACGCCGTCTGGACGCAGCGGGAATCGTCGTCGATACCGGAGCCAGGAGCACGGGCCGGGGCCGGGCTGGCTCCTACTATGCGCTGGCTGACAGCATCGGCTCCGCCCTGGCCGTGAGCATCGCCCCGGCAGGCATCACCGCCGAGCTCGTGGATGCCCACGGCGAGGTCGCGGCGCAGGCGGCCGAGCCGGTCCGCCGGCCGGCTCGGCCAGCCAGCGTGACCGCATCGGTGCGGGCAGCGTGCCGGCGGGTCTCGGCGGAGGCTCGCGGGCCGGTCCGGCTGGCCGTGGTCAGCGCGGCCGACCCGGTCGACCGGGCTACCGGCCGACTCGTGCAGCTGCCCGACGCTCCCTTCCTGGTCGGTGAGCTGTCACCCGCCGATGCCCTCGACGGGCTGGTCTCCGGGCCAGTCATGGTCGACAACGACGTGAACTGGGCCGCTCGCGCGGAGCGGTCAGC
>JBEKKH010000402.1:0-7455 GCA_050010815.1 Streptosporangiaceae bacterium | reverse complement strand
GAGGTCACCTTCGACATCGACGCCAACGGCATCGTGAACGTGTCCGCCAAGGACCTGGGCACGGGCAAGCAGCAGTCGGTGCAGATCACCGGCGGGTCCGCGCTGCCCAAGGACGACATCGAGAAGATGGTCAGGGACGCGGAAGAGTACGCCGAGGAGGACCGCAAGCGCCGCGAGGAGGCCGAGGTGCGCAACCAGGCCGACACGCTGGTCTACAGCACGGAGAAGTTCCTCGGCGAGAACGAGGACAAGGTGCCTGACGACATCAAGTCCGAGGTTCGCGAGGCCCTGGCCGAGGTGAAGAAGGCGCTGGAGAGCAACGACACCGACGCCATCAAGACGGCCAGCGAGAAGGCCGCGACGGTCAGCCAGAAGATGGGCACGGCTATCTACGCCCAGGCCCAGGCGGCCCAGGCCAGCGCGCAGCCGGGTTCGGCTGAGGGTGAGGCCACGCAGGCTGACGACGAGGTCGTCGAAGCCGAGATCGTCGACGAGGGCGACAGTAGCGAGCCCGGAGCGGCCTGATGCCAGCAGCCGAGGAAACGGGCTCCGGTCCGGTCATTCATGACCACCGGCGCATCGACCCGGTAACCGGTCAGGTTCGAGGTAAGCACGTGGCGTCAAAGCCGGCCGGCACCTCTGGTGCCGGCCGGCCGGCCCCCGGAGTTCCCGGGGACGACACCGCGGAGGCCGCCGAGCCGACCGGATCCGCCAGGTCCACCGGATCACAAGAAGACACTGACGTTCTCCAAACGCAGCAGTATCCCGAAGAGGTTTCACAGGTGGTTACACAGGAGGCCGAACCCGGAAACCCCGGCGGCCAGCAGCAAACCCCGGCAGCGGACGGCAAGCAGGCCGTAGATGCCGAGGTTCAGCTCGCGGAGCGAACCGCTGACCTGCAGCGACTGCAGGCCGAGTACGCCAACTACCGCAAGCGGGTCGACCGAGACCGGGCGGCCGTGCGCGAGCAGGCGGTGGCCGGCACGCTGGCCGGGCTGCTGCCCGTGCTCGACGCCATCGACCAGGCCCGGGAGCACGGCGAGCTGTCCGGCGGTTTCAAATCGGTCGCCGACTCCCTGCACGCGGCCACCAGCCGGCTCGGCCTGGTCACCTACGGGGAAAAGGGCGACCCGTTCGACCCGAAGATTCACGAGGCCCTGACCCATTCCTATTCATCCGACGTCGCCGAGGACACCTGCGTCGAAATCCTGCAGCCCGGCTACCAGGTCGGAGACAGGATCCTGCGCCCCGCCCGGGTCGCCGTAGCAGAACCCGCGACCGGCCCCGACGGCACCAGCAACGAGCCCGACTGGACCGAAGCCGAGGAAGAACAAGACAACTAAGCATCTGTGAGCGAGCCGAAGGGACGCGCCACCCGGGGCCGGCCCCCCCGCGAGCCAAAGGAGCGCGGTGCTGCCTGGACTGAGGAGCGAGGAACGAGCGACGAGGGAAGGCAGCACCTCAAGGCGCTCCGGCGGCGAGCGGGGATAGCAGAGCGAGCGGTAGGAAAAGATGAGCACTAAGGACTATCTCGAGAAGGACTACTACAAGGCGCTGGGGGTCACCAAGACCGCCAAGCCTGCCGAGATCAAGACGGCCTACCGCAAGCTGGCCCGCAAGTATCACCCGGACGCGAACAAGGGCGACGCGTCAGCCGAGGAGCGCTTCAAGGAGATCTCCGAGGCTTACTCGGTGCTGTCCGACGAGAAGCGGCGCAAGGAGTACGACGAGGCGCGTTCGATGTTCGGCGGCGGCTTCCGGGTGCCCACCGGGCAGCGGCCAGGACAGGGCGGTTTCGGCGGCTTCGACCTGGGCGACATCTTCAGTGGCGCCGGCGACGCCGGCGGCCGTCTCGGCGACTTGTTCGGCGGAGTCTTCGGCGGCGGCGGCGGTACCCGCACCACCGCGGCCAACCGGCCACGGCGCGGCTCCGACGTCGAGACCGAGACCACGCTGAGCTTCAGCGACGCGATCGACGGTACCACCGTCGCGCTGCGGCTCACCGGCGAGGGCCCGTGCCCGACCTGCCACGGAACCGGCGCCAAGGCGGGCACGGTGCCCCGGATGTGCCCGTCCTGCCACGGAACCGGTCAGGAGAGCAGGAACCAGGGTTCGTTCGGGATCACCGAGCCGTGCCACGAGTGCCGTGGACGCGGCATGGTGGTGGACGATCCCTGCCCGACCTGCTCGGGGAGTGGCCACGCGATGAGCTCGCGCACCATCCAGACCCGCATCCCGGCCGGCGTGGCCGACGGCCAGCGGATCAAGATCGCTGGTAAGGGCGCTCCCGGCGAGCGTGGCGGCCCGGCCGGCGACCTGTACGTCCGGGTGCACGTGAAGCCGCACCCGGTGTTCGGCCGGTCGGGCGCCAACCTCACGGTGACCGTGCCGGTCACGTTCGCCGAACTGGCGCTGGGCGCGGAGGTCAAGGTGCCCTCGCACCGCGGCGCCCCGGTCACCGTGCGAATCCCGCCGGGCACCCCGAACGGGCGGACCTTCCGGGTCGCGGGCAAGGGCGTGCGCCGCAAGGACGGGACGACCGGCGGCATGCTCGTCACCGTCGACGTGATGGTGCCGCAGAATCTGAACGGCAAGGCCCGCGACGCGCTGGAGAACCTGCGCGAGGCCACGGCCGGGGCGGACCCGCGAGAGGAACTGCTTGAGCGGGCCAAAGAGGCCTGAGAGGAGGAGATGACATGAGCGGCCCTTACGAGCATTCGGACGACCTGCCCGTCTACGTCATCTCCGTGGCGGCCCAGCTCTCCGGCATGCACCCGCAGACGCTTCGCGCCTACGACCGGCTCGGCCTGGTTTCGCCAGGCCGCAGCTCGGGCCGGGGCCGGCGCTATTCGATGCGGGACATCCTGGCGCTGCGTGAGATCCAGCGGCTCTCCCAGGAGGAGGGGGTCAACCTCTCCGGCATCAAGCTGATCCTCGATCAGCACAGGGAACTCGATCAGGCGCGCAGGCTCATCGCCGAGATGCACGCCGAGATCGCGCAGTTGCGCGTCGAGCTCGAATCCACCCGCGCCGTGGCGGCGCGGCTGGCCGAGCTGCGCCGCAGCGGTAGCGGCAGTGACACCAGATCAGGGCAGACCGGGCTGATCCCGGTGCGTAGCGCCCGGGTCGCGGTATGGGAACCGATGACTGGGCCGGCCGGCCAGACCGGCCAGCCCGCAGGAGATAAGTGATGGACGACAAGCTAACCCGCAAGAGCCAGGAGGCGCTGTCCGCCGCGGTGCGGCGCGCCGCCGCGGACGGCAGCCCGCAGGTCGAATCGCTGCACCTGCTGCTGGCTCTGCTTGACCAAGCCGACGGTACTACCGGTCCGCTGCTGCGGGCGGTCGGAGCCGACCCGGCGCTGATCGCCAAGCAGGCCGAAGAACGACTGGCCCGCCTGCCGCGCGCCCGCGGGGCCACGCTGAGCGCGCCGGAAATGTCCCGGCCGCTGCTCACCGTGATCTCTACCGCGGCCAGCCGGGCCAAGCAACTCGATGACCAGTACATCTCCACCGAGCACCTGCTGGTCGGATTGGCCGCCGACGGCGGCGACGCCAAGTCCGTGCTGACCGCCAACGGCGCCACCCCGGACGCGCTGGTCGAGGCGTTCAGTCAGATCCGCGGCAGCGCGCGTGTGACCAGCGAGGACCCGGAGGACACCTACAAGGCGCTGGAGAAGTACGGCGTCGACCTGACCAAGCAGGCCAGGGACGGCGGCCTGGACCCGGTGATCGGCCGGGACGCCGAAATCAGGCGGGTCATCCAGGTGCTCTCCCGGCGGACCAAGAACAACCCCGTGCTGATCGGTGAACCGGGCGTCGGCAAGACCGCGGTCGTCGAGGGCCTGGCTCAGCGGATCGTGGCCGGCGACGTGCCCACGTCGCTGCGGGACAAGCGGCTGATCGCGCTCGACCTGGGCGCCATGGTGGCCGGGGCCAAGTACCGGGGCGAGTTCGAGGAACGGCTCAAGGCCGTGCTGAACGAGATCAAGAGCAGCGACGGCCAGGTGATCACGTTCATCGACGAGCTGCACACGGTCGTCGGCGCGGGCGCGGCCGAGGGCGCGATGGACGCGGGCAACATGCTCAAGCCGATGCTGGCCCGCGGCGAGCTGCGCATGGTCGGCGCGACCACCCTGGACGAGTACCGCGAGCACATCGAGAAGGACCCCGCGCTTGAGCGCCGGTTCCAGCAGGTGCTCGTGGGCGAGCCCTCGGTCGAGGACACGATCGCGATCCTGCGCGGGCTGAAGGGCCGCTACGAGGCCCACCACCAGGTGCAGATCTCCGACGCGGCGCTGGTGGCCGCGGCCGCGCTGTCCGACAGGTACATCACCGCGCGCTTCCTGCCGGACAAGGCCATCGACCTGGTCGACGAGGCCGCCTCCCGGCTCCGGATGGAGATCGACTCCCAGCCGGTCGAGATCGACGAGCTGCGGCGGGCCGTGGACCGGCTCAAGATGGAGGAGCTGGCGCTGGCCAACCAGGAAGACGCGGCCAGCAAGGACCGGCTCGAGCGGCTGCGCGCCACCATGGCCGACCGGCAGGAGCAGCTGGACGCGCTGGTCGCGCGCTGGGAGCAGGAGAAGTCCGGCCTGAACAAGGTCGGTGAGCTGAAGAAGCGGCTCGACGACCTGCAGGGCCAGGCCGAGCGCGCCCAGCGTGACGGTGACTACGAAGCGGCCTCCCGGCTGCTGTACGGGGAGATCCCCGCGGTCAAGGAGCAGTTGGAGGCGGCAAGCACCACGGCTCGTTCGGCGTCATCATCGGAGGGATCCGGGGCGGACGGAAGCTCGGCTACGGCGCCCATGGTGAAGGAGGAGGTCGGGCCGGACGACGTCGCGGACGTGGTGTCCTCGTGGACCGGCATCCCGGCCGGGCGGCTGCTCGAGGGAGAAACCGCCAAGCTGCTCCGGATGGAATCCGAGCTCGGGCGGCGGGTGATCGGCCAGACGCGAGCCGTGCAGGCCGTCTCGGACGCGGTCCGGCGGGCCCGGGCCGGAGTGTCCGACCCCGACCGGCCGACCGGCTCGTTCCTGTTCCTCGGGCCGACCGGGGTGGGCAAGACGGAGCTGGCCAAGGCCCTCGCCGAGTTCCTGTTCGACGACGAGCGGGCGATGATCCGTATCGACATGAGCGAGTACGCCGAGAAGCACTCGGTCGCCCGGCTCATCGGGGCCCCGCCCGGCTACGTGGGTTACGAGGAAGGCGGCCAGCTCACCGAGTCGGTGCGGCGCAGGCCCTACACCGTGGTGCTGCTCGACGAGGTGGAGAAGGCGCACCCCGAGGTCTTCGACGTGCTGCTCCAGGTGCTCGACGACGGACGCCTCACCGACGGGCAGGGCCGCACGGTCGACTTCAGGAACACCATCTTGGTGCTGACCTCGAACCTCGGCTCGGCGTTCATCGCCGACCCTGCCTTCGGCGACGAGAGCGCCAAGCGGGAGGCGGTGATGGCCGCGGTCCGGGGCGCGTTCAAGCCAGAGTTCCTGAACCGGCTCGACGACGTGATCGTATTCGACGCCTTGTCGACCAGTGAACTCACCCAGATCGTCGACCTGCAGGTCGAACGGCTGGCGACCCGGCTGGCCGGCCGGCGGCTGACGCTGACGGTGACCCCGGCGGCGAAGGAATGGCTGGCCCTGACCGGGTTCGACCCGGTGTACGGCGCCCGGCCGCTGCGCCGCCTCATCGCCTCGGCCATCGGCGACCAGCTCGCCCGCGCCCTGCTGGCGGGAGAGATACTCGACGGCGACGAGGTACTGGTCGACGCGGACCAGAACAGGGACGCACTGACGGTCCTGCGCGGCGAGCGAGCCGCCGCCTAACACCAGGTGAGTCCTCGCGGCCGAGGTCTTCTTCAGGCCCCGGCCGCGGGGGTCGCCGGGTCGGCCGGGCCGCTCCGGCGGCTGTCGTCGAGCAGCTTGTCGTAGTCGTCTTCCGGCAAGCCGAGGTCGACCCGGAGCCGGTACCGCAAGCGCAGCAGCAGCTGTAGCTCGGCGCGGTCCTCGCTGCTCAGGCAGGCGTCGACGCCCGCGGTGGCCCAGTCAAGCGCGCCTTCCAGGTCGCCTTGCTCGGTGAGCAGCTCGGCCACCTCGTCGCAGGTACGAGCCGGCGACCTGCCCTCGGATTCCTTCAGCTCGCGGAGCAGCGCGTCGGCCTCGGCGCCGCGGCCGAGCGCGAACATCGCCCGGGCCAGCGGGACCCGCGGGTCATCAAAGGTCGGGCCGGCGTCCGCGATCGCGATGCGGAACTCTTCGGCCGCCGCCTCTGGGTCGTCCGCGAGCATCCACTGCTCGCCCGCGCGCATGTGCGCTTCGGCCCGTGACATGCTGCTCGGGCTGGCCTGCGTGGCCAGGCGGCTCATCCGCACCGCGGCCCGCTTGTGATTGCCGGTACGCGCCGCGTTCACCTCGATGGCGTCGAACAGCTCACCGGACAGCACAACCACGTTTGAAAACCTACCCACCGTCGGCGTGGACAATCCGGACGTCTTCTCCCTATTTACCGGCGAGTGCGCTCGAGCGCATCCCAGAAACCCCGCCGCAGCGCATGGCGGACCTCATCGTGCAAGAGAAAGTCGATCGGCAGCGCCGAACCCTGCAGCAGACGCGCCTCGAGGTCGGACGGCATGCGCGGCTTGCGGGCCAGCACCGCCTCGAGCCAGAGAGCAGGCGCGTCCCTGGCCACCGACGCGCCGAATTCCTGGCCCTCCTCGTGCGCGGCCTGGACGGCTTCGGAGAGCGACACCCCGCCCGCGGGCGGGTAATTCGGCGTTCCCGGGGCCATGACCGGCTGCGGGCCACTGTAGGGAGCGCTCCGGGTTGATCCCTGACCTGGCACGCCGTGCTGACCCGACGGCATCGGCGCAGGGCCCTGACCCTGAGGGCCCTGACCCTGAGGGCCCTGACCCGAAGAGCCCAGACCCGAAGAGCCCTGGCCCCCCATCGGCCCCATGGACGGCTGGCTCGGCTGAACGCGCGAGGAGGGCAAGCGCCGTAGCTGCCCCGGCGGCGACTGGATGGGCTCGGGTCCGGTCCCGCCGGTTACCGCCTCGGGGGTACCTGGCGATCCCTGGCCGTAGCCGGGTACCTCTTCGGCGGTGCGCACGCGTGCGGCCGGGCTCTGCGACACCGTCTCGGGCCGGTCCTGTCGTTCCGGCCGGTCCTGTCGTTCCGGTCGGTCCTGTCGTTCCGGTCGGCCGCGGGCGGTCGTTACGGGAGTGGCATAGATATCAGGCCGGGCGGTTAGGTCCGGCCGAGCGGGAAGATCCGGGCGGGCGGTTAGGTCCGGCCGGGCCGCGGGTGGCGCCTCGCCGTTGACCGCGGGTGGCGCCGTCCTGTCCTCGCGGGCCCGCTCATCACGGGATCGCTCATCGCGGGCCCTGTCGTCCCGCGCCCTGTCGTCCCGCGCCCTGTCGTCGCGGGCCCTGTCGTCGCGGGCCCTGTCGTCGCGG
>JBEKKH010000401.1:0-7456 GCA_050010815.1 Streptosporangiaceae bacterium | reverse complement strand
TACGCAAGCCAAAGGGGGCACTCTCAGACGAGAGTGCCCCCTACAGGATCGGCCGAAGGTCAGCTAACGGGCGCTCACCCTTCACCTGGTCGGCAAATGCCTTCCAGACGTCGGCCGAGAACCGGAGCGTTGGGCCGGTACAGTTTTTTGAATCGCGCACCACTACGCGGCTATCGTCGTCGGCCACTTCGATGCAGTTGCCGTCGGGCTGACCTGAATAGCTGGACTTACGCCAGTTCATGCGTCCTCACCTTTTAGCAGTCGGAGTGTTTGTGTGCCGTTTAGCGCGCTTGCGCGCAAGTGATCGAAGATCAGGCCGTACCTATTTACGTCATCTCGATCGCGGACATAGTGTGCACTGTTCGGATCTTCGAGGTAGACAACCGAAGAGTTGTTATGTGACACCAGAATAGTAAACGCGCGTCCATACGCGCTTGTTGGGCCATTCTCATTGGTAATGACTTGGATAGTGACATAGGGGCGCGTGGCCATGTCTACCAGGTGCTCGCGTTGCGCTTGCATAACTTCCGTACCGCCCACAACACGGTGCAGAGCCGATTCATCTAGTATTGCCCAGTATCGCGGGGTCTGCTCTTGGTCGATAGGTAGTTCGTCATTCGGCTCTAGGATTTCCTGCCTTGTCATGCGGAGCGCAACGGCGCGTTCAATCTCGTCAGGTGACCGCTTTGGACGGACAACACTCATAACCGCGCGAGCATAATCCTCTGTCTGGAGCAATCCCGGTATCTGGTAAGACTCGTATTCTCGTATCTCCGTAGCTTTCCGCTCTACGTCGACCCTATCCCTGAACCATGACCGTACCGACACCCGTTCTACCAGTTTTTGAAGCCGGACAAGATCGCCGTTCTTTTCGCCTGTTTCCTTATCGGTATCATCGGTGCCGAATGCCTCGTCCGCCCGTGCAGCAAAGTCGGCCGACGGAATCAGCCTCCCCGTTTCATACGCCGAGACAGTCGAAAGCGCGTAGTTGGTCCGCTCGGCAACCTCGCCTTGCGTCATGCCGGAGCGTCGCGCAAGCGTTTTAGCTCGGCTCTGAAGTATGCGAGTGGCGATGAATACGGGTCAGTGTCCATGTGCCTACCTCGGGTTCTATACGTGGTCGCTAGATTCTACATCGCCGGGATGTGACGCTCCGAAGGCTTTTCCGACGCTGTGTCGTACTGCCATCGTGACTACCACAGAGATCACCCGTTGCCGAAGGATCATCACCGATGCCAGCCGAACCCGTGACACCCGTAGAGCCCGAACACCCGACGCACGCGCTTACAACGTACGAACTCCGCAACCGCCGGCGGGAGCTGGAGCACGCTATCAAGGGCATCGCTCCCGGTGCCCCGGTTCAGGCTGACCTACGCGCCAAGCTCGGCGAGGTGCTCGCCGAGCAGGAACAGCGCGCGAAGCTGGCGTCCAATGGGTGACCGCGATGACGGCGGCGCTGCCGCACCTCGCCCGCTGTCCGACTTTGACGATTGGGTACTGACCAAGTACCGCGAGGGCCTGGAGGCCGCGCTAGGGGAAGCGGAGCTGCCTAGGTACATGCTGCCGCGCGAGGAGCTTGAAAAGCAGCTAGGCGAGGTACTGGCCGAGATCGCAGCGCGCGAGCCTACCGGGGGCACCCATGCGCACTCATAACGTCTCGGAGCTGTCCGCTAGGGAGCTGTCAGACGCTCGCCGCGAGTTGGCCGTAAGCGCCGCGCTATCCCGCCCAGATTCCCCGATTCAGATCCCGCTAGCGGCATCGATGCTGGCGGTAGATTCTGAGATCGCTACCCGTCGCGTCAAAATCTGTAGTTGCGGCATGGCCACGGACAGCGCCGAGATGATAGCCGGCCATTTGTTCGAGAATCCCGCACACGAAGAACGCAATCTCGGCCGGTACCTCGCGGCCGAGCCCCTGAAGACCAGCGGTACAGGGGGATGAATATAAATGGCGGCTAGGCTGGAACCGACGCCGGCCATCGGCTACGGCCGAGCCGACCCGCGCTATTGGGTTAAGGCTGCTTACCTGCTGATAGACGCGATCGAGAGCGGGGAAACAGGTCCGAAAGGCCGGCTTCCCGCCAGATCAGAGGTAGCCGCCAAGCTGGACATCAGCGAAGCGATGGTTTCACGTGCCTACCGGGAGCTAGCAGGCATGGGCATCGTCTACCGGGTTCACGGACACGGGTACTTCCCCAACGTGAGCCGATAGACCCCCGTCTGTATGGGGCAGACGGGATGATAGGCAACCCCCGGTAGGGCCGCAGAGCGCCGCCAAACGCAAAGTGCCCTACCGGGGGTTGCCGCCAACGCTGGCAGCTTGCGATCGTTGATCGTAGCTAGAACCCCGCTGTGCCCTCGCTAGGGCTGGCCGGCTTGGCCAGCAGGCGTAGCGGGATGAAAGGCAGACCCCCCGGAATGCTCCCGTGTCCGGGGGGTCTGTCGTCTGTCCTCCGCAGACCCATCGACCCCCCGTGACCTGCTCTGATGGCATCGTTAACTGTCTTGGTGTACTGTTCAGGACCGCCGCAAACTGGGGCATCGATACTTGCCGGGCAGCCGTCGAGGAACTCAAGTGCGGGCGCCTGCTTTTATCTGGTGCCGGGCAAGTAAGCCAAGGGGCATTGCCAGCCCGAGCCCGGTTCCACCGCGGACATCATGCTGGGCTGGGGACGCGAACGCGGCGTGAGAAGGTACTCGATGTGCCGTTGCACCCCTTCTACGGGGTACGACGGCACATCGAGTACCTCGCGTGCGGTAGCCCGGCGGGGCCGCCGGGGCGGATGAGACGTCAGGGATCGCGGCCGGGTGAAACGACACCTGCCCGTGCACCGGATCCACCGCCAGGCCCGAGGCCGCCTAACCTGAGTTGATCTTCGTGGCTGGCGTGGCCTGCAGTGCCCTTCTGACCAGCGCAGATACACCTGACCCTGGCAGCGGACCTGGTCCGCCATCAGCTGCGAACATGCAGGTCAGAACCATGATCGGCGAACAGGCTTAGTGGCATTGGGACGGCTCCCGAATACGTACGTGCGTGAGGACCAGATCCTCCCGCACCTGACCCGCAAGCGGATGTCATACAGGCAGCCGCACGTCAGGCGGCTACCGTCTGAGCCACCGGCCGGGGAAGCTGGCCGCCGTGGCTGGCGAGGACCTGACGGAGCAGGTCGGGGCGATCGGTGACGATCCCGTCGACGTCGAGCTCGACCAGGTCTGCCATCCGAACCGGGTCGTTCACGGTCCACACCGCTGTCCGTAGGCCCTTCCGATGCGCGGCGGCCACCAGGTCCGCGCTGGTCATGGCGTCCGCCGGCGAGAGCCAGGCGGCCCCGATGTCGTGCGCCGCGGCCGCGCACCCGATCGCGCCGCGCGCCTGCGACCCGTAGCCGGCCGGATCCAAGCCGGCCAGCCAGGCCGAACCCGGCACCCAGGTGGCCGGGTCGACGAGAGCGACGCGCGGCACGGCCGGGTCGGCAGCCTCGGCCGCCCGCAGCACCCGCCAGTCGAAACCCAGGATCCTGGCCTGGCTCGTCAAGTGGTGCGCCGCGAGCGTCTCCAACGCGGCTTCGGTCAGGCGGCGCACGTCGGCATCCGGCCACCGCGGGTCGGTCTTCAGTTCGGTGGCCAGCGTGACCGAATGCGCATCTAGACCGGTGACGAGCCGGCCGACCTCGTCGAGCGTGGGCACGCCGGCGGCTGGCACCGCGCGAAAGGTCCCCTCGAACGGCGCGACCGGCCGTCGGTCACCCGCATCCAGGGTCGCGATCTGCGCGTGGGAAAGCGCCGACCACCGCTTTCCCACATAGGGAAAGTCCGGATCGCCCTCGGTGACGGGCGTGGCGTCGAGAGTGGTCTGCGCGCTGACGACCAGGTCATGGGCGAGGATCAGGCCGCCGTCCGCGGTCAGCGTGACGTCGAACTCGATGGCGTCGACGCCGATGGCCAGCGCGTACGCCAAGCCGGCCAGCGTGTTCTCTGGTCTGTGGGCGCGCGCCCCGCGGTGTCCCTGGATCTCGGGCATCGTCCGGGACTTTAGTCAGGCGGTGACCGGCGTCGCTGCGCTGATTCCCTGATGTTCACCGGCTGTCCGCCAGCCGGCCTCACTAACCCGCCACCGCCGGGGTGCCGTAGTTCGCGGACAGGTCCTGGGTGCTCCAGGGTCGCCGATGGCGGGCAGGGTAGGTCTCCTGCAGGTCGCCGTTCGAGGCGTCCACCGTGTACACGCTGGAGTATCCGGCGTGGACCACCGTCGGCCCGGCCGCCGACGGGCCGGAGGGACTGGCGGAGCCGGCGTAGCCGGCCGAGACGATGCTGGCCTGGACGGCGGCGTCGGTCGAGGCGGACGCGAAGCCCGACGTCATCACGCCCTCGTTGTCGTTCGACGTATCGTTCGGATTGCTGCCGTCCCCGCTCACGTACTGACCGTTTTCCATGTCGGCCTCGACCCACGGGCCGGGTCCTGAACAGGGGGAGAACTCGCAGTAGGTGGTGAGGTTGACGGCATCCATGTGCCCGGCGCCGTTGTCGTCGTTGTTAGTCTCGGCGTTGCCGAAGTCGAAGCAGCAGCCGGAGTTGACATTGCTGCCGCTCGCCACCATGTACATGCTTTCCGGCTCGCCGTTGACCGCGATCCCCTTGGTGTTGTCGTCTCGGTAGCCGGTCCCCTGAGTGATGTCCAGGCCGTAGGCCTCGTGGCCGTCGACCGTGACCGGCAGCGCGTTGGCCACGGCCGGCTTGTCGGCCCCGCCGTTTCCGCCTGCCCCTCGACGGCCAGGTTGAAAGAACGATACGGCCAAACGGGCTCGTGGTTCCCGCGCCAGGAATGGCTCAATGCACTGAGCCGACCGCGACGGCCAGCACGGCGGGACTGCCGCTCGAAACCGGTCCGGCCTGGTTGACGCCGCCGTCCGGGGTCACGTCGTCGTACGGGAAGGCGTAGCCCAGACCGCCGGACAAGGTGGCGTGCACGATGCGCGCATACTGGTTGGTCACCGTGGCCGCGTAGTAGTCGGCGGGGTTCTCCCCGTCGGGCTGATCGGAATCGATCACAAGCGTGCTGCGGTTGAAGGCGGCGGTCAGCCAGGGCACGATGGCGAGCATCTCGTCGCTCATCCCGGATGTGCTGAACGGCCCGGTGGCGCAGCTGAAGATGTCCGCCGCCGCGGGCTGTGTGAACGTACCCACGCCGGGGAAGGTGAGCAGGCCGCCGCTCACCTGGCCGGTGACGGTGCCCCAGGACGCCTGCGTGTCGACGCTCAGAGTCGCCGACTCGTACATCTGCCAGACCTGGCTGACGTAGTCGTCGTAGTAGCCGGAAAGGAACGATGAGTTCAGCACGATGCCGTTCTGCGGGCTGAGCGCGCGCACGTTCTGCCCGCCGCTGGTGACGATCAGATCGCTCCAGGGATTGCCGTCGGAAGCCTGCTGGGCGGCCAGCCCGGACAGATGGTGTCCAGGCCCCCGGCGGGCAGGCCGGCCACGCTCTGCTGATTACCCGAGGTGTCGGTCAGCGTGAGCCCGATCGGGATACAGGCGAAGTCGACGCACGTGATGTTGACGAACAGCTGAGCGGAGTTGTACGTGAACTCGCAGAGATCCCACGCGATGTCGATGTTCGGGTCCGAGGGGTTGGTGACGGACGGTTCGACGAGCGCCGGACCGGGGTTGAGCAGGAACGTGATCGGCGTGCCGATGGAGAACCGCAGCCTGGGAGGCCGGGTAGTAGGGCATCTGCCCGTCCGCCTCGAGCAGCATCAGCGCGTTGCCTGCGTTGAGGGCCTGGCCGGTGACGAACGCGTAGACGGTGTCCGAGCCGGTGTTGTTCGTGATGCTGAACGAGACCGTGTCGGCCGTCTGGGCGCTCGCCCGGCGGGCGGGCAGGCTGGCCAGCAGCGGCGCCGACAGCAGCGCCGCAGAGCCGGCCAGCACGGCGCGGCGGGATATCGGCCGCCCGGCGATGGGGCGATGGCGGGCAGTCATGGCAGGCCGTTGACGAAGGCCAGGTTAAAGAATTGCGTCCCGTAGTCCGCCGCGAGGGTGGTGAGCGTGGTGTGCTCAGGCCGGTGTCGACGTACGGGGCAAACACGTGCGCGGGCCGGATGGTAGCCGCCTGCGCGCCCGCGCGCTGCCTACGGTCATGGCGGTGGCGGCGCTGGCGACGCCGAGGATCAGGGCGGCGGCGACGGGAATCAGACGTGACGTTCGGGGCACCGGGGGTTCTCTCCTCTCGCTACGGTCGGTGGCCGGCCCCCCGAGATGCCGCGTAGACGGGTCCCCGTCCCAGTGAAGCTGTCCGCCAGCAGCGCTATCCGGCCTACCGTTTCTTATAGTAAAGTTTCTTATTAATTTATGGCTTACCGTAACTCCGTCGTTCCACGCCGTCAACACCCGAATTTCGCCGGGCCGCACGCTGATTGAGGTCAGCCGTGCGCGCTGCTAGACAGCCCGTCTCCCTCGCACCAAACGCCACGCCCCTAACGCCGCTGGTTATCGTGGATCAAAACTCCCCGCCGGAGGGGAGTTTTGATCCGCAATCATGCGGGCCCGGAGAACGGCCCCTGCGCCGTGGTGCTAACGGGGCGCGTGAGGCACCTTGTCCGGCCCGGTGCTTCTCAGGCGGAGGTGAGGAGCGGCGGCCATACCTTAACGCCGGGAGTGTGACGCACGCCACAGGAACTCCCGGGTGCGGCGGGCCAGTTTATTAGAGTGAACGACCCACCAGCGGGATTGCGCAGGCGCGTCAGGTCAGGGGACGCGGATGCGTTCGGCATGGTCTTCGACGCGTATGCGAAGGCGGTCTATAACCACGCGTTCCGGCTGACCGGCGACTGGTCGGTGGCCGAAGACGTGATGGCGGCGACGTTCCTCGAGGCGTGGCGGGGCAGGCAGCGGGTCGCCGAAGACGGCGACTCGCTGCGCCCCTGGCTGCTCGGTATCGCGACCAATCTGGCCAGGAGCCACCGTCGCGCGTCTCACCGGCACCGCAAAGCCATCGAACGGCTTCCCGTCCTCGACGGCATCCCTGACTTCACCGACGACCTGACTGGTCGCCTCGACGACACCGCCAGGATCGCGGCGCTGCACCGCGCCCTGGAGAACCTGCGCGAACCGGAACTTGAAGTCCTGGCGCTTTGTGTCTGGTCCGACCTGGGCTACGCGGATGCCGCCGAGGCCCTGGGCGTCCCGGTTGGCACCGTCCGCTCGCGCCTGTCCCGCGCTCGGACCCGGCTGGCCCGGCTGACTGACGAAGAGCTGGCATCAAGGTCACGGGCCGGTCGACCCAAGGCGCCCACGAAGGAGGCACGACCATGAACAGCGAACAGGCCGACCTGAAGGCCAGGTTCGGCGCCCCGCCCGACCGTGACCTGCCCCCCGGCCGTCAGGCACAGCACCGTGAGTACCTGATGAGCTGCATCTCAGGCCAGTCGTCCTCCGGTGCGGTCGGCACGAGCAGCCG
>JBEKKH010000400.1:0-7460 GCA_050010815.1 Streptosporangiaceae bacterium | reverse complement strand
ATCGCGGCTATCACCGGGAACACCCTGGGCGGCGGCCTGCAGATCGCGCTCGGCGCCGACATCCGCATCGTCGCACCGGACGCGAAGCTGTCGGTGCTGGAGATCCGGTGGGGCCTGGTGCCCGACATGACGGGTTCTCAGCTGCTCCCCGAGCTGGTCGGCCGGGACGTGGCCAAGGAGCTGACCTTCTCCGGCCGGGTGGTGCGCGGCGAGGAGGCCGTGGCGCTTGGCCTGGCGACCAGGCTCGATCCTGACCCGCGCCAGGCCGCCCTGGAGCTGGCCCGTTCCATCGCCGGCCGCAGCCCGCACGCCATCCGGGCGGCCAAGCGGCTGCTGGACCTGGCGGGCCGGGTGGACCTGGAAGCGGGATTCGCCGCGGAGCAGGAGGAGATCGGCGCCCTCATCGGCAGCCCGAACCAGGCCGAAGCGATCACCGCGGAGTTTGAGCGCCGCCCGCCCCGGTTCACCGACCCGGCCGGTTAGCGTTAGCCCAGGCCGGCTGGCGGGACGATGTTGAAGTTGTCCCGGAAGACGTTGTCCGGGTCATAGCGCTCCTTGAGCGCGCGCAGCCGTGCCAGCGTGGCTGCGGGGAAGGCGTCGCCGAGACGTTCGGTACGGGTGTCGGTCTCGAAGCTGAGGTACACCCCCCGCAAGTGCCGGTACATGTCCTCCCAGGCCTCGTCCAGGCGGGCGCGGTCGGTCCCGAAAGCCACCACGGCGAAGCTGGCGTCCCGGTGGCCGAAGGCGGTGGCGTCGGGGGGCACGTCGGCGACGGCTCCGCCGAGCGAGCGGATCTGGAAGAAGTAGACGATGCCGGTGGCCATCAGCTTCTCGATGGCGACGGCGAACTCGGGCGTGATGTGCCTGATCAGTCCCGCCCGGGTCACCGGTTCGCCCTGTCCCTGGTGCGGATCCGGGCTCGCGTTGGCCATCACCGCCGCGTAGCTCGTGATCCTGGCGTCGCTGCCGCCCAGCGGGGCGATCTCCGCAAATGGCTGCAACCGGGCTAGTACGGTGTCCGCGTCGGCGGCATCCACCGCGATCATGACGTGCGCGACCGGCGGCTGGCCGCCCCGGGCCGGTCCGATGATGACGAAGCTGGTGACCTCGCGGGGTGCTGCCTCGACGGCCGCTCCCCAGCGCTCGAAGAACCCGGCGGTATCGGTCGCGTCGAAGACCAGCTGCGCGAAGCCGATGTCGCCGATCTCGTCCACCTCGAACTCGAACGACGTGACGATGCCGAAGTTGGCGCCGGCGCCGCGGATGGCCCAGAACAGGTCGGGGTTCTCCGCCGCGCTCGCGGTGGCGACGGTGCCGTCCGCGAGCACGATCCGCGCCGACCTCAGGTGATCGATGGTCAGCCCGTGCTCGCGCACCAGCCAGCCGATGCCGCCCGCGGTGGCCAGACCGCCGACGCCGACTCCGCCGTAGTCGCCCGAGCTCAGCGCCCAGCCCCGCTCCGCCAGGGTGGCGGCGACGTCCATCCAGCGCGCGCCCGGGCCGAGCCGGACCCGGCGGGTGGCTTCATCGGTGATCTCGATCGTGTTCATGGCGGACAGGTCGATGATGATTCCCCCGTCGTTGGTCGAGCGGCCGCTGATGCCGTGGCCGCCGCTGCGGACGGACATCGCCACTCCCGCCTGGTCACGGGCGAACGCGAGAGCGTCCACGACCTGAGGGACGCTGCTGGCCCGGAGCACGAGGCCGGGCGCGCCGCCGCGCATGTAGGTGGACTGGACGCGGGAGTAACCGGCATCACCCGGCTCGACCGCGGCCTCGGCGAGCGAGGCGGGCAGGCCGTCGTAGTCGATGCCGTCCCGGCGCCGGGCCCGCGCGGCGGCGCTCCGGGCCCGCGCGACCGGCTGTCCGCCCGCGGCCGCCCGCCCGCGGGCGGCCCGCTCCCGGTCCACCGCCTCGCGCAGCGTCGGCATCACCTCGGCGGCGAACCGCTGCATGGTCTCCGGGTCGTCGGTCGCCACGATCAGCGTGGCCACACCGTCCTTGACGACGAACGGCAGCAGGTCCTCCACCCACTGCCCAGGTGGCCCGTCGAGCAGGCCGCCGCTGGTGGCCGAGAAGCGGCCGGAGATGTTCAGCAGCCGCCGGATCTCTGCCGGGTCGCGGCCGGCCTCCCGCGCGGCCTCGTCGATCAGCCGCTGGCCGGCCTGCAGGTCGCCGGGTTTGAGATAAGCCAGCGAAGGCAGCCAGCCGTCGGCCTTGCGCCCGGTCAGCCGCAGGATCCTGGGCTTGTAGGCGCCGAGCCAGATCGGGATGTCGTGGGCGGGGGCCGGACCGCGCTTGGCCCCGCGGAGCGGGTAGTACGCGCCGTCCAGCCGGAGCGGCGCGCGCTCGCCGGCCGCCCAGATCCCGCGGATCACGTCCATGGCCTCCTCCAGCGCTTCGATCGACTGCCCAGGCGACAGGCGCCGGCCGCCCATCGACTCGATCGCGTCCCAGAAGCCGCCCGCTCCGAGCCCCAGGTCGAAGCGGCCTGCGGACAGCAGGTCCAGGCTGGCGGCGGCGCGTGCGATGACCGCCGGCGGCCGCAGCGGGAGGTTCAGCACGTTGCTGGCGATGTGGATCCGGTCCGTGCGGGCCGCGACCCAGGTCATCAGCGTCCAGGTGTCCAGGTAGGCCGGCTGGTACGGGTGATCCTGGAACGTCACCAGGTCGTAGCCGAGTTCCTCACTCAGCTGCGCCAGGGAGACGGTCAGCTCGGGCTGCCGGTTCGACGGCTGGATGAACGTGCCGAAGTGAAGCGGGTGACCATAGTCGGGCATGTCTCCTAGTCTCCCGGCGACGGTAGCGACTTGCAAAACCTGCATAAGCCGCTTACCTTTGATAAGTGACTACGGGATGGGACCACGTCGACGACGACCAGTGCCGGTTCTTCCAGGCGTCGGTGGAGCTGATCGGCCGCCGGTGGAGCTCGGCCATCCTGCTGGCCGTCGCCCGGGGGGCACGGCGGTTCTCCGAGATCCGGGCGTCCGTTCCTGGATTGTCGGACCGGATGCTCACCCAGCGGCTCAGGGAGCTTGACGCCGCGGGACTCGTGGCCCGCGAGGTGGTGCCGACCATGCCAGTTCAGGTCACCTACCGGCTGACCTCCCAGGGCAGCGAGCTGATGGCGTCGCTGCAGCCGCTCGTGCACTGGGGCCGGCGCTGGCACGGCCAGCGCGATCAGGAGCGTAGCGCCAGCTGAGCCTCGTATTGAGCCAGGTGGAGGCGGTAGTCGACGGTATCGCTTGGTGTTATGAGGCCGTCCCGGGTGGGCGGATCCGTCAGCGGGGTATGCAGCGCGTCAGCGACCAGGCACGCTGGCCGAAGGGTGCACGTCGGCGAGCACGTCACGACTGAGGCCGAGGGCACCGATCAGCGTGGCCGACCAGTCCTGGCCGGCCACGTCGAACCACCCGGTGCCCGAGGCATCCGACGCTCGGTCACCAGCTCGCCGGCCAACCCGCAAAACCAGCCAGTCCTTCGGTAGCAGGACATGCCGCACCTGGGCGGCCGACCGGGGCTCGTGATCTTTCAGCCACGCCAGCTTGGAGGCGGTAAACGCGGCGCGCGAGGGGTTGCGGGTGATGTCGAGCAGCACCTGCTCGCCGACGATCCGGCCGATGGATTCGGCCTGCTCCTGGCTGCGGCGGTCGGACCACAAGATGGCCGGCCGGATCACCGCCAGCGTCCGGTCCAGCGCCACCAGGGTGTG
Organism: Streptosporangiaceae bacterium; assembly: GCA_050010815.1. Lineage (GTDB taxonomy): Bacteria > Actinomycetota > Actinomycetes > Streptosporangiales > Streptosporangiaceae > Palsa-504. The sequence goes on along the minus strand of JBEKKH010000400.1, from coordinate 3,748 downwards.
CATCTGTCCCGTCGCGCCGATCCCGAACGGGCGGGCACCGGGCGGGAGTCCGCCGCGCAGATGCCTGATGCTGGCGCACGCGGCTTCCCACCAGTCGCCCGGATCCTGTTCGGCCCAGCCGGGCCGGGAGCGGTCGTGGGGTAACGGGTCTCGGCGGTGGCCAGGAGCGCGCCGTCGACGCCGACCGCCACCGCCTTGCATCCGCTCGTGCCCAGGTCGATTCCGAGCAGGTAACGCGACGTCGTGGCCGGCATACCGCGCCCGCGTCACGGACTGCCGCCCATCCGGCCCATGAGGTCACCCAGGTTAATGCCGTGCGGTACGCCCCAGGCCGCCACCTGTTCGCTGTCAACCGGGTCGGGCAGGTCACGCAGGGCCTGGTCAGCTAGCTCGGACAATCCTGCCCTACGCAGCATGTCAGCCACGTGTTGCCTGGTGAGCTGCACGGCAACCACCGACCTCTCGCCTGTAGTGCGGATCGCTGGCCTCCATTTTATCCGGCGTGAAAGCGGAAGATGGGTTCGGCCACGCAGGCCGGCTTAGCGCTGCCTTCGAGCTCGATGACGGCGCTGACCGTGACCTGCAGTCCGTCCTTGACCTCGGTCACGTCGGTGAGGGTGGCGGTCAGCCGGATCTTGCTGCCGACGGGTACCGGGGCCGGGAAGCGGACCTTGTTCAGGCCGTAGTTGACGCCCATGGCCGCGTCGGTGACAGTGAGCACCTGCGACCACATGGGGATGAGCAGCGACAACGTGAGGTAGCCGTGCGCGATGGGCCCGCCGAACGGGCTCTCCCGCTTCGCCCGCTCCACGTCGACGTGGATCCACTGGTGGTCATCGGTGGCCTCGGCGAAGGTGTTCACCCGGTCCTGGGTGATGTCGAACCACTCGCTGGTGCCTAGCTCCTGGCCCTTGAACGAGGGCAGTTCGGCGATGGTGGTGGTTGTGGTCATCGGGGTTCCTTTCGTCAGCCGTGGTGGGTTCCGGTCCGTGCGAGCACGTCGTGTACGGCCGCGGTAACGGCGCCGGGAGTCTCGTAGACCGGGGTATGTCCGGAGCCACCCGCTCGGCGACCGCCCGGATATCCCACGGGCCGGGCTGGGTCAGCCAGGAATACGGATCAACGACCACCTGACCCGCCAGGGCCCGGGCCAGCGGCTCGAACACCGCCGGTGCGCACATGGTCCCCGGCAACGCGACCATCACGGGCTCTGCCCTCATGCGCTGACCTTAACGCAGTGCATCGCCGCCGTGCGCCGACGGTGAGTCGTGGCCGGGAGGACCGGCCGCGAGCTACCCGGGCCGGCCCCTCATACGACTTCCATAAAAACGCGACAGGGTGGTGATAAGCCCGGCGGCCATATTGGCGGCATGACGATAACTCTCAACCGCCCCGCGCCCGACCCGGGGCGCGAAGCGGAGCCCCGGATACCCGTCCTCGACGTGGTCATTCCCGTCTACAACGAGCAGGACGACCTGGAACGGTGCGTCCGCCAGCTGCACGCGCACCTGGCCGGCACGTTTCCCTACCTGTTCCGCATCACCATCGCCGACAACGCCAGCACCGACGACACCCTGGCCCTGGCCGAAACGCTCCAGGCGGCCCTGCCGGAAGTCCGCGCCGTGCATCTGCCCGAGAAGGGCCGGGGCCGGGCGCTGCGCGCGGTCTGGCTGGCCTCCGACGCCCCGGTGCTCGCCTACATGGACGTCGACCTTTCCACCGACCTGACCGCCCTGCTGCCGCTGGTCGCGCCGCTGCTGTCTGGTCACTCCGATCTGGCTATCGGCACCCGGCTGGCGCGCACCGCCCAGGTGGTGCGCGGACCCAAGCGCGAGATCATCTCGCGCTGCTACAACGTGCTGCTGCGCGGCACCTTGCACACCCGGTTCTCCGACGCGCAGTGCGGGTTCAAGGCCATCAGGGGCGAGGTGGCCAAGCAACTGCTGCCGCTGGTGGAGGACACCGGCTGGTTTTTCGACACCGAGCTGCTCGTGCTGGCCGAGCGGGCCGGACTGCGGATCGCGGAGGTGCCGGTCGACTGGGTCGACGACCCAGACAGCCGGGTCGACATCGTCGCCACCGCCCTGGCCGACCTGCGCGGCGTCGCCCGGCTCGGCCGGGCGCTGGCCGCAGGACGGCTGCCGGTCGCGGCGCTGCGCGCGCAGTTCGGCCGCGGGCCGCTGACCTCGCCGTCGGCGCCGGTGGCCGGGGTGCCGGCCGGGCTGGCCGGCCAGGCGGTCCGCTTCGCCGCCATCGGGGTGGCCAGCACGGCGGCCTACCTGCTGTTGTTCGTGCTGTTCCGCGGCACGATCGGCGCGCAGCCCGCCAACCTGCTCGCGCTGCTGCTCACCGCGGTGGCGAACACCGCCGCGAACCGCCGGGTGACCTTCGGCCGGACCGGCCGGACGCCGCTGCGGGTGCACGGCCAGGGGCTGGCCGTGTTCGCGATCGGCGTCGGCGTGACCAGCGGCGCCCTCGCGGTCCTGTCCGCCGCGGTCGCGGCCCCCGGACTCGCGCTCCAGCTGGCGGTGCTCATCGCGGCCAGCGCGGTCGCGACGGCGCTGCGGTTCGTGCTGTTCCGCCGCTGGATCTTCCCCGGCGCCTGAGCCCGTGACATCCCTTCAACGATCTGACGAGGACTTCGCCATGACCACGAAGCTGCTGCCAGCACGGCACGCCGCTGCTCGCCCCGCCGACGCTGACGAAGTCGGCACCGGGCGCCCCCTCCCACCGGATGACCGCCGCCGCCTGGAGCGAATCTGGCGCAGTCCGGCGGACCAACCGCGCTGGGCCCGCCCGGCCCTGCTGGCCCTGCTCGCCCTGACCGCGGTGCTGTACCTGTGGGACCTGTCCGCCTCCGGCTACGGGAACAGCTTCTATGCCGCCGCGGTGCAGGCCGGCACCAAGAGCTGGAAGGCGTTCTTCTTCGGCTCGCTGGACGCGGGCAACTCGATCACCGTTGACAAGCCGCCGGCGTCGCTGTGGGTGATGGAGCTTTCTGGCCGGATCTTCGGGTTCAACTCCTGGTCCCTGCTGGTGCCGCAGGCCCTGGAGGGGATCGCCGCCGTCGGGCTGCTTTACAGCACCGTGCGCCGGGTGGCCAGCTCCACCGCGGGCCTGGCTGCCGGGGCCGCGCTCGCGCTCACCCCGGCCGCGGTGCTGATGTTCCGCTTCGACAATCCCGACGCGCTGCTCGTCCTGTGCATGGTCACCGGGGCCTACGCGGTGACCCGCGCCCTGGAAGACGGCCGGACCCGCTGGCTGGTCCTGGCCGGGTCGGTGATCGGACTGGCGTTCCTGACCAAGATGCTGCAAGGCTTCCTGGTGCTGCCCGCCTTCGCGCTCACCTACCTGCTGGCCGGGCCCGTCCCGGTGCGGCGCCGGATCGGGCAGGTGCTCGCCGGGGCCGCGGCCGTGGTGGTGGCGGCCGGCTGGTGGGTGCTGGTCGTCACGCTGGTGCCGGCCGCCGACCGGCCTTACGTCGGCGGCTCGACCAACGACTCGATCCTGGAGCTGGTCTTCGGGTACAACGGCCTGGGCCGGATCTTCGGGGGCAGCGGCAACGCCGGCGCGGCGGGCGGCGCCAGCGGCTCCAGCTTCGGCGGCGCCACCGGGTTGTCCCGGCTGTTCAGCAGCGAGATGGGTAACGAGATCTCGTGGCTGCTTCCGGCCGCGCTGGTCGGGTTCGTCGCCCTGCTGTGGTTCACCCGCCGGGCTCCGCGCACCGACCGGCTGCGCGCGGCCGCGC
>JBEKKH010000399.1:0-7479 GCA_050010815.1 Streptosporangiaceae bacterium | reverse complement strand
GCTGCGTCGTCGCGCTCCTCGAGCAGCGAAAACGGTACCTCCCGGCGCTGGTGCTGGCGCTCCGCGCTGGAGTAGTCGCTGGTGAGGTACTGGAACTTCGCGTGGTGCGCCTGCCGGTTCAGCAGAAAGTCGATCACGAACCGGGCCACGTCCGCGTGCTCCTCGGCCGTCCGGTCCGGGGCGGCCAGGGCCGCGAGTCCGGAGAGCGCGGACACGACGTCGGCGCGGGTCGCCTCCTCCTCGAAGCCCTGCCGGGACACCACGAGGTCGATAGCCGTGAGCGCGAGCGTCACGATGTCGTAGGCGCCGTCAGCCCAGCCGCGTCGACGTGCGGTCTGCGCCGCCTCGATGACCGGGCTGTACCGCAGGAATGCGGCCACACGCGGCGGAAATGACGCCTCATACACGCTCAGACCACCGCGCCGCCCTCCGGGAAGAACCCCAAGCACGGCCCGGGAGTTCCCCCCAGCCGAGCCGTCGCCCTCCGCATCAGCTACCGGCTCCATGTCGCTCCTTAACCATCAGCCGTGACTGTGATGGTAAGGCCACTCACCGACATTCTGACCTTCTGCGATCATGTCGCAACATTGCGTACTGTTGCTCGAAGCTCCCGCACCCCGCCGCGTCAAGCCGACCGCAGCCTGCCCGCCCATCGGCATGAGACGCCTGTACCCCGTAGGACGCCACCACCCGGCCGGAACTATACCGATTGGTATAGACCATAAGGCCCCAGGTATCAGCACGGATTCAGCACGCGGTCCGGAAACGGCGGGAAATAACAGGGACGATTCGGACAAACCCAACACGAGAAGGGGCCGCCCCACTCCCGGGTGGAACGGCCCGCCGCCCGGGTCTACGCCGGATATATCCGCAGGTCAGGGCTACCGTACGTCCAATCCTGTCACCGCGCGTCCGATGATCATCCGCTGGATCTCGGACGTGCCCTCGAAGATCGTGAAGATCTTGGAGTGCATGGGAAGAGTCATCGGCATACCCGCGCGGGGCTTCCGATCGCCGTGCGCATGGGGGTACCGCTGCCCTTTCCGGTGCCGCGCACGGGTTCCAGCCGCACAGGTCACCGCCCGCTACGCATGCTGACGGTGCTTCCTCGGCCGACGGGATCCTGGGTTCATGACGACGAGCCTGGCGCCGGAATCGCTGCTGGCCGACGAGCCGATGCGGGACTTCTCCGTGTCCGCCCAAGGTACGTTCCCGCGTTCAGGCTCCTCCCGCAAGCGCCCTGAAAACGGCCGCACACGTCCAGATCGCCTCACGCGGCAGCAGGATCATCAGGTTGGTTCCGCAAGGTCGCTGAGAGCGCCGAGGGCAGCGGGGGTGAATGGCATGATCGGTCCGGCGGCTGCGACCGCCTCGTTGTGCGCCCAGATGCCGCCGCTATCTTCTTCCGGTGCCCAGCCGCGACCTCCGGTGCAGCGCGGGTAGGCCACGCCTGGCAGGGCCGGGGTGATCTTCTCCACCACGATGTCGTGCCGCCAGTCATCGCCGAAGTCATAAACGTAGACGATCTTCGCCTTCTCCTCCGCAGCGACCTGGGCAAGCGCCACGGCGGACTCGTCGCCCACCTCTTCAAAGCCCCAGTCTCCGTCGTCGTCCGGCCTGCCGAACGACCCGCAGGCAGTCTCGAACTGGTGCAGGTGATAGCCGTGCCAGGCGAACGCGATCTGCAGCACCTCGTGGACCATGTCCAGGGTCAGCTCGCTGGGCAGCTCAAGACGCCGCCACACCGGCGGCCTCGCCCCGTGCAGGCTCGCCTTCACCGTGTGGACGGTCGTCGCCGCGGACTTCTTCAGCCGGGGAAGCTTCTGCCGGGGCACCCGCCTGCCCCCGACGTGCACCTCGTCGGAAATGCTGAAATCCTCGGCCGGGCCGCTCATGGCGAGCGCGAGGACATCGGCCTCTGTCATGCCGAACTGTTCCATAAGGGCGGCGACCGGCGGCGGGAGTGGCTTGCTCGGCAGGACCCCCACTATCTCAGTCCCGGCGTCCGCCGTCTCCGGCACGATGTCTTGCCCCGGTTCGGGTGACGCGTCGCCGGCCCCGGTGAAGATGCCCGCGCCGGTCCGCCAGGCATCGCCGTCCCCATCGCTGATGATGAGGCCCGCCTCCCCCAGCCGCCGCAGGGCCCGCCCGGACGCGGCCTGGCTCAGCCCCGTCCGCCCGGCCGCGCCTTTCGCGGTGAGATGAGCGATGCCACCGTAGTCGTAACCCATCTTGTGGGCTTCCACTCCGCGATCCGAGCAGAGCACCACTGCCGCGAAGGCGACCAGGCAGTCCCGGTCGGCGAGCACGGAGAAATCCATCACAGCTCCTTCCTGCGGAACGGGGCGTCGTCGCCGTCCTCGTCCCCAGGGCCGTGGTCATCGGTGACCGGGTTCGCGGCCTCGGTACGGGCGGCTTTCAGGGCGGGCGCCGCCAGAGCGGCGGGCAGGCCCGTCCGGTCGGCGCACCACTGGACCCAGTAGGGCAGCAGCGCCACGACGGCGTTGCCTTCCTCGGGGAGATAATCGTCGTGGACCAGGCGGCCGAGCATCTCGACCCGGTGCGGCGAGCAGGAGTACACCGTGTCCTCGGCTGGGTGCTCGTGCGGCCCCCACGCGTCCAGCAGGAACTCTGCCGTCTCGGCGGCTTGCTTCCGGAACTTGCCAGGCTTCGGGGCATCGGCGTGCTGGCCGGCGTACCAGTCCACGAAGGGAGCGGTGTCGATCTCGGCCGCGAAGACCAGGCCCGCCTCTTGCCCATCGCCAGGCAGAGAGCCAAGGACCAGCTGGCCGCGGCGCCTGGACCGGAAGTACTCGCGGATCAGCTCACGGTGCTCACCGCCGACGAGCATATCCCCGAGCAGGCCGGAGCGCGCCGACGGCCCCAGCAGCCAGGCGGCCAGCTCGCCAGGGCAGCGCGAGAGCCTGGCGTCGGCCGCGGTGATGCCGACCGTGTCGCGCCACTCCGTAAGGGCATCCTCCGCAGAGCCGAACGTCCCGGCGCCTACCACGGTGACCAGCCAGCAAGTGTCAACATCCCACGCGTACCAGTGATCGCCCTCCCCCGGAGCCTCGCCGCTGCTGAACGGGACGGCGAGGAGGAACCGGCTGCCGTAGGCGTCCCGGGCCACCAGGGCCTCGCCGGGCACCCAGTCACCCTCCTCGTCCGGAGCGGGGACGGCGCCGGCCGAAAGGCCGGCATCCGCGAGTGACTTCGCCGCCGCGGCGAGGCAGGCAGCGGCAGTCTCCTGGGGGAACTTGATGTCGGGGAAGTCGGGGCTGGCCTCATGTTCTGGCGCGATGCCCGCCAGGCCCCGCAGGAACGCCGCCAGCGGGCGCCAGTCGTCCGCCCCGAACCCGATCGCCGCCTGCAGGCGGGCTCCGGTCTCCTCAATGAGGGCGCGAAGCCACTGGGCCGGCGCCAGCCCCGTGTCCCCGGAGTTCAACCTGGCGTAGAACTCGTCCCCGACCGCTGCGCAGGCCCGGGTCTCGATGTCCACGGGGCGTTCCGGCACCGGCTCGTCAAGGAAGCTCTTGATGACGCGGTCATGGGACTGCGCCCACCATGGCATGGCGGGCGCCCAGCCAGCGAGCCTGCGGGCCAGGTCGCCGAACGACCGCCGGTCCTCGGTGCTGAGCTCCCGCGCCCAGGACGACGCGTCAGGCTTGCCCGTCTTCGTCGGGTTCCGGCTCGCCAGCTGCTGCTCACGACGCTGGGGATTGCCGCTGAGGCGTTTGCCTCCATCGCGCTTCTTGGGGGACATAGCCGTGAGGGTAGCGGCTCCAGACATGCTCCAGAAGCCCATCCCCCGAGGATCGGCGAGAACCTCCGGCCGGAACGCAACGCCCTTGTCGTAGTTGTTGTGGAGCCGCGTGACCTTGCCGTCCACGCGGAACGCCCGGCCGCCGTACCGGCGCTCCGACCCGGCGACGCTCGGGGCCCGCCGGCCTTGCGCGTCTGGGCCGGGATCGGGCGACGGGGACTGCAGCGTGCCGCTCCTGCCTGCGGGCATGTCTCCGGCATTATCGTTCAGGGGTGCGTACCTGGTTCGAGATCGAGGAGACGGACGCTGCTGCACTGGATCCCGGGGAAGGTGACGGCCACCCCGGAGGACCTACTCGGCGCGCCGGAGACGCTGCGGGTCCTGCTCCGCTACCTGGAAGCGACCGGGCTGCGTGACCCCCGTGGCGCTACCGTCGCGGAGAACGAGGCGGCGATCGCCGCCGCGGCGGCGGAGTTCAGCGCCGCAATTGCCGACCCGGACCGGTACGGGCTGGCGAAGACCATGGCACTGGCCGCCGGCCTCGACCAGGCGGAGGCCATCGAGGCCTTCCTGCAAGGAGGACCCGAGACCCTACCGGACGTCGATCCCGGGGTAGTCCAGACCGCCATGGCCCGGGAGGCCAGGCTGTCCGCCCTGAACGCGGAACGGAAGATGCCCCAGCTCCCGGTGCGCCTCCCCGCCCAGGAAGAACTCGCTGCCGCTGCCGGGCGCAGCAAGGTGGCCGGCCAGTTCCGCACGCTGGTCGAGTGTCGGCTGGGCTCTCCAGGCCCGGATCTGGCTCATGGGTCTGCGCGGCTGCCAGGCGACAGCGTCCGGGATGCGGCAGAATTCCCCGGTGGCGGTTATCGAGATGAGTCGGCGAGCGGAAGGTGGCGAGCATCGCGTGAGTGAGTATCAGTACTACGAATTCCGGGCGCTGGACAGGAGACTGACCGCCGAGCAGCAGCAGCGGCTGCGGGCGCTGTCGAGCCGGGCGGAGATCTCGGCGACGCGGTTCACCAACGAGTACTCGTACGGGGACTTCCGCGGGGATCCCGGGCGCCTGCTGGAGGAGTACTTCGACGCCTACCTGTACGCCGCGAACTGGGGGACGCGGGAGCTGGCATTCCGGCTGCCCCGGGCGCTGCTGGACGCGGAGACGGCGCGGCGGTACTGCAATGAGGAGTACCGGGCATGGGTGACGGAGACCGCAGAGCACGTGATCGTCCGGTTCCGGTGGGACGACGATGAGGGCGACGACTGGATCGAGGGCCAGGGGCTGCTCGACCCGCTACTCGCGGCCCGCAGTGAGCTGGCCGCCGGGGACCTGCGGCTGCTCTACCTGGGTTGGCTGCTCAAGATCCAGTTGGGCGGCCTCGACGACGATGACGAGGACCTGGCGGATGAGGCCGAGCCACCGGTTCCGGCGGGTCTGAAGGAGCTGAGCGACTCGCTGGCCTCGGTCGCGGAGTTCCTGAAGATCGATGACGACCTGATCGCGACCGCAGCGAAGGCCAGCGGCCCGCTGGTGCCGGTCAGCGATGACGGGATCGCGGACTGGGTCACGGCGCTGCCGGCCAGTGAGAAGGACAAGCTCCTCACCATGGTCGCGGAGGGCGAGGGGGCGCAGGTGGAGGCGCTGCTAGTGCGGCGATTCCGGCGGGAGTCCCGGCCAGCGGGCGCCGCGGCGGCCAGTGCAGGGCGGACCGCGGGCGAGCTGCTGGCGGGCGCGGAGGCCCGGCGGGCCGCGCGGGAGGAGGCCGAGGCGCGGGCGCGGGAGGAAGCACGGGCGCGACGGGCGGCGGAGCAGGCCGCCGCCTACGAGCGTCACCTTGAGAAGCTGGCAGGGCTCAAGGATGAGGCATGGCAGCAGGTGGAGAAGCTGACCATGTTCTCCAAGCCGAAAGAATACGACCAGGCCACACAGCTCCTGAAAGACCTGCACGTGATCGCGCGGCGGGAGGACGACATCGCGGCCTTCACGGCGCGGGTACGCGACCTGCGCACGCGGTACGCGAAGCGGCCGTCGCTGATGGAACGGTTCGATAAGGCAGGACTGCCACGACTGGAATAGCCGACTAGTGTCAAATCGTCACCGCCATCATTGCAGCAGGCTGGAGCGGCTGTCCCTAGCCTCGCCGTCTACCAGGCCGAGTGGGGAAGCCTGCCCGAGGAGTCCCTCGCCTTCCCTGCTGCCGCCGCGGGGTCCCACGCTCCTGGCACAGGACACGACCAGGACCATGTTCATGAGGTATCGTTGGTATCTGAGATAGGCATCCGGGATATCGGAATCACCTCAGGAGGTACCGAGATGACAATGGTGAAGACGCCGGTCGAGATTGACCAGGAGGCTCTGGCCCTGGCCGCCGAGGTTCTGGGGACGAAGACAAAGAAGGATACGGTCAACGCCGCCCTGCGCGAGGTTGGACAGCGCCTGGACCGGCTGCGCGCGCTGGCACGCCTGCGCGAGATGGCCGACCATGGAGACTTCGACGAGTTCATCGGGAACAAGGCCGCCTACCGCCGATGAGCCCGGCCTTGTACCTGGCCGATACCTCCGGACTGTTCCGCCTCCTTCAGGCCAAGACAGGGGAGGCATGGGACGAGCAGCTAGCCGCAGGCGTCATTGCGACCTGCCCGGTAGTAGAGCTCGAGTTCCTGTACTCGGCACGCTCGCTGGCTGACCGACTGGAGAAGCAGCGCCTGTTCCAGCGGCTGTTCACCTGGGTACCGATGCCCGATGACGCCTACGAGCGTGCCAGCGAGATTCAACAGCGCCTAACCGAGACGGGCCACCACCGCTCCGCCGGACCGGTGGACCTCCTCATCAGCGTGACCGCTGAACGTCACCGCCTCACGGTCCTCACCGATGACCGCGACTTCCTCACCGTGGCCGCGGTCACAGGGCAGCCGGTTCGCCTGGTCACCGGCACGAATTGATCACGCCGTTCACGGGGTCCGCAAACGACGGGAATAACTGGGATGATTCGGACAAACACCACACGAGAAGGGGCCGCCCCACTCGCCAGTGGAACGGTCGGCCTCCCCAGGTCAACGACAGGTATATTCGCAGGTCAGGGCTACCGTACGTCCAGTCCAGTCACAGCCCGCCCGATGATCAGCCGCTGAATTTCGCTCGTCCCCTCGAAGATGGTGAAGATCCTGGCGATACGGGCAGTTTCCGCAGGTCAGCGCCCTGGCGGGGGTCGTGGTATCAGCACGGATTCAGCACGGCCCGTTCGAGGGGAATGACGGTTTCCGCTTTGCCCGCGTCCATTTTCAAGAGTGGTTTGGACGCACGCCGAGAAGGCACCGCAGACCTAACCCTGATCTTTCATCGGGGTTGATGGCTGGCGCCGAGTGGCAGCTGGCCCCGTTTATAGCCGCGATTTTAGCGTCGGGATATGACAGTGGCCCGGCTGGCGGGCCGGGTGACCGGGGTTTCCACAGGCCCGGGTGTTGTCCTTCCTGGATCATGCCCGCAGCTGCTCCAAGTGCAGCACGTCCGAGCGGATCGTGTTATCGGACAGGCCGGCCGCGGCCCGGGCCAGGACGAACCCGGCCAGCACATCGGTCTCGAACGCCAGCAGCTCCTCCGGCCCGGCCGGAACGCGGGCCTCGCGCAGGTCTCGTACGACGGCCAGGCTCAAGCCCGGGCCTCCCTTGCCTTCACTGATCCAGGAAGACCAGCGATAGACACGATAGACCTTCAGGAA
>JBEKKH010000398.1:0-7491 GCA_050010815.1 Streptosporangiaceae bacterium | reverse complement strand
AGCCATCCTGGTCGTCCTGGTCGCGGCGGGGGCCGCCGGGATGCGCTACTCGCTGCCGGTGACGGGCGCGATCATCATCCTGCTGACCGCGCTGGTGGTGTCCTACCGCCAGGTGATCGCGGCCTTCCCGAACGGCGGCGGCGCGTACGCGGTGTCCAAGGCGCACCTGGGCACGCAGCCCAGCCTGGTCGCCGCCGCGTCGCTGATCGTCGACTACGTGCTCAACGCCGCGGTCGGCGTGTCGGCCGGCATCGCGGCTCTCACCTCGGCGTTTCCCTCGCTTTACGGCGCCACGGTCTGGCTGTGCCTGGGCGCGCTGGCCATCATCACCGGGCTGAACCTGTGGGGTGTCTCGGAGTCCGCCAAGGTGTTCACGGTGCCGACGGTGGCGTTCATCGCGGCGATCGCGGCGGTGATCATCGGCGGCCTGATCCGCGCCCACCCCGCGGTGACCCTCAGCCACCACCTCGGACCCTCCACCGAAGCCGTCGGCATCTTGCTGGTGCTCAAGGCGTTCGCTTCCGGTTGCTCGGCACTGACCGGGGTGGAGGCGATCGCGAACGCCGTGCCCGAGTTCCGCCAGCCCCGAGCGCGCCGGGCCCAGCACACCGAGGTCTGGCTCGGCCTCCTGCTCGGCGGGATGCTGATCGGCCTGGGCGTGCTGATCCGCAAGTTCTCCGTGGTACCGCACTCGACCACGACGGTGCTGGCCCAGCTCACCGAGGCCTCGCTCGGCCACAACGTCATCTTCTACGCCATCCAGCTGATCACGATGGTGCTGCTCGCGCTGGCCGCCAATACCTCGTTCGGCGGCCTGCCGGTGCTGGCCGCGCTGCTGGCCAAGGACAACTTCCTGCCGCACATGTTCGGGCTGCGCGCGGACCGGCAGGTACACAGGACCGGCGTGGTGGTGCTGGCCGTGCTGGCCGCGGCCCTGCTGGTTGCGGCCAAGGGAAACACGCTGGCGCTGGTCCCGCTGTTCGCCGTCGGGGTGTTCGTGGGTTTCACCCTGTCCCAGGTTGGCATGGTCAGGCACTGGAGTACCGAACGGACCCGTGGCTGGACCGCCAGGGCCGCCGTCAACGGCGTGGGGGCGGCGCTGACCGCGGTGACCACGGTCATCGAACTGGTCAGCAAGTTCACCTCGGGCGCCTGGCTGATCGTGCTCGTCATCCCGGGCCTGGTGCTGCTGTTCGACCGGGTGCACCGCACCTACGGCCGGATCGGCGTGCTGCTCGGGCTCGGCCAGACGCCGGCGCCGCCGTCCAAGCAGGCCTCGCTCGTCGTCGTGCCGGTGGCGGGGATATCGCGGCTGGTGGCCGAGGGCATCTCCACCGCGCTTTCCCTCGGCGACGAGGTGGTCGCGGTGACCGTGGTCTTCGCCGATCCCGAGGACGAGGCCACCGATGTGTCGTTCCGTCAGCGCTGGGAGGAATGGCACCCGAACGTCCCGTTGATCACGCTGCGCACCGTGCACCGCTCGATCGCCCATCCCATCGTGAAGTACCTCTGCCAGCTCGAGGACCAGGACAAATCCCACCGCCTGGTGGTGCTGATCCCCGAGGTGCAGCCGAAGAAGTTCTGGTATTACCTGCTGTTCAACCAGCGCGGCGTGATCCTGGACCGGGCGATCAGGCGCGGCACGACCAACGTGGTGCTGTGCCGCCTTCGCTACCGGCTCGAGCAGATCGCGGCGGGCGGCGCCGCGGACGTGATCCCGGCTTCTCCGCCGGTGGGCTCCCCGCCAGGGCCGTCCGGGTAACGGGCCGTCCGGGTAAAGAAGGCGACGATTGGGTAATTGTGGGCCAGTACGGTGATCGGCGGATGGCAAGATGACAGCCATGGGAATCGTCGCGGTCATGGCCAACGCTGGTGATGCGTGTGTACGCTGACCTTCCGGTGGCTGTGGTTACTGGCGGTAACCGCGGTGTCGGCCGTGAGGTATGCCGCCAGCTGGCCCTGCTCGGGTTCGCGGTGGTGCTCGGCTCCCGGGACCTGCGGAAGGGGGAGCTGGCCGCCAAGGAGCTCGATCCGGAGGGCGCCCGGATCGTGGCCTGTCAGCTCGAGGTGGACAACTCCGTCAGCGTCGCCGCCGCGGCGGAGTGGGTCAAGGAGCGATTCGGCCGCGCCGATGTCATCGTGAACAACGCCTCGACCATGTACGACCGCTGGGCGATGGCGAGCAACGCCGACCTCGGCACGGTGGCGGAGGCGATCGACGTCAACCTGTTCGGGCCCTGGCGGGTGATCGAGTCGCTGCTGCCGCTGCTGCGGTCAAGCACGCGCCCGAGGATCGTCAACGTGAGCAGCGAGGGCGGCTCGATCGCGGCGATGACCGGTGGCTCACCCGCGTACGGCGTCTCCAAGGCCGGCCTTAACGCGCTCACCCGGCTGCTGGCTGCGGAGCTGGCTAGGGACGGCATCCTGGTCAACGCGGTCTGCCCCGGCTGGCCCGCCAGCGAAAGCCACCCGGAGGGCCGGACGCTGGCTCAGGCCGCGGCCAGCGTCATCTGGGCCATCACGATTCCCAACGGCGGCCCCACCGGGACCCTGACCCGCGACGGGCAGCCCTTTCCCTGGTAGCCCGCATTCAGCCGGTGCTGGTGCCGGTGTCTGGGCTGGGCTGATAGCGGTAGCCCATGCCGGGTTCGGTGATCAGCCAGCGGGGGCGGGCCGAGTCGGGCTCGAGTTTGCGGCGCAGCTGGGCCATGTACAGGCGCAGGTTGCCGGTCGCGTCGGCGTATCCGGGGCCCCACACCTCGGTCAGCAGCTGATTGCGGGTGAGCAGCTTGCCCGGATTACGGAGCAGCACCTCGAGCAGGTGCCACTCGGTCGGCGTGAGCCTGATGTCCTCGGTCCCGGTCGCGGCTCCGGTACCTGTCCCCGCCGGGACCGGCGCCTGCCGGGTGACGCGCTTGGCGGCCAGGTCGATGACCAGCTGACCGAGCTGGATCCTGGGCAGGTCCTCGGCCGGCCTGGTGCGCCGGACGGCGGCACGCATCCGGGCGAGCAGTTCCTCCACGCCGAACGGCTTGGTGATGTAGTCATCGGCGCCCGCGTCGAGCGCCTCGACCTTGTCGCTGCTGTCGGCCCGCCCGGACAGCACGATGATGGGCGCCTTGGTCCAGCCGCGCAGGCCCTGGATGACCTCGATGCCGTCCAGGTCGGGCAGGCCGAGGTCGAGAATCACCAGGTCGGGCGGATGGCGCCCGGCTACCTCGAGCGCCTCGGTGCCGGTGGCCGCGACGTGCACGTCGTAGTCGCGCGCCCGCAGGTTGATCCGCAGCGCCCGCAGGATCTGCGGTTCGTCGTCGACGACCAGGACCGTCGTCATGGCCCGTTCCCCCCGGTCGTCTCGCGTTCCCGTTGCCCCGGCTCGCACTGATAATCCGTGTGACAGACCGGCAGGGATACCGTCATGGTCAGTCCCCCGCCAGGCGTGTCATCCGCGGTGAGCGTGCCGCCCATCGCCTCGGTCAATCCGCGCGACAGCGCCAGGCCGAGCCCGACTCCGGTGGTGTTGTCGGTGTCGCCTAGCCGCTGGAACGGCACGAACATGCGGTCCCGGTCCGGCTCGGGTATGCCAGGGCCGCGGTCGACGACACGCAGCTCCACCCGGTCGCCCAGCGAACTGGCCGCCAGCAGCGGCGGCCGGCCCGGCGGCGAGTAGCGGAGCGCGTTTTCCGTCAGGTTCACGATGACGCGTTCCAGGATCGCCGGGTCGACGTTGATCTCCGGCAGCGATTCGCCGATGTCGACCGTGATGCCCCGGGCCGCCGGGTCCAGGTTGGCGAGCGCTCGCGACACGATCTCCTCCAGCCCGGCCGGGCGCGGGAACAAGGACAGCGCGCCCGCCTGCAGCCTGCTCATGTCCAGCAGGTTGTCGACGAGGTGGGTCAGCCGGTCCAGCGATTCGTCGGCGGTGGCGAGCAGTTCGTCGTGGTCTTCGGCCGCCCAGTCCACGTCCCGGGACCGCAGGCTGGTCACGGCGGCCTTGGCCGACGCCAGCGGGCTGCGCAGGTCGTGGCTCACCGCCGCCAGCAGCGCCGTCCGCATCCGGTCGGCGGCCGCGATCGGCTTGGCCGCCTGGGCCTCGGCGGACAGCCGCTGCTGGTCCAGGGCGACGGCGGCGTAGGAAGCGAACGCGCCGAGCACGCGCCGGTCCGCGGCCGGCAGCGTCCGGCCGCGCAGGGCGAGCGACAGGGTGTCGGCCACCGGCACCTCCACGTCGGCGTCCTCCGGCGCTCTGACGGCCGGTTCACCCCGGCTGGCCACGACGTGCCAGCTGCCCGACATGCTCCTGGCCTCGCTGGCGGCACCGTCGGCGGGCGGCGGGTCGTCGGTCGAGGTGCGTTCGAGCAGTGTGACCGAATCCATGCCGAACGCTTCCCTGATCCGGTCGAGCAGCGCACTCAGCCCCTGCTGGCCGCGCAGCACGCTGCCGGCCGTGGTGGCGAGCAGCTCGGATTCGGCGTTGGCCCGGGCCGCCTGCTTGGTGCGCCGGGCCGCGATGTCGACGACGGAGCTGACCAGCAGCGCGACGACGACGAAGACGGCCAGCGCCAGGGTGTTGTTCGCCTGCGCGATCGTCCACTGGTGGATGGGCGGGGTGAAGTAGTAGTTGAGCAGCGCAAACCCGACGATGGCGGCCAGCACGGCCGGGGCGAACCCGCCGAGCAGGGCGACCAGGATCACCGCGACCAGGAACATCAGCACGTCGCTGGTGAGGTTGACGCCGCTGCGCAGGCTGGCCAGCACGACGGTCAGCACCGGGGTAAGCCCCGCGGCCAGCAGGTATCCCGCGAGCTTGCGGCGCCAGGTGATCGCGCCGCGGGGCCGCGGCAGCCCGCGCCCCCGGCCCATGTGCCCATGGGTGACGATGTGCACGTCGATGTCACCGGAACCCTTGATGGTCCTGGAACCGATGCCGGGGCCGGTGAGCATGACGGTCAGCCACGACCGGCGGCTGGCGCCGAGCACGAGCTGGGTGGCGTTCTCCGCGCGGGCGAAGGTGAGCAGGGCCTCGGAGATGTTGTCGCCGATCACCTGGTGGTAGCTGCCCCCCACGGACTCGGCCAGCCGTCGCTGGCTGGCCAGCGTAGCCGGATCCGCGCCGGTCAGGCCGTCGGACTTGGTGACGTGCACCGCCAGCAGGTCACCGCCGGAGGATCGGGCGGCGATTCTCGCGGCTCGCCTGATCAGGGTCCGGCCCTCTGGGCCGCCGGTAAGCGCGACCACCACCCGCTCCCTGGCCTCCCAGGCGCCTTTGATCTGGTGTTCTGTGCGGTATCGCTGCAGCCCTTCGTCTACCTTGTCGGCCAGCCAGAGCAGCGCGAGTTCGCGCAGCGCGCCGAGGTTCCCGGTGCGGAAGTAGTTGGTGAGAGCGGCGTCGATCTTCTCCGGCGGGTAGATGTTCCCGTGCGCCATCCGGCGGCGCAGCGCTTCCGGGGTCATATCGACCATCTCGACTTGGTCGGCCGCCCGCACGATCGCGTCAGGGACGGTTTCTCGCTGGGGTACGCCGGTGATCTTCTCGACCACGTCGTTGAGGGATTCCAGGTGCTGGATGTTGACCGCGGAGATCACGTCTATCCCGGCGTCGAGCAATTCCTCGACATCCTGCCAGCGCTTCTCGTTGCGAGAGCCCGGGACGTTCGTGTGCGCGAGCTCGTCCACCAGGGCGATCTCCGGCCGCCGGGCGAGCACGGCGTCCAGGTCCATCTCCTCGAAGGTCACCCCGCGGTACTCCAGCCGGGCCCGGGGGAGGGTTTCGAGACCGTCAAGCAGCGCGGTGGTCTGCGGGCGTCCGTGGGCCTCGGCGAACGCCACCGCCACGTCGGCGCCGCGTTCGGCGCGGCGGTGCCCCTCACCGAGCATGGCGTAGGTCTTGCCGACTCCGGCCGCCGAGCCGAGATAAATCCGCAGATGCCCGCGTCCGGGCCGGCCACCGGACCTGGCAGCGTCGCCAGACTCGCCCGGACGCCCAGAATCCGGACCGTCCCCCGACGCTGCCGGGCGGCCAGAGTCCGGACCGTCCCCCGACGCTGCCGGGCGGCCAGGGTCCGGGGTGCCGCCGGACGCCCCCAGGCGGCCAGATGCCGCAGGTCCGCGCGAGACCGGGTCTTGCCCGCCCGTCCCCGCCCGGCCGTCGCTGTCAGCCATCTCCGGCCCGTTTCCTTGTCCGCATGCCTAGCCCGCCTCTTTCCTCAGCGGCTGACCTTCATTGTGGAGCACGCCGCGCGGGTCCGGAATTCCGCATGTCACGGTTCGTGAGTCTTGAGCTCACGATGCCGCGTAATTAGGGGCAAAGAGGACATTATTAACAACATCCATGCGCCCGCCGTCGAAATCAACACACCCTGGATACGGCACAGGGGCTCTCATCCGACCGAGAGCCCCTACCCCCGGTAGTAGCCCCGCGCTGTCCACGACGCTCCACGGCCAGCCCGCCGCACGGACAAAAAGTGTATCTTGCCTTCGCGTGCCGGTCGCTCGCTTATCGTGTGTAGTTACCCCCCATCCATCGGGGGGTAACTACACACGATGCCCACCCTGGCCCGCTAAAGCCGGGCATTAGGTACATTTCGCCCTGGGTCGCCAGCTTCGGGTGCGATCGCGCGTCGCCTCATGACCTAGCTGCCACCGCCAGAGCGGCAGCACCGATCTGCGTTGATGACCCAGTCGCATTTCCGTGCCCGGCTGGCCGACGAGGCATCGTGGCGTTGGCGGGAAGCGGCCAGCGAACCGGGATGAGCGGGGAGCGGGATGGGGGAGTGCTAGTTATCGGCTGATGGAAGATCGGGAGCTGAAGAACGCGCTGGATGGACGCCGCCAGAGGAACACCACCGCACCGCAGGCGATCAGCCAGCCGATGACGTCCAGCAGCTTGGCTAGCCCGATGCCCGGGCGGGAATTGCCGAATAGGGCGATGGTACTGAGCGTGTGGATAGCGAATAGCACCGTGCCGGTGACCCGGGCCCAGCTTCTCCCGTTCCTGCAGGCCCGGGCGATCCAGAGCCAGACCGCGATCTCGATCAGGGACACCAGTACGACCAGGACTGCCACCGCGCCCAAGCCGCTATGGGCCGGGCTGCCGACGGCAGGATGATCAACAGCAGACCTGACAACCATCGCTAGGCCGATCGCGTAGATCAGCGTGTAAACGGCCCCCGCGTACATCAGCCTGACCGCGGTGACCATAGTTCCTGGTAGCTGATAGATCGGCCCGCGCGATCCCAGCTGGTACGGCTGCGCGTAGCCCATCGAGCCGCCGCCCGCAGCAGGTCCGCCGCTGGCCGGAGGCCTGCCGTTGGCAGCAGGGCCGCCGTGGCCAGCAGGACCGCCGTGGCCAGCAGGACCGCCGTGGCCGGCAGGACCGCCGTAGCCGGCCGGACCACCGCCGTCGACGGGAAGGTAGCCACGGGGCGGCGGAGGCTGGGCCTGCGATGCTTGCGACGAACGCGATGGCTGTGCGCCGCCGTAGCTCTGTGG
>JBEKKH010000397.1:0-7494 GCA_050010815.1 Streptosporangiaceae bacterium | reverse complement strand
GATGGCCCGGTGCTTGGCTGTCAGCATGAGCCACGCACCGGGCCTGGCCGGGATGCCCTGGGCTGGCCACTGCTCCAGCGCGGCGACGAGGGCATCCTGCGCTAGTTCCTCCGCGAGCCCGATATCCCGCACGAGCCTCGCGAGGGCCGCGATGATGCGGGCGGACTCGATCCGCCACACCGCGTCGATAATGCGGTGCGCCGCCGCGCTGTCGGCGGTCATGCGCCGGCGGCCATCAGTCCTCGGGGCCGAACACTTGGCGGATGTCGCCCTCGCCGTCGCCGACTATCTTCCAGAACCGCCCGGCCAGTTCCACCGCCTCGTCCCTGGAGCGCGCCTCGATCAGCGCGAAGCTGACAATCACCTCCTTGGACTCGGTGAACGGCCCGTCGGTCAGCGTGATGTTCCCGCCGGAGGCGCTAACGTGCGTGCCGCGGTCCAGGCCACCGGTCGCCAGGAGCACGCCGGCGCGGGCCAGTTCCTCGACAAACCGCCCCATGTCGGCGTACATCTGCTCGTCTGGCGCACGGCCGCCACCGTTGACCGTCATCAGGAACCGCACAACCAGGCCTCCGAAATTAATCCCGCCGCCGTGTCCGTCTAGGACGAGATCGTAGCGGCTGTCTGTGCTGATCACCCGGGACTGTTGCCCGGCCTCGCCCTGGCCCATCGCGAGTCACGCGGCCGGCGTGTAGTGCAGCGCGACGACGCCATTGCCATGGGCACGGGAGTGAGCGAGCGTGAGCGGCAGGCTGCCCCCGTAGCCTTCGAACAGCCGCGTGCCCGAGTCGGCGACCACCGGGTGGACCAGCAACTGGAGCTCGTCGAGCAGGCGCTCGCGCAGCAGGAACCGCACGAGGGTGCCGCTCGCCCCGACCGTGATGTCCCCACCCGGCTGCTCCTTCAGCGTGGCCAGGGTGGCGCTCACGTCGCGGCTGATCACCGTCGTCGGCCCCCAGTCAGGGTTGTCCACCGTGGTCGAGACGACGAACTTCGGAACGTTCGTCATCAGCGGCGCGTGCGGAGGGGCGGCCGGGCCGGTGAAGACGCCGCGGAACAGTTCGTAGGACCGCCGCCCGTACAGGTGGGCGCCGGCGGTCGCGATCCGCGGCATCACGGCCTGGTTCAGCTCGTCGTCGTAGTACGGCGGGTTCCACTTTTCCGGCGCTTCCACCACGCCATCCAGCGTGATGAACATCCCGGCGATGATCTTCCTCATGCCGGATCGGTCCCTTCCGGGTGCGGGCCCTCACCCGAGACGCGCTGGGCGAGGGCGGTGCCGACGAGGGCGGTCGCGTGTCCATGACCGACGCCATAGCCGGCCTTCAGCCAGTCGACGAGCTCCTTGTGCTTGGTCAGCTCACTGGAGCCGATGAGGTCGAGCCAGTAGCTGATGGGCTTGCCGTATTTCTTCTCAATCGACGGGAAGTAGGAGGCTGGTCCCGTGACGCGCTCAGGCATGCTGGTCTCCTGCCCGTGCGGTGTTGTTCGGGCCGGTAAGGAATTCGGTAAGAGTGGCCGCGATCACCGGGGCATTGAGTGCCTTGGTATGGCCGAGGCCGCGGCGTTGCACGAGGCGGGCGTCGGGAAGCGCGGCGACGACAGCCTGCGCCGCGTGCACGAAGAAGGCCGGTGTCTCCTTGCTTGCGCCGCACATGACGAGCGTCGGCATGGTGACCGACCCCCACTGGCCTACCGGCAGCGGGCGCCCTTCCACGTAGCCGCGCATGATCGCGGCGTCATACGGCAGAGTGTGCGCGACGGCCGTGAGCGCCTTCCATGCCTTCGGCATCAGGCGCAGCATCGTGGGGACGAAGGCGGGCGCGCCCATGACGTCCACCATGAAGTAGCGGACCGCCGCGCCGCGCTGGCTGGCGTCGATCAGGGCGGTGACCTGCTGGAGCTGGTCGGCTGGCGGCTGCCGGTCCCCGGGGTCCACCACGAGCGGTGGCTCGTGCACGGCCAGTCGGCGAATGGGCAGCCCGGCTGCGGCCGCCTCCAGGGCCAGGACCGCACCAGAGGACAGGCCCCAGACGTGCGCGTGCCCGCCGGCTGCGTTGATCACCGCGGCGAGATCCTCGATCTCGCGCTCGACGGCATACGGCTTGGTGTCGCCGCTGTCGCCGCGGCCCCGGCGGTCGTAGCTATACACGGTGAAGCGCGCCGCCAGCAGCCCGGCGAGCTTAACCTGGCCGGGATAGCGGCGGTAACCGAACGCGCCGGGGACCAGAATTAGCGGGTCACCCTCGCCTTCGCGGTCGTAAGCGATGGTGGTGCCGTCGCGTGAGGCAGTGGTGTGCATGATGGTTCTCCATGGTCAGCGCGGCCGGCTCGCCTGGCCGCTCTCACTAGTGCTTCGAACGGGCGGCCCCGGAATGGACACGGCCAGCGCGCAAGATCAGGGGCAAGAGAGCCGTGGCTAGTGGTGGCCGGGTCCGCACAGTTTGCGGGACCTGGCGGGCTGTGGTCCAGTCTTCCTGGCCGGGCAGCGCGGCTCAGCTGGCGGGGTGGCTTTCCCTGGTCTGGGCGGCAAAGGTCTTGACGGCGGGGAAGGCGAGGTCCGGGCGGTCGCGGAAGATGGTGTGACGTGCCCCGGGAAGTCGCACGAGGCGGGTGGTGCTGTCCGGCAGCTGGCTGGCTAGTTCCTCGACCACGGGCAGCGGGCAGACCGGGTCGTCCTCGCCGGCGAGGACCAGGACGGGGCACCGGACGGTGCCGAGCAGGCTCCAGGGATCGAAGCTTGAGACCTCGTGACTGCTGTAGTGCGAGGCGACGTCCGGGTTCCTGATCATCCGGGCCAGGAACTGGCGGGATTCCTCGGCCCAGCCCGGCGTGGCGCTGTAGAGCGGGTAGCAGACGCGGTTGAACTCAGCCTGGAGATCCTCGGGGTCCTTGGCGTAGATGCGCTCGATGATGGCGGCCGCTTCGGGGCCGCCGAGACGGCCGAATGCCTCGATGACGCGCGGCCCGCCCCAGTGGCCACCAGTCGTGTTGGCCAGGATGACGCCCCCAGGATGATCAGGGAACAGCGCCGCGTAGGTCAGCGCGACGTCCCCGCCGAAGCTGCTGCCGAGGACGACCGGCTTGCGCAGCCCGAGCGCGTCGCACAGCCGACGCAGGTCATCAGCCCAGGTCCGCATGTTCCAGAACCCGGCGCTGCTGCGGTCGCTGCGGCCGTGGCCCCGCAGGTCGAAGTAGAGAACCTGGAAGTCCTCCTCCAGCGGCCCCAGAGCGGACTTCACCGTCATGTGATCCAGGCCGGGACCGCCGTGGACGGCCACCACGACCGGCCGCTCCACCGTCGTGTCTCCCTGCGGGATGACTGACGGCCCTGATACGTCGAACCACAGGGACACATCGCCAAGGCTGATGCGCACGCGACCTCCGGGACGACTGCGAGCGGGCCGGTTCAGAGGCCCACAGTAATCTCCAGGACGCTACCCACGCACCTTTCGCGACGATGACAGCACCCAATGCTCAATTGCGGTCGACATTTCCAGCTCAGGCCGCTCAGGTTCTCCGGTTCCCTGCACGAGGCGTCGCGGGCGTGTGGCGTGTCGCTGCCCGGCAAGGGCGTTCTGCGCCCGCAGGGTCGCATCATGGCGTCCTGGTTCGCGGGGTTACGTCCCCTGGCTGGCGCCCGGGCGGCTGGTGAGCTGCCTGAGGATGCGGTGGTGTCGCTGCGCATGGCTGATGGCGGCGAGGCCAGTTTCCCGCTGCCGCTGGTGAAGGCCCGGCAGGTGGTCACGGCGGTGCCGTGGCGGAAGGCGCGCAGCGCCCGCGGCCAGCTGCATTACCCGGGATTTTTCTGGTCGGCGACGATGGGCGCGCACGTGGGTCTATGAGAGCCGACTGGAGCTTGCCCGCCTGCTGCTTGCCGACTTCGACCGTGACGTGACGGCGATCGCGGCGCAGCCGTTCCTGCTGCGGGCACGAGTCGCCGGGCGCGCCAGGTGTCACGTTCCGGACTTCCTGCTGGTGCACGCGGACGAGTCGGTGCAGGTGATGAATGTCAAGCCCGCCGGCAGGCTCGCTGACCCGCAGACCCGGGAGGCGCTGGCCTGGCCAGGGCGGCTGTTCCAGGCCCGCGGCTGGGGCCACGACCTGCGGGGAGCGGAGTTCATCGGCACGGCCGACCTGTCAGGTGTCGTGATGCGCGGCGTCTATGCGGGGGGCGCGGACATCGATGATCCGTTTCTCTGTGACGGCGGGAGCTTCCTGCGCGTCAACGGCGTAGACGTGATCCCGTTCGTCGAGGCCGAGCTTAACCGCCGTTTCCCCGGCCGTGCCGCCCGGCGCGCCGAGGATCCGGATCGCCTGCGCGCAGCCTGGGCCGCGCTCGAACGCACCTGGTCGGCCACGCTCGCGCGGGTCGCGGCGATGCCGACTAGCACGGTCGACTTGGCGGTGGGCGGCGAGTGGTCGTTCGCGCAGACCCTGCGGCACATGGTCCTGGCCACTGACATATGGCTGGGCCGTGCAGTCCTCCAGATCGAGCAGCCGTTCCACCCCATCGGTCTCCTGCACGCCGGCACCGGGGAAGACGGCTTCGACATGTCGGTCTTCACGACGGTCCCGCCGACGTACGCCGAGGTGCTGGAGGTCCGGGCGGGCCGGGTCGCGCTGGTGCGCGACTTCCTCGCCACCGTCACACCGGATGTGCTGGCCGCGCCACGCAAGAACCCGCACGATCCCGGACGCCCCGAGACCGTCCGCTCCTGCCTGCACGTAATCCTCAAGGAGGAATGGGAGCACCTCCGCTACGCCGTACGCGACCTCGACGCGATCGAGGCCGAGCGCGCCGGCTGAGCTGGTAGCGTCGCCGTCACCCGAACCAAGTTACTCACGCAAGCCCGCCACGACCGCGCCGACCACACATCGTGACGATGACGGCAGCACCCGAATGCTCAACTATCCGCACCGGCTCAGTCACGACGCTGCTCACTTGCGCCTAACAGCGCAGCTCGCGCTGCTCATCTATCTCGTTCTCTACACGTCAGCGCTTTGCGAGGCGATGAACTGCCGGGCGGCACGCCGGCTCGGCCGCAAGCCCCCTGGACGACCGGCATGCCCGTTGACGACCTGGCGGCCGGCGCGCACGTGGGAAGTGCACGCCGACCGCCGCGGTTAAACTGCGCGGCTAGCTACCTCACGGGTAGGTCACCACGTCGCTCGGGCCGCCGAAGCTGGTGCTGACGGCCGCGCCCGTGCCGTTGATCACCGATTCGATGCCGCCGGACCCGTTCAGGAACACGGTGAGCAGGTCATGGAACTGGACGCCCGAAGTATTGGGTGCCTGGAACGCCATCGCGTTCTCGATCGCCACGCCTTGGTCGAAGTAGCTGTAGCTGCCCATCCCGTAGCCCTGGAATGAGGTGACGCTGTTGGGCACGTAGAAGGCCGGATAGCCGTCCTGGGTAGAACTCGACATCCAGGCCGCCTGGCTGGGCACCTCGTAGGGGTTCTCGTTCTGGAAGAAGATCACCTCCCCGCCCTGGCCGTTCCAGATGACCTCGTCCTGCTGGTAGTGCTCCACCGCCAGGCCGTAAGCGGTCACGTTGTTGCCATTCACGATGAGCCCGGTGTTGCCCTGGTCGGAGGTCCAGGAGCCTGCGCCTGCGCCATGGTCGGCCCGCCATGCCCACACATCGTCAATGATCGAGTTGTTGCTGTTGTCGATAAAGCTGGTCGCGGCCGTGCCCGTCTCGGCACCGCCGACCCGGAAGAACACGTCGTCAATGGTGACCGGGTCGCTGGCGTGGCTGACGGTCGAGCCCTGGGTGCCCACGGTGAGCAGCGACGACGAGCTCGTGGGGCCGGCATCGAAGATCATGCCGGAGATGTTGACCCCGTTAACGTCGGCGACGTTCATGGTGACGTTGCCGGCGGTCGGGATCAGCGTGGGGTAGCCGAGTCCAATGATCTTCGTGTCCGCTTTGGTGACGTCGATCGTCGAGGCGTAGCTGTACACGCCCGGCGTGAACAGCAGGTTGTCGCCGACCGCCAGCGCCGAGTTGATCTGTGCCACGGTGCTGGAGGAGTTGACGACGTAGAACGTGTTCAGCGAGAGCGAGGTGCCCGGCGTGTTGGTGCTCGCCGTCCATGTCGTCCCGGACGAGTTCGCCTGCAGCGACGGCACGAACACGTTGTAGGCGCCCGCGGAGTTCGTGTACAGGTAGGGCTCCTGCTCGGTCACCGGGCAAGTGGAAAGCGTCGTGTAGGAGCTAGGCCCGCCGCTGTCCCCCGAGTTACTGGCGAAACTTTGCGCGGGGGCGCCGGGGTCGCCGCAGAAGACCTGGTTCCAGACTGAATTGCTCCAGCCGTCCAGATTGCTGTTCTGGACGATGAACTGCTGCTGCGAACCGTTGGTGACGGTCCCGCCGGTGAAGTCCGAGTCGGCGATGAACCCGCCACTGGCGTAGTCGGGCGAGCCGTTGCAGTAGTCCATCAGCGACAGGTTGCCGTTGACCTGAACGCGCCGCATCGGAGCGGCCTGGGAGACCGCCCAGAAGTCGTCGCCGGCCTCGCACCCGGTCTGGCCAGTGACGTTGATAGTGAGGTTGGATATCGAGCGCCAGAAGTTGTCTGTCGCGTTGCAGGTGCTGCCGGAGCACTGGTTGTAGACATCGATCGTGCCGTTGATGACGGTCTGGCTCGGGTTCTGGCCCAGGCCCGCGACGCTGGTGTAGAAGCCGACCTGGAAGGTCAGCGGGTCCGAGGCCGAGCCGTACGTGCCCGGCTCGAACAGCAAAGCGTAGCGTGCCGTGCCGAACTGGTTGCCGACCTGATCGCTGGCTATCGTGTTCAGCTCACTCTGGATCGAGCTCTGCGTCTCGCTCGGCGTGAACACGATGACGTTCGAGCCGAGGCTGCCGCCAGTCGGCGGCCCGGATCCGGAGGTCGTGGTGGCGCTGACCTGGCCGGACTGCGGCGAGGTGCCGCCGGAGTTGTAGGCCGCGACGGTGAACGTGTAGGCGGTCGACGCGGCCAGGCCGGTCACGGTGTCGGTGGTGCCTGTGACGCTCGCGACCTGAGTGCCGCCCTCGTACACGTAGTAACCGGTGACCGTGCCGGACGGTGCGGTCCAGGACAGCGACACCGACGAGGACGTTGTCGCGGTGACCGTCAAGCCCGTCGGCGCCGCCGGGGGCTGCGTGCCGCCTCCGGAGGACGCGAAGGTCATGTAGTGGAGGTTCCAGCCGCCGTTGTCCTGGTCAACAGTGAGGGTATGCTCGCCGGCCGGCAGGGTGACGCTTGCCGTGACTGTCGTCCAGTCCTGGTACCCGCCGGTCGCTGGTACGGCGATGGTGCCGGACAGGTTGGTGCCGGAGGAGTTGTCGATGTGCAGTCCGTCGGTGACGGCGGTGGGTGCGGCCAGGCGCAGGCTGACGGTGTAGGTGCCGGCGGTGGCGACGTTGACGGTGTAGTTGAACCACTGCCCGGTGGCGGTCCAGCCCAGGTCGTAGCCATTGCCGCCGGCGGTAGTGGGTGAAG
>JBEKKH010000396.1:0-7499 GCA_050010815.1 Streptosporangiaceae bacterium | reverse complement strand
CAGGCTGCCCTCCGCGATCAGCTGATGGTATAGCGGCCGTCGGCCCGGCTCGGAGTTGTAGTGCGGGCAGTAGCTCCCGGCCAGCAGCCCCAGCCCCTCGGTGAAGGCCCGCAGAGTGCGCCCGAACGAGTCCGTGGTTCCTCCTTCGAACCAGCAGATGCCCCCCGCACTTGATCCGGCCAGGACGACGCCCGCCTGCCAGGCCTTGCGCAGGATCACGTCGAGCCCGTGCACCCGCCACACGGCCAGCATGTTGGCCACGCTGCCACCGCCGACGAAGATGACGTCCTGCGAGAGCAGCAGGTCCTCGGGGTCGGCCACGTTGGGCATCGGGAACAGGGCTAGGTGACTGAGCCGGGCCGGGTGCCCCGCGAACCGGTCGTACATCAGCAGCGCCCACCGCGGGTCGTCGCCGGCCGCCGTGTTCAGCACGCAGATCCGCGGCTCGGGCCGCCCGGTCAGGCTCAGCGCGTACTCCATGTGCAGCGGCACCCTGCCCTCGGAAACGAGCATTCCGCCGCCGATCGCGATTATGTGCCGCCGCCCGTCCGCTGCCATGCTGGCACGCTAGCGGCGTAACTGCCTGCAAGCAAACCCGTGGCTGTTACGTACCGTAAGTAACTAACCGGCCGCGTCTTGAATATTTGGGACCGAACGATCCATAGTGCTCCAGCCACCGCCACCGTGCGGCGCCGCGGTGGCTGGAGCACCGGACACGCTCAGATCCCGTACTGCTGCTCTCCCCGTCCACGTTGTTGGTATCGGCCCCCGCTGGCGGGCGCTGAGCTTCAAGGACCCGAACCTGATCACCTGTACAACCTCATCGCAGATCAGGCCTGAGTTCTGTGTCCAGCTCGCTGCAGTGCCCTGCTCCTGCGAATAACAAGGTGACGGCCCGGCCGGGCCGGGCCATCGTGCCGGGCGGGCAGTACCAGGTCATGATCTCGATCGTGAGCCGGCCGGCCTGGACCGCAGGGTCGGCCTCGGCGAGCTGCCGGGCCTGCTCCAGCGAGCCGGTCCGGTAGAAGGTCAGCCCGCGCAGGGCCGGATCGGGCTGATCCCTGACCGGGCCGTTGGTCACGACCTGACCGGTGGCGCGCAGCCGGGCGTGATGCGCCAGATGCTCCTGCTGGATGCGACCGAGCTCGGCGTCGTCGTAGTCCGGCGCATCCTCTGGCGTCCGCAGCAGCACAAGCTCGAAGGCTTCAAGATCCATACGTCATTGTGCCGTGCCGTGCCGGACGCCGCTGCGGACACCCCGTACGTGGCGAAGGTCCGGGCGCGGGGTCAGCCGACCCCTCACACGGGGAACGGCAGCCAGGACATCCTGGCGGGCGGGGGCTAATGGGCAGCTGGGGCCGGGTGCCGAGTGCTAAAGCCCCTCATCCTGGTTCGCCGGGGCGTCCCGGCCAAAGAACTTGTCGTCCCGCTCCACCGCGGCGACGTCCTCGGCGGCGGCCCGCCTGATCTCATAGAGTTCAGGGTCGTCTTCTTCGTTGCGGAAGACCAGGCTGGGTTCGTCGTCTTCCGCAACCTCGGTCATCCAGCGGGAACGGAACCAGGAAAAGATGCCCATAAACCACTCCCGGGTTAGTGCCGACTAGCGCACGGCCGTGGGCCGTACGGCCCTGTCCCGAGCGTACGCTCTCCGGGCCTGGCGGTACCGCAACCACCTCTCGGCCGCTGGGCCTGGCGCCTGCGCCGATTCTGCCGCCTCCTATCCAGCCCGCTCCTGCGGGGGCTCATGGCGTGGACGGAGATAGGCGACGACCCGTTCGGGGCCGGAAAGGTCTGCTTTAGGATCCAGGCGGAAACGGGAGCGTCCGCCGGGAAATGAAATCGAGTGTTCTCACCGAAGACGGGCACATACTGGGGCGTGATCATGGAGCAACGCTTTGTCGTGCAGTTGCACGACGCGACGACGCTGCACTTCGATTTTCGCCTGCAGTCGGGCGATGTGCTGCGTTCGTGGGCGGTGCCCAAGGGACCATCGCTTGACCCGAGGATCCGTCGGCTTGCGGTTCCTGTCGAGGATCATTCGATGTCGGCTGGGGAATTCGAGGGTGTTCACGCCGGGCACCTCCGGGGCAGCGGCGCAGTGATCATCTGGGATGAAGGTACGGTCAAAATCGTCCGAGATGAACCCGGCCATATCTCCTTCGTCCTGGCCGGCCAGAAACTATCGGGCGGCTTTGCCCTGACCCGGACGGGCGACAAACGCTGGATTCTTGTGAAGGTCCGCGACGAACAAGCGCGCCCCGGATCGGACATCGTGGCAGAGCGGCCGGAGAGCATCCGGAGTGGCAAGACTTGGCAGGAACTTCGGAAGCAGTAGGAGGTCCCTCGCTGTCGCGAGCGACCCGGGTTCGCGAGCCCCTGGGGCGGGAAGCCTGACCCGGGCACGTGGCCAGTGCAGCGGGAAAGCCTTTAGTGAAAGCATTGTCATGTAGCCGGCCCGGACCGCACGGGACTTGAGCGACTGGAGGGTTTCCGTTAGCTTACCGAGCACCGAAATTTTATTCTCAGATAGCGATAAAATCGCGAGACTCCCCGTACGGCGAGGGACGCATACCGCCCCGGACCGACGGTGCCACGGCTCGGGGATGCCGTGGTGAGGGGCGAGGCATTACCGCCAAGTGCTGCAAAGACCCATAATGTGGTAGAAATACCAGCGAGGCTGGATCTGTTTCCTTTTATTTAGTCTCTTGGCTATCTTCGGGCCAGAAGTCATGCTTAGGTATCGCGTGATCACTGACCGTACAGGGTGACCGCCGGGTTCCTGGCCTGGCTAAAGGGGTGCCGGCGGAGAGCGGCTGGCGCTCGGCCGGAGAATTCTCAGCGACAAGACCCGGGCTCGATACTCGCAATCAGCGGCGCAGTTGAGGCGGGCCTGCATACCTGGCTGGCACCTTGGGCTTAAGTATGTCCAGCCGCCGGGAATACGGAACGACCCGAGCCCGCTACGAGTCCCGGGCCATGACGGGAATGATACCGGCCGTCCCGCAAGGTAGTCGGAGTGTGACTTGGGACATACGCGGTCTGCGTCCTGAGGTATGCGGCCGGGCACCGTTGGTTACTTCGTCCGCAGTCTCCTCCGAAGGTGCGGGCCGATGCTCACAAGCGACGCACAATGTAAACCAGGGGCTGCTGCGACCTTATCGTCGGCCGATCGTATACGCTTATGCACAATTCAACCCGGTGGAACGGAGTACACGTGGCTCAGAAGATTCAAACCTTGTTCATCGACGACATCGATGGCAGCGAGGCTGAAGGAACCGTCCGCTTTGCACTGGATGGTGCAGAGTACGAGATCGACCTGAACGCGAAGCACGCAGAGGCGCTCCGCAAGGCGCTGGCCCGGTATGTAGATGCGGCTAGGCGGAGCAGTGGCAGCCCGGCCCGGCGACCGGCCCGGAACGGCCGCAGGCCGGCCGCCAGTGGACTTAACACCACAGAGGTTCGTGAGTGGGCTAAGGCCCAGGGCATCGAAGTCAAGGACCGCGGTCGCGTTCCCGCCGAATTGGTCGTCAGGTTCCGGGCGGCTACGGGAAGCTAACCAGCGGTTGGTTGGTCTTAGCGGCTGGTAATCGGACGAGAGTCTCTGTGTTCCAGGGCACCGAACCAGGGTCTCTCCGCAGACTTGCTTACTCATGACTTCAGGGACCATAAATTTCTGGACGCTGTGTCCTTCTGTGATCGCAAGACCATAGAAGGCCACAGGCTTCCTGGCCCGGACCACCGGGCCGCGATCTGTTTCACGGAAGGCGGGTCCTGCTCCCGGGGCCCGCCTTCAGCCATCTTGCGGGCACGTCACATGGCCGGGGTGACGCGGCTGATGATCGCGGCGGTATCGATTCCCGTCGGCAGAGTGCCGAAGGCGTGGCCCCAGCCCCAGGGACCGCCCGAGTCGGCTAGGCGGGACGCGACGAACGCGTCGGCCACCGCGGCGTCCCCGTGACGGACGAGCAGGGCGCCCTGGAGGGCGAGCGCCAAACCTCCGGCGAGCTGGCGGGCGCGAGCCTCGGAGGGGTCACTGAGTTCCTTGCGCAGGCGGGACACCGCCTGATCCAGCCGGCGGTCTGCGCCCGCGGCCTGATCGAGCTCGGCGAAGAGCGCCTCCACCGTTTCTGGCTGCCTGGTCAGAGCGCGGAGCGTGTCGAGCGCGGCGACGTTACCCGAGCCTTCCCAGATGGAAGCCAGCGGCGCCTCCCGGTAGAGCCGGGGCATCCCGGACTCCTCTACGTAACCGTTGCCGCCCAGGCACTCCAGCGCCTCGGCGGCGTGCCCGGGGGCGCGCTTGCACACCCAGTATTTGGTCGCCGCCAGCGCCAGGCGACGGAACGCGGCCTCGGCCTCGTCGCCTCGGGCCGCGCGGTCGGTCGCCCCGGCCAGCCGGAACGCCGCCATCGTCGTCGCCTCAGACTCGATCGCGAGATCGGCAAGCACGCTGGCCATCAGCGGCTGGTCGGCCAGCTTCCGGCCGAAGACCATCCGGTGGCTGGCGTGGTGCGCGGCCAGCGTGACCCCGGCCCGCATACCGGTCGCCGTGCCGAGCACGCAATCGAGCCTGGTCATGTTCACCATCTCGAGGATGGTGCGGACGCCGCGGCCCTCCTCGCCGACCAGCCAGGCCAGGGCGTTGTCGTATTCGACCTCGGCCGACGCGTTCGACCGGTTGCCGAGTTTGTCCTTCAGCCGTTGCAGGTGCATGCCATTCCGGCTGCCGTCCGGCCTGACCCTGGGCAGCAGGAAGCAGCTCAATCCCCCGGGGGCCTGGGCGAGCACCATGAACAGGTCGCCCATCGGCGCCGAGGTGAACCACTTGTGCCCGGTCAGCAGGTAGCCGCCGTCGGCGGCGGCGGGGACGGCGCAGGTGGTGTTGGCCCGGACATCGGAGCCGCCCTGCTTCTCGGTCATCGACATGCCCGCGAGCAGGCCGCGCTTCGTGTCGGGTGCCCGCAGCCCGAAGTCGTACTCCCGGGCCGCGAGCAGCGGCTCGAAGCGCCGGGCTAGCTCGGGTGCATGCCGGAGCGCAGGCACGACGGCATAGGTCATCGAGATCGGGCAGCCATGTCCGGCATCGGCCGCGCCCCAGACGTAGAAGGCCGCCGCGCGCGCCACGTGCGCCCCCGGACGCTGGTCCCGCCAGGGCGCGGCGTGCAAACCGTGCTGTACCGCCACGGTTACCAGCTCATGCCAGGCCGGATGGAATTCCACCTCGTCTATGCGGTGGCCGAATCGGTCATGGGTGCGCAGCACCGGCGGGTTCTCGTTCGCCTGACGGCCCTGCTCTTGCGCTCGCGCCGAGCCGGCCAGGCGGCCGAGCGCCCGGACACCGCCGGTGGCCCAGCCGGCCCCCTCGCGGTGCAGCGCGCTCAGCATGGCCGGATCGTCGGCCACGTCATAACCGGTCAGCACGGGGGACTGGTTGGACACTTCATGCGTCGGCGACATCAGCCATCCCTGCCTCGGGGCCTTACCGCGTTCTAGCCTTGTCGTAATTGAAACACGATGAGGTAGTGGTCCATGATCTTCAGCCGGTAAACCAGAATGATACGAGCGCTGGTTCGAGGCCGGCCGGAAACTCGGGAGGCTAGCGGGTGGTTACTTACCTGGTCCGGCGGCTTGGCACTTCGCTGGTGATCCTTATCGGCATCTCGATCTTCGTCTTCGCCCTGCTGCACGCGGTATTCCCTTCGCCTGCGATCGTCGTTCTCGGGACCAAGGCATCGCCGCTGGCGATCGCGGCGTGGAACCGCGCCAACGGCTTCGACTCCCCGGTGATCGTGCAGTACTGGCACTACGTGGACGGCGTGATCCACGGCAACCTGGGTTTCTCCTACAAGCTGAACCAGTCGGTCCTGTCGCTGTTCGCCGAGCGGTGGGAGCGCAGCGCCTACCTGTCAGGCGCCTCGCTGGTGCTTGCGATCCTGATCGCGATCCCGCTCGGGATCTACCAGGCCGTCAGACGCAACCGCATCGGCGACAACGTGGCCACCAGCATTGCCTTTACCGCCTACGCCATGCCGGACTACTTCCTCTACCTGATCGTTATCCAGGTGTTCGCGCTGAGTCTCGGCATCTTCGGCTTCGAGGCCAGCCAGTCCGACTCGCTGATCACGATCATGGGTGACTGGCATGACATGACGCTGCCGATCCTGAGCATCACCCTGCTCATCCTGGCCGGTTACTCCAGGTACATGCGGTCGGCGGCCATGGAGACCCTGGCCCAGGATTTCATCAAGACGGCGCGGGCCAAGGGATTGCCCGAGCGGCTCGTGCTGTTCCGGCATCTCGTGCGTAACGCCTGCCTGCCGATGATCACGCTGATCGGGCTGTCGATTCCGGCGCTGCTCGCGGGCAATCTCGTCGCCGAGTACGTCTTCAACTACGACGGCCTGGGCTTGCTGTTCTATAGCAGCCTGACCAACGAGGACTATTCGGTGCTGCTCGCGTACACGCTCGTCGGCGCGGTGCTCACCGTCCTGGGCAACTTCCTCGCCGACGTCGCGCTGACCATAGCCGATCCGCGGATTCGGCTGGCCTGAGGGCCCACCGCCCCGGCCTGAGGGCCCAGCGCCTTAAGCCGGCCGCCCCATGGCGGCTACCACGAGGGTCACGGTCGTCGCTACCTCGGCCAGCGCGCCGAGGACGTCACCCGTGATCCCGCCCAGCCGGCGCGTCGCGTGCCGCTGCAGGACATATGCGGCTCCCAGGCCGGCGATGACGGCCAGCGGGAGGGTCCAGCCGAGCGGCTCGGCGACCGTCGCGGAGACCGCCACCGCCGCGACCGCTCCGGCGAGCGTGGCCAGGGTGACCGCAGCCGCGATCAGCGGGCTGACCGAGCCCGCGACCAGCGCACCCAGCCCGTCCGGCCGGGCCGCGAGCACCCCTCGCCGGCACGCCCAGGTCAGGGCGAGACGCCCGGTGACCACGGCGGCGATCAGCGCGGCGGGTCCCCGACCCCCGCCCGCTGCTTCCGCATGGCTGAGCGCCGCCACCTGGATCAGCAGCGTCAGGACGAGCGTCACGACGCCGAACGGCCCGATGTCCGAGCGGCGCATGATGTCCAGCGCCGCGGGGCCGGGTTGGCCGCTGCCCAGTCCGTCCGCGAGGTCGGCGAGTCCGTCGAGATGCAGGCCGCGGCTGAGCAGGGCCAGCGCGGCCACCGCGAGACCTGCTCCGGTCAGCGGACCGGCCCCGAGCGGATGATCGACGGCGAGAAGGACGGCCGCGGCCGCGACGCCGAGCAGCAATCCCACGGCTGGCGCCCAGGCCATCGCCGCGGCGGCGGCCGCTCGGCCCGGCGCTGCCGGTGACCGGTCAGGAACGGCATCGCCCGGCGAGACGACGGTCCGCAGCGGGACCACAGTGAGCAGCGTCACCGCCAGCCTCAGGCCAGTCCATCTCATGGCGCACGAGCCTATCGGCACGCCCGCTAAAGACGTACTATCTTGAGCAGGGGCCGGAACGCGACGAGATGGCGGTGGAGCGTGTCC
>JBEKKH010000395.1:0-7530 GCA_050010815.1 Streptosporangiaceae bacterium | reverse complement strand
GGCTACATTGCCCGTATGGCCAGGGCGGGGACCATCGAGGCACTCAGCTCGGACTATGCCCGCACCGCGGTACTGAAGGGCCTGCCGCGAAGAACCGTGATCCGCAGGCACGTCCTGCGCAACTCGCTGCTGCCCACCATCACGGTCATCGCGACCCAGACCGGGTACCTGATCGGCGGGCTGGTGGTCGTCGAGGACCTCTTCAACTACCAGGGCATCGGGAACCTGATCTTCAAGGCCGCGCAGGGCAAGGACTTCCCGATGCTCGAAGCCGGGGTACTGACCATCGGCGTGGTCTACGTGCTGGCCACGCTCGGCGCGGACCTGCTGCTGATCGCGCTCAACCCGCGGCTGCGGGCAGGTGGCTCCGATGACTGACTTCCTCGCCGAGCCGGGTATTCCGTCGCCGGCTGACCCGCTCGGGCCGCTCGGGCCGGAGGCGGTAGCAGTCGCGGTCGCGGTGCCAGCCATGCGGGTGGCGCCGACCCGGTGGCGGCTGCTGCTGCGCAGGCCGACGTTCGGAGTCGGGGCCGGCATCTTGCTGTTCTGGGTGGTGTGCGCGATCTTCGGGCACGCGATCGCGCCGTTCAACCCGCTCGCGCAGCAGCTGCTCGGCACCAACGCCGCGCCGTCCGGATCGCACTGGTTCGGCACCGACCCGCTCGGCCGGGACGTGCTGTCCCGGGTCATCGTCGGCGCCCGGGACATCCTGGTCATCACCCCGCTGGCCACCGTGCTCGGCACCATCCTGGGTACCGCCCTCGGTCTGGCCATGGGCTACCTCGGCGGGGTCACCGACCTGATCGCCGGGCGGATCGTGGAGGCCGTGCTCGCGCTGCCCGCGGTGATCATCGCGTTCCTGTTCATCGTCGCCCTCGGCCCGTCCACGGTGACGCTGATCATCGTCATCGGCTTCATCTTCACTCCGCTGATCGCGCGCACGGTCAGGGCCGCGGTGCTGGCCGAGCGGAACCTGGACTACCTGTCCTCGGCCCGGCTGCTGGGTGAGAACCCGGTCCGGATCATGTTCGCCGAGATCTTGCCCAACGTCGTGCCCGCCATCCTGGTCGAGTTCACCGTGCGGCTGGGCTACGCCGTGTTCACGGTGGCCACGCTGTCCTTCCTCGGCTTCGGCGTACAGCCGCCCACCCCCGACTGGGGCGCCGACATCGCCGCCAACTACAGCGGCCTGCTGGCCGGCTACTGGTGGCAGACCCTGTTCCCGGCGCTCGCCATCGCCTCGCTGGTAACCGCGGTCAACCTGATCACGGACTCGATTGAGCAGGTACTCAACGCATGAGTGACGCCACCAGCGAGGCGGAGGTGCAGGCCGCGGATCCTGCACTGGCGGTCTCGCAGCTGGATGTGTCTTACCGGGTGCGCAGCCAGGATCGTCTCGCGCTGCGCGATGTGTCCTTTTCCATCGGGCGCGGGGAATCCTACGGGCTCGTCGGCGAGTCGGGGTCCGGGAAGTCCACGGTGGCGCTCGCGCTGGTCAGGTACCTGCCTCGCAACGGCCGGGTCAGCGGCGGGACGATCAGCATCAACGGTCAGGACCCGCTGGCGATGGGCAAGTCGGCGCTGCGTGAGCTGCGGACGAACACGGTCTCGATGGTTTACCAGGAGCCCGGGCGGGCGCTGAATCCGTCCCTGCGGGTGGGCAGGCAGATCGCGGAGGTATTCGAGATCAGCGGTGCCTCGTCCGAGCAGGCCCGGGAGTCGGCCCGGGACATGCTCCGCAAGGTCCAGATATCGGACCCCGACCGGGTCATGCGGCGATACCCGCACGAGCTGTCCGGCGGCATGGCGCAGCGGGCGGTCATCGCGATGGCGCTGGCCTCCTCGCCTTCGCTGCTGATCCTGGACGAACCGACGACCGCGCTCGACGCCACCGTCGAGGCCGAGGTGCTTGACCTGGTCGCGGGCCTGCGCCAGGAGTTCGACACCTCGGTGCTGTTCATCAGCCACAACCTGGCGGTGATCGCCAAGATGTGCGACCGGGTGGGCGTGCTGTACGCGGGCGAGCTGGTCGAGGAGGGACCGGCCCGGCAGGTGTTCGACGACCCGCGGCACCCGTACACGGTGGGACTGCTGCGCTGCATCCCTCGGCGCGGGCAGCGCAAGGACCGCGACCGGCTGGACACCATCCCCGGTTTCCTGCCCGCGCCGGGGCACACGATGACCGGATGCGTGTTCGCGCCGCGGTGCGCGCTGGCCCAGGACCGCTGCCGGGAGTCCGAGCCGCCCTTCTTCGACGTGGGTACGCTCCGGGTCTCCCGCTGCTTCTTCCACGACCAGGCGCCCGACCTGCCGCGCGCCACCCCGGCCACGGACGCCGCGCTCGCCGAGCACGACAGCGGCGAGCCGCTGGTCGTGGTGGAGGGGCTGTCCAAGACCTTCGCCGGTTCTGGGGGAGGTATCCGCGCGCTGGCCGACGTCAACCTGGCCGTCCGCCGGGGCGAGACGCTCGGGCTGGTCGGCGAGTCGGGCAGCGGCAAGACCACGCTGGCGCGGGTGCTGCTCGGGCTGACCGGCCCCGACCAGGGCTCGGTCGTCACCATGGAGGGCAAGGCGCTCAGCCCGGACGTCCGGCGGCGGCCGCGGGAGACCCTGCGCAGGCTGCAGATCGTGTTCCAGAACCCGGACTCCGCGCTGAACCGCCGCCACACGGTACGCAGCCTGATCAGCCGTCCGCTGATCCGGCTGGCCGGGCTGTCCGGGCAGGCCCTGCAGGACCGGCTGGCCGAGCTGATCGCCTCGGTCCGGCTGGAGGACCGGCACCTGGCCCTGCGCCCCGGGCAGCTGTCCGGCGGGCTCAAGCAGCGTGTCGCGATCGCCCGGGCCTTCGGCGCCCATCCCGACGTGGTGGTCTGCGACGAGCCGACGTCGGCGCTCGACGTCTCGGTGCAGGCCGCCATCTTGAACCTGCTGGCGGACCTGCAGAAGACCGAGCAGGTCACCTACCTGTTCATCTCCCACGACCTGGGCCTGGTCAGGTACCTGTCCGACCGCATCGTGGTGCTGTACCTCGGCCGCATCATGGAGGTGGGGCCCGCGGAGACGGTGTTCGCCGGGCCGCACCACCCGTACACCGAGGCGCTGTTCTCCGCTGTCCCCACGCTCGACGGCCAGCGGCCGGACCGGATCAGGCTGCAGGGCGAGATCCCGTCCGCAGCCGACCCGCCCAGCGGTTGCGTCTTTCATACGCGCTGTCCGCGCAAGCTGTCCACGGGCGTGTGCGAGTCCACCGAACCACCGCTGCTCGAAGGCGAGCCGCAACACCTGATCCGCTGTCACATCCCGCTGGCCGAGTTGCGAACCATCCAGCGAAATGAATCTGCCCCATCTCAGGGAGGCTCCCTATGACCAGGAATATCGATCACAAAAGGCTCGGGCGGTTGCGCCAGGACCAGGGCGAGGTCGCCAACCACATCATCGACGAGTTCGCCGCGGGGCGGCTCTCCCGCCGGGACTTCATCCGCCGCGGCACCGTGGTCGGCCTCTCGGTGCCCGTGCTCGGGTCGGTGCTGGCCGCCTGCAGCAGCAGTTCCTCGAGCCCGGCCAAGTCGGGCACGTCGGCGTCGGCCACCGGAGCATCCGGCGCGGTGATCAAGGCCGGCATCGTCACTCCCACCGGGGCGATCAACCCGCTGACCGTCCCCGACCAGGGCGGCCTGGACATGCTCGCGCAGACCGGCGAGTACCTGTGCCTGTCCACCCAGACCCTGACCCTGCAGCCCGTGCTGGCCACCAGCTGGACGCCGAACAGCACCTCCGACGTCTGGACGTTCAAGATCCGCCAGGGCGTTAAGTTCCACAACGGCGCGGCCCTGACCGCCGACGACGTGGTGTACACCTACAAGCTGCACACGACCACCACGAACGGGTCGAACGCGCTGTCCGCGTTCGCCGGGGTGCTCGGCCCGACCGGCGTGGTCAAGGTCGACGACTACACGGTCGCCTTCCACCTGAAGGCCCCGAACGGGAACTTCCCGTACCTGACCTCCTCCGACAACTACAACATGATCATTCTGCCGAACGGGTACGACCCGGCCAAGTGGCAGAGCTCGTTCATCGGCACCGGGCCGTTCGTGCTCGGCTCGTACACGCCGAAGGCGGGGGCCACGTTCACCCGCAACGAGTCGTACTGGGGCACCAAGGCGCTGCCGTCGCAGACCGTGTTCACGTTCTACGACACGCAGAACCCCGCGATCCTGGCGCTGACCGGCAGCACGATCGACGTGGTCGGGCAGTTCACCGTGTCCGGCGCCCAGGAACTGCTGACCGGCAGCTACAACATCATCAAGCTGAAGTCCAGCGCGCACCGCGAGCTGTCGATGCGCTGCGACCAGGCCCCGTTCACCGACCCGCGGGTCCGGCAGGCGATCGCGCTCACGCTCGACCGGCCCGCGATCACCCAGGCGCTGTTCAAGGGTTACGCCGACATCGGCAACGACAGCCCGTTCGCGCCGGTCTTCCCGTCCACCAACACCAGCGTGGCCCAGCGCGCGCAGAACATCAGCCAGGCCAAGTCGCTGCTCTCGGCGGCCGGGCACCCCTCGGGGTTCAGCACCCAGCTGATCACCGAGAACTTCGTCGAGATCCCCGAGTACGCCCAGATCGTGGCGCAGGCGGCGGCGCAGATCGGGGTGAAGATCGCGCTGAAGGTGGAAAGCTCGAGCGCTTACTACGGCAAGGCCACGTTCGGGAACTCCGACTGGCTGGACGCCACCATGAGCCTGGTGGACTACGGTCACCGGAGCGTTCCGAATGTATTCCTGACCGCCCCGCTCCAGACGACCAACGCCAAGACGGGCACCGGGCCCTGGAACGCCGCACACTTCGCCAACGCCTCGTACGACAAGCTGGTCGCGCAGTACGTCGCCGCCTCCGACCTGTCCGTCCAGCGCAGCCTGGCCGGGCAGATCGAGACGCTGCTGCTGGCCCAGACCCCGGTCATCTTCGGGTACTTCTACAATTACCTTACGGCCACGGCGTCGGGCGTGACCGGCGTGTACCCGACCGCGATCGGCCACCTGTTCCTGTACAACGCGGCGAAGGGCTAATCCCCGGGTAGCCTGTGCGGTGCGCCGCGGCACGGCGCACCGCACCCGCGTACGCCGGCTAGCACGGGGAAGGCAACGCGAATGCCGACCGAGCACCAAACCCCGGCCGACGCGCACGGGCACGATCACGGGCACCAGCACAGGGACGTGTCCGGTGGCTGGCTGCGCCCGGCCGTGTTCGGCGCGATGGACGGGCTGGTGACCAACGTCTCGCTGATCGCCGGGGTGGGCGGCGGCGGCGGCTCGGCCCACACGATCATCCTCACCGGGCTGGCCGGCCTGGCCGCGGGCGCCAGCTCGATGGCCGCCGGGGAGTACGTGTCCGTCTCCTCCCAGAACGAGCTCATCTACGCCGAGGTCGACAAGGAGCGGCTGGAGCTTGAGAACAACGCGGTCGCCGAGCAGGCCGAGCTGGCCACGATGCTCCGGGCCCGCGGGGTCAGTCCCGCCACCGCGCGGCAGGCCGCCGCCGAGATCTCCGCCCATCCGGAGAAGGCGCTGGCCGTGCACACGCTGGAAGAACTGGGCGTGGACTCTACCGAGCTGCCTTCGCCCTACGTGGCGGCGGGCGCGTCGCTGGCCTCCTTCGCCATCGGAGCGCTGATCCCGCTGCTGCCCTACCTGCTGGGATTCCGGGTCCTCTGGGCCAGCCTCGGGCTGGCCGCGCTGGCCGCGGTGGCCGGCGGCGGCATGGTGTCCCGGCTCACCGACCGGCCGTTCTGGCGGGGCGCGCTCCGGCAGCTGGTCCTGGGCGCCGCTGCCGCCGGGGTCACCTACCTGATCGGTATCGGCGTCCACGCGGCCTGACCTGGCCCGCCGTGCGCCTGGCCCGCCGGCGCCTTCAGGGGCGTCCTGGCGGAGGGTTCGACAGGGCCTGGCCCGCCACCGGGGTGCCGCCCACCAGGACGAGCCAGATGCGGGCCGGGTCGCTGAACAGCGCCGGGTCGGCCAGCGGGTCGCCGTCCACGACGATCAGGTCGGCCCGCTTCCCCGGCGTCACGGTGCCGATGTGCTCGTCCAGGTCGAGCGCCTGCGCCGCGGTGCTGGTCGCGGCGACGAGCACCTCGGCCGGGGTCAGCCCGTGCTGCACCATCCGCTGGATCTCCAGGCCGACGGCCAGGCTCATGTCGCTGCCCAGCGCGATCTTCACGCCGGCCCCGCGGGCGGCCCGCATGGTGGCGGCGCCTTCAGCCAGGTTCCGTTCGGCCAAATCGGAAAGAACCGGCGGCATCTCCGGCTGGGCCTGTGCCTGCGCCGGGTCGACGGCCTCGCCCAGGCCCGCCATCCAGTAGTACCCCGACAAGGTCGGCACCAGGACCACGCCAGAGGCGGCCATGGCCTGGAGCAGGTCCGGCCGCCGGTGCAGGTACATGCCGTGCTCGATGGTGTCGACGCCGTGCCTGATCGCGGCCGCGCAGCCGTCCAGGCCCTCGGCGTGCGCCGCGACCCGGTAGCCCAGCCGGTGCGCCTCGTCGGTGACCGCGGCCAGCTCGGGCTCGGTGAGCTGGAGCGGCTCGGGGTCCTCGAGCTCATTGGAGCGAGCCCCGGTCGTCATCACCTTGACGAAATCGGCGCCGGCCCGGAGCTGCTCGCGCACCGCCCGTCTGATGTCGTCTGGACCGTCGGCTTCGCGATACATGTCACCGTAGAACCGGCCGCCCGGCGCCGTCGCCGAGACGATCTTTCCGCAGGTCAGAAGCCGCGGGCCACGGAACGCGCCGTACCGCATGGCCTGGCGGGCCTGCTGCGGCAGCTGACCCTGGGAGCCGCAGACCCGGATGGTGGTGACCCCGAAGCGGAGGTAGTCACGCAGCTCGGCCTGCAGGAAATGGGCGGCTACGCCCGGCAGCGGCTCCTCGGCGCCCTTCGCCGTCTTGGGCACGCGGCCGGAGGCGTGGGTGTGCGCGTCGGTCAGCCCGGGCATCAGCACCCGGCCGCCGACGTCGACCGGCCGGGCGCCGTCCGGGCACCGTTCACGGGCGTCGGCGACCCGGCGGATGATCCCGTCCTGGACCAGGATCGCCGTATGGTCGCGCAACGGCGACCCGGTCCCGTCGAAGAGCCGGGCTCCGGTCAGCCAGAGCAGCCCCGGCTCGGTGGCCGGCGCCGCGATCAACGCCGGAAACCTGTGCGCCACCTGACACCCACTTTCATCGTTCTCACCTGTGGTTAACCTGTCATATCAGGGGTAACCCCAGCGGAACCACACCGGTCCGCTTGGGGGTGGCGGGACTACCGGGTGGTAAGGTGCCACGTGGTTATCTTGAGCCGCCCGCTGCGGATCGCGCTGCTGTCGTACCGCAGCAAGCCGCACTGCGGCGGTCAGGGCGTTTACGTGCGCCACCTGAGCCGCGAGCTGCACGCTCTCGGGCACCGTGTGGAGGTATTCTCCGGCCAGCCGTATCCCGAGCTGGACCCGGGGCCGCTGCTGCGCGAACTCCCCAGCCTCGACCTGTACCGTGAC
>JBEKKH010000394.1:0-7545 GCA_050010815.1 Streptosporangiaceae bacterium | reverse complement strand
GCCGGGCAGCGCCTGCGCCCGTGCCACCGCTAGCACCGCGTCGGCTGGCCATCACACGGCAATGCGGCGCCCGAAACGGCCGTCGGCCGTTGTTGCTGCCAGCCACGGCCCTGGTGCTTGCGTTAACGTTGCCATCGCATAACTCGAGATTAGGGATGACGCGTCTGGCGATGCACCTCAGCAGCGCGGCGACGGGCTTCGCCTAATTACCGATCAGGGTTCTGACCTGCATGTCCCGCAGCTGACGGCGGACCAGGTCCTCACCTGCCGGGGGTGAGGTGTATCTGTGCTGGTCAGAGCGGCACGGCAGGCCACGCCAGCCACGAAGATCAACTCAGGCTAAGTGGCACCGCCGCCAAGCCCGGATCCACCGCAGAAGTCCCGGTGACTGGGTCCGGGAGCGATTCTGGTGAGGCAGCCGGGACACGAGCGGTGAACGGGACGTCAGGGTCGCTCCCGAGGGGAGGTTGCCAGCCGCGGCCACGATCACACCGTTGCCGTCGCGGCCACGATCACACCGTTGCCGTCGCGGCCACGGCCACGCCGCCGCCGCGGCACGGTCCCACCGCCACAGCCGCGGTCACAGCTGGGGCCCAGCCCCGGCAGCGGTCAAGAATAGCGCCGGGCATCACAGACCTGGAGCGGCAAGCGGGGTCAGGCGGTGCGCCGCTTAGGCGACGATGAAGGCCATCGTGCGCGCTACGGACGCCTACTCGAACCGCTTCCTGA
Source organism: Streptosporangiaceae bacterium (assembly GCA_050010815.1). Taxonomy (GTDB): domain Bacteria; phylum Actinomycetota; class Actinomycetes; order Streptosporangiales; family Streptosporangiaceae; genus Palsa-504. Next base: position 6,816 of record JBEKKH010000394.1, on the reverse strand, counting down.
TCCGCTCTCGCCACACCTCGAAGCTGGGCAGATTGGCGTCCTCGGGGGGCAGCCCCTGCCGGGCCTCGTCGGTTACCGCCGCGGCATCCTCGACGGACATGTCGCAGTGCACCTTGACGCCGATTTCGGTGCCGGGCATCACCAGGCCAGCCAGCAAGCGCGCCTTGGCCGCGAACGCGGCACCCTGAGCAGCGTGCGATCGGTACTGTCCGGCCAGCTTCACCATGTCCGAGAGTTCGCCGGCATCGGCGCCGCCCGCGTAGACGCTCGCCAGGCCTATTCCGCTCCACAGGTCGCCCTGACGGGACTCCGGGAATGCGCCGATGGTGGTGGCGACCCCCTGGACATCTGATCCGTTGACGAACCAGAGCGCACGACCGATGCCCTGGTCGACGACACGGTTGGCGTACCCGGCAGGCTCCCATCCCGGAATCGTGCCCTGATGCTGCTGCCAGACGTACTGCTTGGTGTGGAAGTAGGCCTGATGAAAGCCATAACCATCAAGGGCCAGCCAGCGCAGCAACGGGTCGTGCGGTTCGATCGCGCGCCAGCGCAGGCGGGGCAGTCGCGCCATGGCCCAGCCCACCCCGACGTAAGCCATGTAGACGTGATTGGCCCCCCTGCTGGCCAGCAGGTCACGAACCCAGTGGCGTCCGGTAGGGCGGACTCCGTCGCGTATCGCGAGCGCCATCGTGCAGCCCTCATAGGCGAATCCGCGGAAGGCTGGCTCTATCGTCTCAAGCGATGACTCGATAGCGGCCATGGACAGGCCGGCCATCCCGTATTCGAAGCCTACCAGGAATATTTTTCCGACCTTTTCAATATTGGCCTGACGGGTGGCATCAGGCGCGGTAAACCCGCGCTTTGCGAACGTGGCCTCAGATTGATCGGGAAGGAATATCCGACAGCGCAGTCTGCCCGCCCAGTTTGTCTCCATGAGATCATCGTGACAGCGGAAATGGGCACCGTCCAGAAGCGGCGGCATAGTCAGCAATATACGAGATAAGGGCGCGCGATCCGCCCAGTGTTCCTCGGTCACGTCGGGCTTGCCGCCCACCAGGAACTGGCCGACACAAGGCTCGGTGCGCCAGTCGGTGCCGAATGATCGTGCGGCCAGGTCGATGTCCACGGCATCCAGGGCGCATGGCGCGAGTCCCATCGCCGCGCAGACTATGTACAGGCTCTGCATCAGCACGCCCACGTGCATGAGCACCAGCCGGTACGCCAGCCCTTCGTATCGCCAGGACAGCCGCCGGAAACGCGCCGTCATGCTGATCAGCACCTGTACGGGGCCGTCCAGCGCCGCAGCCATGCAGGCAGCGCTCAGCAGCTCCTCGGCCGCCGCCCGATCCGCACTGAGCGGCTCGAGCCGGTGCCCGAGCGGGTCGTAGTGATAAACGCCATTGGCGAGACCCGTGCAATTGCCGACCGTGAGATAAAGCTCGAGCTCGTAGCAGGCGCCGCCGCTGGGATACGGGCGACTGCTGTACGGCGTGCCAGTTGCCGGTAGGTCGGGGGGGTCATGACCCCCTGACGAGGCGGTGACCAGCGAACGCACTCTGGCCGTCCGGTACAGCAGATCACCGAGCTGTACCACCGTCACCGGGCTTTCCGCGTAGCGGCGTGCCGAGCGCCGCTCCTCCATGGCTACCACAACCGGCGGGTCGCTCTGGCACAGGTCTTCCCAGCGCGGCATGCGCAGCGGTATGTGCCGGCTCGCCTGCGGCTTGACCACCGGCTCGGCCGACCGGGTCGTCCCGGCCGGATAGGTGGCGCCGAAATCGTGATCATGCCGCCCGAGAGTGCTCCGGGTATGGAACATCATCTCAACTGGTGACCACCCGACGATGGCGGTGTCCAGGTCTTCCGCGAAGACCGAGGGGGTGCCCGCCCCCTGGGCAGGCACGACCATACCGACGGCCACGAGATATTCGAGTACGCTCGCGGCGGCCGGCTCCGCGGGCGACAGGGCAGTGGTAAACGCGGCCGGGGTGATCGGACTGGCCAGGGGCGCGATCAGTCGCATCGCCGCAGCCCGGTGCAGGACCACACGGTGCAGTGACAGCGGTGACTCCATGGTGTACTGGCGCCCATCGGCCCGCAGGCAGGCATAGACGGACAGCCGGAACGGCACCCCGGCGGCAAGCGGAACAGGATCAAACCGGGACCGCATGGTGAGCGGAACTACGGACAGCAGGGGCTGGCCTGATTCGGTCGCGAGCGACCTGACTATCAGCGGTTGCAGGCGCTCTAGCACGCTATGAAGCTCCGCCAGCTGTGTCGGCGCCTCGTCCGCGTCCCGGTAGGTTCCCCCGGCCGGCATCGCTGCCGCGCTGGTCGCATTCTCCAGCGAGATGGGTCCGAGGCTCATGCGGTACACCGTCTCGCGCACCAGGCGCGAAGAGCGCCAGATGGTGGTGTCGCCCCAGCGGCCGCTCAGCCGCACCATGTCGCGAACGGGGTCTGCCTCGACGTTCACATCGTCGCGGAGGGACCACAGCTCAGGTCGTCTCGCCCCGTCGGAGCTACTGTTCGTTGCTGTCATCAGCTGTCACTATCGTGCCATGCATCGGGGGTCGGGACCATATCAACGGCCATCAGGACGTGGCAGACGCATGCCTAGCCGTTTGCCCGGCCCGTCCACGAGGGAAGAACGCCAGAACAGCTCACACCGCCGCCTGAGCGGGTTCTGGCCCAGCAGCTAGGCTGCACCAGGCCGACCCGTCAGGGTAGTGAAGATTTCATCTCTTCACCATTAATAGCCCACGAGGATCCTGTTATCAGGCCACCAGGTACTACGTCACAACCTTGACATGAATCTTTCATAGCCTCGGTCATGACGGGGTCACTGGAACTACAGCTTCCTCGTGGCGCATGCTCAAGGGAAATAAGTGACACACACTAGCAACAAGAGGATGCGATGGTATTGGATTCCACGCAGATAAGCATCCAGCTATTGGGCCCGCTGTCCGCATCCCTGGGAACCCGCACTATCACGCCGAACGCGGCCAAGCAGCGCAAGGTGCTGGCGCTGCTCGCGGTGAACGCCGGGCGGGTCGTCACGGTTTCCGCGCTCATCGAGGAGTTGTGGGGTGACCGCCCGCCGCGCAGTGCGTCTACCACGCTTCAGACGTACATCTTTCACCTGCGTAACAGCATGGCGGTGGACATGTCGCGCGAGCGTGTCGCCAGCGAGTTCCTCCGCACGCGGCACTCCGGGTACCAGCTTGAATGCCATACCGATGTCGAGGAGTTCCGCCGCCTCGCGCGAGCGGGGCGCGAGGCGGCGGAGGCAGGAGATCCGCAAGCCGTCTCGGACTTGCTGGGCCGTGCCCTTGACCTGTGGCGCGGGCCCGCGCTGTCGGATGTCCGGCAAGGCCGGATCCTTGAAACGGAGGCGGCTTCACTGGAGGAAACGCGACTTGGCGTACTCGAACGCCGCATCCAGGCCGACCTCGCGCTGCACCGGCACGCCGACATACTGGGGGAACTGACGCTGCTTGTAGCCCGGCATCCGATGAACGAGAACTTCTGGGGGCTGCTGATGACAGCCCTCTACCGGGCCGGTCATGCCGCCCGGGCGCTGGACGCATTCCAGCGGCTCCGCACGATCCTCGATGACGAGTTGGGCATCGACCCGAGTCTTCGGATGCAGCGGCTGTACCAGGCCATCCTGTCCGGTGATCCGGCGGACGACATGGATGCCTTCCTCACCCCGGACCGAGGACCGTGGTGACGCCCCACCCGGGTCCGCAACGCAGAAGGTGCGTGGACGAATTACCGCTGAGATCTTGACCTTGGAGTGAGCCGTCCCAGTTCGCATGAGTCCGCGGCTGCAGGCCTGCAAAGGGCCACAGCGTCGGCATCTTGAGGCGAGGTGAGTCATGTTAGGGCTGAAGCGCCTTTACGTGCTGTCATCAGCGTGACGGTCAGCACCGTGTTCATCATTCGGGCACGGTGCGCCACCTGCTCACCATGACCGCGGGCTTCCCCGCGGAGGATGCGCGGGCCGACCGGCGGCAAGGGCTGCCGCTTGAAGACTTTCCGCGCTGTTTTCCGGTGGCGTGAGCTTCGCCTGGGCGCCAGACACCAGTTCGAGCACGCCAGCCTCGGTTGGCCTGACCCGCACCGGCTATGAGGCCGATGAGTTCGCGGCCGACAACCTGGCCCTGGGATACGGCCCCGGGCCTGACGGCTGGACTGGGCTGGGCTGGGCCGGGCTGGGCCGGGCTGCCGATGGAGCCGCGCGGCGCGTTCGCGCCGATGGCCGGGGTGTTCATTGATGATGCTGCCCGTACGGCACCCATCCGCGCTCACCGGCATCCTGGTGCACCACATCGGCCCGACGCTGTTCTTCCCGATCGCGGGGGCCGGTGACGGTCCTGGCCTTCCTCGGCGGGCAGACCCCAGCAGGAGTACCGCGACTTCGGCTCCGCCCGCGATGACGGCACCTACCTGCTGGTGGGGAGCCCGGACACCGTCGGGCGACGATAGGAAACCCAGGGAGCTGGGCCCAGCTCCCTGGGTTTCGCCGCGAGATGATGCAGCGGTGGCGGTCCCGCCGCGGGCGGCCGCCCGCCTACCTCGTGATCTGCGCGACCAGGAGCTCGGCGACCTCCGGCGTGACCGGATTATCCTCGTCCGAGGCGGGCAGCGCGTAGACCTCGAACTCGCCGGGAGACAGCCCGGGAACGGTGAGGCTCTCCGGGGTTTCGGTCAGCACGGTCACCGCGGTGGTCCCGGCCGCCCCGCCGCCCAGCGAGTCGTTCCGGCACGCGAGCAAGAAGGCCAGCCATGACCGGTACGTCAGCAGTAGCTCACCGAAGGTGTCGGCCGACTCGTCCAGCCCCTGGCTGGTGGCCAGGAGCGCTAGCTGGGCGCGAAGTAGCTCCTCCATGCGCCGTACGCAGCGACCGGGGTCCTCATCAAGATCAGGACACGCCAGCTGGCGCGCGCCTAGGTTGCCCGCCAGCGTCTTGAAGTTCTCCTGGACGCTCTCGGCACCGGGCCAGGACGGCCGCAGCAGGACGGCGGTTGCCTCCCGCGAGCGTGCCAGCAGCGTCGCGATGCGCACGGACAGGGCAGCGGCACTGCAATAGCCGATGACGAAGGCACGACCATCAGCGGGCTGGGAGCGCTCGAACGCGTCGACGGCCTCGGCGGCCAGGTCGGCCAGGGATATGTAGGGCCGGTCCTGGGACAGGGCGTCGAGCGGATCGACCTGATAGATCGGCCGGCCTTCCGTCTGGTCGCTGACCAGGTGGCTGAGCCGGGGTGCCGAGGAGAAGGCCTGGAAATCGGCCACCAGGACCGGTTTAGCCGTGCCGGTAACGAGCTGCCGGACAATCTTGTCGTCGTCAACCACGTCGTCATCTGTAAGAGGATTAGCCACGCTTCCATACCCTCCCCGCCGCGGCGTGGCCAGGCACCTTCGAGGTTGCCGCCGGTACCTGGCCGGCCGGGCCGGTACCGGCACGCGCAACCGGTGAGATGGCCAGCGCAGGCTGACACGCTGGGAAAGGCCTTACACCGGATTGACTGACCATCACGGGTTAAGGACACGGTGGGCGATGACCCGGCAACCCTCCAGCCAGCCGGATATTACGACGGAACGGTATCCGTTGTCCTTCACCCAGCAGTATCTTCATTCGCTGGACGAGGGTGACCCGAGTGGTGCCTTCGGGAACCGGTTCACGATCGTCCCTGGGGTGCGTATCGCTGGCCACGTCGATGTCGGGATGCTGCAGGCAGCTCTCGATGATGTGCTCGAGCGCCATGGGCTGCTGCGTACCATGGTGCGGGACGCGGAGCCTCCTAACCAGCTGCTCGCGCTGCCGAACGACCGGCCCAGGCCGGAGGCCAGCCGCAATGTCAGAGGTGCTCCGGCGGGTATGACCTGCGAGGATGCCTAGCGGATAGGCACGGCGCTGCGGACTTCTTGGCTCGGCTCCCAGCGGGAGGGCATCGCATACCGGAATGAGGATTATCGTGGCCAGTCCCCAGATGATCATCCGGGATGTGGCCGACGACTTCGCCGACAGGTACGTCAGATGGTTCTCCGCGAGCGTGGCCAGGCGTTCGGCCGGTCCCCGGTCGGTGGGCGTCGAGCTCGAGTACCCGGTCGTAGACACCCGCGGGCATTCGGCCGAGCCAAAGCGCGTGATCGATGCTGCGGCGCGGTTCGGTACCTCCGTGACTACCGAGATCGGATGCAGCACGCTAGAGGTCCGGGTCGGACCGGTCTCAGACCTGCACGTGCTCGACAAGCGCGTAACAGATCTGGTCGCCGAGCTCTCGGCGTGGCTCGGCGCCGACGGGTGCCGTCTCCTCGGTTACGGCCTGCAGCCCCTGGCCGGGATCGGGGATTGGCTCCTGTCGCCGGGCGAGCGTTACAGGCAACTGCACGATGGCTCGATGCCCGCATACGATGGGGCACGCTGGGGCGGCCTCCTGTGTCTTTCGGCATCGAGCCAGGTTCACGTTGATGTGTCGGTGGCCGAAGCCGCATCGGTGACGGGTGCCCTGAACCGGACCGCGGCTCTGCGGATCGCCTTGATGGCCAACTCGCCCTGGTCGGTGCGCCTGCCCGGGGCCGGTCAGGCCCGGCGTGAGCTCTTCTGGGACCGGGCGTTTGCGAATCGGCCGCGACGTTGGGGGATCCTGCCGCCGAGCGAGACCCTCGCGGATCACGCCCGGAGACTGCTGGCGACGGATGCTTTCCTGGCGTCTCGAGACGGGCGAGTCCTGCGCATCGAGGAGCCCGTCTCGTGGGATGAGCTGCTCCGTTCCGGGCGTCCCGTCGCAGCCTGGGACGTC
>JBEKKH010000393.1:0-7566 GCA_050010815.1 Streptosporangiaceae bacterium | reverse complement strand
TTACCTGCGTGTTCGTGGTCCTCGGCCCGGTCCCACGGCGGCCTGCCCGCCACCGAGGGCGGTTCGGCGCCGACCACGGCAATCTTCTGGGCCGCCGCGACGGGTTGGGCATCCGGTTCCTGAGGGTGCCACCCGGGCACGGACTCTCCGGCGTATACCGCGAACCGCTCGAGCAAGACGTCGATGTCCGCATCGATCCGGTCGGTCGCCGCCCGCCGGGCGGCCACGGCCCCAGCCAGCACGCTGCGAAGATCACCCAGGCCTGCGCCGGTGACCGCGGACGTGACAAGCACCTGAGTTTCGGTCAGCCCTTCCGCCTCCAGCAGCCGGCGAAGGTCGGACTCGCAATCGGCGCCCTGCTCGGGGCTGAGCGTGTCCACCTTATTCAGCACCACCGAGGTCACCGCCGCATGCCCAGCCAGCGGCACCAGGTAGCGCCGGTGCACCGACGCATCCGCGTACTTCAGCGGGTCAAGCACCCAGACCAGCATGTCGACCATCTTGACCAGGCGGTCAACCAGGGCCGCCGACCCGCTGACCACCGAGTCGTGGTCAGGCAGGTCAAGCAGGAGCAACCCGGTCAGCGACGACTCACCCTCGTCGAGGGCGCTGGCCCGGGCGTAGCGGTGACGGCGCTGCACGCCGAGCCAGTCGAGCAGCGAACCGGCTCCCTCCATGCCCCACACGCACGCGTGCGAGTGCCTGGTGGTCGGCCTGGTCACCCCGGCCGGCGAGAAATTGGCCCCGGACAGGGCGTTGAACAGGGTGGACTTACCGCTGCCGGTGCCCCCGGCGAGGGCCACGACGGTGTGCGACGCGGACATCCGCATTCGCTCGCCTGACCGCCGCAGCAGCAGCTCGGATTCGGTCAGAAGTTCCTGGCTGAACCCCTCGGTTCCGGCGCGACCGGAACCAATCTTGGTCAGCTCGGTGAGAGAGGCGAGCCTGGCGGGCAGCCGTGCGTTCGGCAGCCCGGTCACCCCGATCGTGTTTGTTGTCACCTAACCGCCTCGAGCGAGAATTCCGCCTGGTATAGCCGTATCGCCGCGACATCGTCGCACGGCCCGGCCGCGTCGAGCACCTCGGCGAACCTGACCAGTTCCTCATCAAGCAGCAGCCGGACCCGGCCGAGCAGGTCGGCGCGAGCCTTGGCGAGGATTTCGGTCAGCAGCACCTCGCCGAACACCGCCGTCAGCATCCGCCGCGGCTCGGTGTAGACGCTGGCCCCGTCAGCCTCGGTACCCGAGCCGGCCGCCTGCGGCGCATCCTCGCCGAGCATCGCCACCAGGAGGACCAAGCTAAGCGAGTCCTCGTCGAAGGCGATCCGCCGGAGCGCGGGCCGCAGCTCCTCCGCTTCCACCAGCCGGGTCACGTGGTCCTGCCACGCCCCGATCGCGCGAGCGGCCCGCGTGGCCAGGTCAGCCGAGGATCGGCTGAAGACTGAGGCCTGAGCCGCATCCGCGGCCTTAATAACGTCCGCGGCCTTGATGTCCCCGGCCGCCGGATCACCAATTCCGCTCTGCCCACCAGGGCCGAAGACGGACTCGAACACCTGCTTGGTGCGCACATCCCGAGCTCGCTGCGCGGCTGCGGCCGCCAGCAGCACGACACCCGCGGGATCGCTTCGCCATTGGCCGTGCACCTGCTCGGCGGCGCGGTCAGCGACAGACACGATGTACGACTCCAGGGCCGAGCGAAGCGCGGAGTTGAGCGCCGACGTCCGCGAAGGCCCGCGCCGCGCGCGCTTGCCCTTCCTGGCCGCACCCTTGGCTCCCTTGGCCCCGCGCCGGGGTCGCAGGTCACCGCCCACCATGCAGTCGTCCCAGCGCGCGATCACCTCCCCGCGCAGCAGCGCGCCCTTCTTCAGACCGCCACTGGCCTCGGTGAACGCGCCGGTGTACGCCTCCTCCGCCGCCCTGCGCAGGTTCGTGCGCAGCACGACCTGCGCCTCGACGTGCGCAGCGATGGCCGGAACCCTGGTCTTGAACGTGTCGAGCACACCGGACATCGTCTGGGAGAGCACCGCCACCCGGCGGTCCGAACGGGCGGCGGTATCGGCCAGCCAGTCGCGAATCGGCTGGTAAGCGTCGGGCGGCAGCATCCCGTCGATGAGCGGGATCTCCGGGATAACGAACCGGTCCGCGGCGTCGATCCCGTTGGCATCGAGCATGGCCGTGAAGTGCTCCACCAACTCGGTCCGGTACTGCTGCGGGACCCGGGACATCACCACGCCCAGCGAGGCCTTCCGGTCCCGCGCGTGCTGAAGGATCTCCCAGACCGGCCCGTCGGCGTACCGGCTGGCACTGGTCATGAACAGCCACAGATCCGAGGCATCGAGGAACTGGTAGGCAAACTCGTGGTGCGCCTGCACCACCGAGTCGATGTCTGGGGTATCAAGCAGCGCGATGCCGCGCGGCATGCCTTCGCTGGCCGCCAGGACGAGCAGGCCGTCCCGGCCGGGCCGGGCCAGGCCTTCCTGCCGGACCCGGGGCAGCGTCGGCAGGAAGTTATTCTCGGCGAACCAGTCGATCTCATCGGGATGACAGGCCAGAACCGGGCTGTTCGTCGTCGGCCTGCGTACGCCGGTCGCGCTGACAGGCGCGCCGACGATGCTGTTCACCAGCGTGGACTTCCCAGCGCCGGTGGAGCCGACCAGGGCCACCAGGACCGGGGCCGCCGACCGGCGCACGCGGGGCAGCAGGTAATCGTCGATCTGGCTGAGGAGCTTGGTGCGTTCGGTCTTGACGTCTGCGGCACCGGAGATCTCGAAGACGAGCGGAATCGCGGCGATCCGCTTCCTGAGGTTAAGCAGTGCGGCTTCCAGCAGCCGGGCATCCACGCGGACGTGGGACTGGGCGGCGGCCGCAGACCGGGCGGGGACCGCGGCCTCGGCGGGCTCAGGCTCGGCGACGGGCTCAGGCTCGGCGACGGCCGCGGGCTCGGGATCGGGATCGGCCGCGGACTCGGGATCGGCCGCGGACTCGGGATCGGCCGCGGGGAGGTCGGGGTTTGCATCGGATGACTGAGACGGACCCGGCAGGGGGGACTGGTCGACGTCCTGCGCTGATGCCTCTGGGTGACCTGGAGCAAACATCACGTTACCGTCATCCCCGTTTTGCTTCTGATCCTCACCGCCGTCAGCAACATCCCTCGTCACATGAACCTGGCCATGGTGATGGGGGTCAGAAGCCGCACCAGCACCCGGACCGGGTTCGGCTTGCGTCCCGGCCGAGGGTGGCGATGACGCAGCCACGCCCTGACCTTCCATGGTTCGAACGGCCTCCTCAAGCCCGTTAAAAGCCCCTGGCCTCTATTCGGAGTCCCAGGCGCCTACCGGGCGCGCCCGGGTCAATCATCTGGCACGCGGAGTTTATTATCTCCTCCGTCAGGAGGTTACATGGCGCATCAGTTTCGTTATCTCAACCGCGACATTCACGACGTCGCCGACGACGACGATCGCGGGCGGCCGGATTCCCTCCTTGACCACGAGGCTCTCTACCTGTTCCAGCGTCGAGTTAATTGTGCGCTGCGTCGGCAGAGTACCGTCTGCTATTACCGAAACCGGTGTATCTCGCCGACGCCCGTGCCGTAGGAGTTCACCGACCACCGCGCCGATCCGCTCCACGGCCATGAGCAGCACCAGGGTGCCCGAGCTGCCGCCGAGCGACTCCCAGTTAACCGTGGACCGCGCGTCGCCCGGCGGAACATGGACGGAAACGACGTGAAAATCCTGCGCGATGCCCCGGTGGGTGACCGGGACCCAGGCGCTGGCGGGCACGGCCACCGCGCTGGTGACACCGGGCACCACGGTGACAGGAACACCCGCCCGCAGGCACGCCACGACTTCTTCTGCGCCCCGGCCGAAGACGAACGGGTCGCCACCCTTGAGCCGGGCCACGAAGCGGCCCGCCCGGGCGTGCTTGATCAGCGCCGCGTTGATCTGCTCCTGGGCCATGGCCCGGCCGTAGGGAATCTTGCTCGCGTCGATGATCTCGACGTCGTCCCGTAGCTCGTCCAGGAGCGAACGAGGCGCCAGCCGGTCGGTGAGCACCACGTCGGCCTCGGCGAGCAGTTGCCGGCCGCGCACGGTGATCAGCCCGGGATCACCGGGCCCGCCGCCGATGATCGCCACTCCAGCCGGGCGCCCGCGGCCGTGCCTGGCGCTAAGCTGGCCGGACTGCAGTCCGGCCAGGACGGCGTCCCTGATCGCGGCGCTGTGCCGCGGGTCACCACTGAGGACCCCGATCCTGACGTCTCCGGCCTGGCCGGACGCGGGCGTCCAGGCGCCCGACGCCCCGGCGTCGTCGGCCCGCACGCACCAGGTCTGCTGCGCGTCGGCCGCCGCGGCCACGGCCATGTTCACCTCGGGTGAGTCCGTGCACGCGCAGACCAGCCAGGCGCCGGCGCAGTCGCCGGGCTCATATCCCCGCGCGGCCCAGCGGATCCGGCCGACCGTGGCCAGGTCCTCCAGGGCCGGGGTCGCCGCCGGGGACACCAAGAGGATCTCCGCACCCGCGTCCAGCAGGGCCGGGATCCGGCGGGACGCCACCGCTCCCCCGCCCACGACGATGACGCGGCGGCCCTCCAGCCGGAGTCCCAGCAGATAGGGATCCATGTTCTGTCTCCTCTGGCTCGCCGCCGGGCTCCGCCCGCCTCCCCCGCTGGCTCGCGGGGTCTGGTAGCTGGCTAAGTCTTGTCGGCGACGCCGGCGGAGTCGAAGGTGGCGACGTCACGCAGCGCGCGGGCCGCGCTCTGGACTAGGGGCAGGGCCAGCACGGCGCCGGTGCCCTCGCCTAGGCGTAGCCCGAGGTCGACCAGCGGGCGCAGGCCCAGGTAGCTAAGCGTAACGGCATGGCCGGGCTCGGCGCTGCGGTGACCCGCGACGCAGGCGGCGATGGCATCCGGGGCCAGCGCGACCGCGGCCAGGGCGGCGGCCCCGGCGATGACCCCGTCCAGGATCACCGGCACCCGCAGGGCCGCCGCGCCGAGGATGAAGCCGGCCAGCGCACCGTGCTCGAAGCCGCCGAACGCCGCGATGACCCCCACCGGGTCAGCCGGGTCGGGCTGATGCCGGACCAGGCCGCGGCAGACGACCTCGATCTTCCGCGCAAACATGGCCGCGTCGATGCCGGTGCCCCGGCCGGTCACCTCGGCCGGATCGGCCCCGGTGAAGGCACAGATCAGGGCGGCGGACGCGGTGGTGTTGGCGATGCCCATGTCCCCGGTGACCAGGCACCGGTTGCCCGCGGCGACCAGGTCACGGGCGATCTCGATACCGGTCACCAGCGCCGTCACCGCCTGGTCGCGGGTCATCGCGGGTCCTTCGGTAAAGTCCGCGGTGCCCGGCGCGATCTTGCGGGGCAGCAGCCCGGGGACCGGTTCGAGCTCGGCGGCCACGCCGATATCGACCACGGTCACCTCCGCGCCGACCTGAGCCGCGAACGTGTTGACCACGGCCCCGCCGGCCAGGAAGTTCGCCACCATCTGGGCGGTCACCTCCTGGGGCCAGGGGCTGACCCCCTGGGCGTGCACGCCGTGGTCGGCGGCGAAGACGGCGACGCAGGCGGGCTCGGGCAGCGGCGGCGGGCAGCGGCCGGCCAGGCCCGCCAGCCGGACCGATACCTCCTCGAGCGCGCCGAGCGAGCCGCGGGGCTTGGTCATCCGGTCCTGGCGCTCGCGCGCGGCCGCCATCGCGTCGGCGTCGGGCGGGACAATCGCGGCGATCACTTCGGCCAGCGGGTCCACCGCTTCCTCCCCGGGCAGTCCGCGGTGGCCGTACTCCTCGGCGTGCACCGCCCAGGAGACCGGCCGGCGACGCGCCCAGCCGGCGGTCGCGAGTTCTGGTTCGGGCGCGAACTGGCGCACGTAACCCACGCACAGGTAGGCGATGACCTCCAGGTGCCCGGGCAGGCCGAGCTCGGCCGCCAGCTCGCGCTCGTCGAAAAAGCTCACCCAGCCGACCCCGAGGCCCTCTGCCCGGGCCGCCAGCCACAGGTTCGACACCGCGAGGACGCTAGAGAAATCGGCGGTCTGCGGCTGGGTGCGCCGGCCCAGCGTGTGACGACCGCCGCGGGTCCGGTCGCAGCTGACCACGATGTTGACCGGCGTGTCCAGGATCGACTCGATCTTCAGCTGGTCAAACGTGCGGGCCCGCGCGCCCGGCAGGCCGGCGGCGAACTCGTCCCGGCGGCGGCGTGCCAGCTCGGCGATCCGTTCCCGCCGGGCCCGGTCGGTGATCACGATGAAGTCCCACGGCTGGGAGAAACCCACGGACGGCGCCTGATGCGCCGCCGCGAGCACCCGGCCGAGCACGTCGGCGGGCACCGGGTCGGGTCGGAAGCCCTGCCGGACATCCCGGCGCTCGGCGATGACTCGGTACACCGCGTCCCGCTGCTCGGCCGGATACCCCGGATCCCGGCTCGTCGCGGGCGGACCAGCCACCGGCAGGGCCGTCGCGGGCGGACCAGCCACCGGCAGGGCCGTCGCGGGCGGACCAGCCACCGGCGGGACAGTTGCGGGCGTGTCACCCGTCGGCGCCTCAGCCATGGTCGTGCGGAGGCTGCGGCTCGCCGACGCGGTGCTCGAACCCGGCCGAGCCTTCCGCCTCATCCTTGGCCATCCGGAGCAGCGCGCTGAACGCCGCGACGGCCACCGACGATCCGCCCTTCTCCGAGACGTTGGTCAAGGCCGGCAAGCCACTGGCCCGCAGGTCGTCCTTCACCGCGGCCGCACCGACGAACCCGACCGGCACGCCGACCACCAGGGCCGGCTCGACCTGCCTGGTGATGATCTCGGTCAGCGCCGTCGGGGCGCAGCCGACCAGCCAGACCGCACCCGGGCCGGCCTCACCGAACGCCAGCCGGACCGCGGCCGCGCTGAGCGTGATGTTCGCGGTGCGCGCCAGCCGGGCCGACAGTGAGTCGCCGATCTTGCAGATGACCGGGTACCCCGTGATGCCCGAGGCGACCATGCCCACGTCCGCGACCACTGGCGCCCCGCGCCGCAGCGCCTCCACCCCGGCGGCCAGCGCAGCCTCGTCACACATCAGGTCGGTGACGTAGTCGAAGTCGGCGGTGGCGTGGATAATGCGCTCGGTCACGGCCCGGCTGAGCGGGGGCAGGTCACTCAGGTCGATCCGGGACCGCAAGATGCGGTAAGACTCGACCTCGATGGGATCAATGTCGCTCAAGGACTGCTCTCAATCGCGTCGACGGGGCAGATTTCCACGTACTCACCGCATCCGGTTCATGGCTCGGGCAGCACGACGAGCGGGGAGGGCGGCCGGAGCACCACGGTCCGTTCGGACATATTGATGTTCTGGCGGCGGGCACGATCTCGGAGGGTAGCGCGGGTAGCGGCCAGGGCGCGCCGACGCAGACCATCCTGGGATCCCGGCGGGGCAGTTACGCTGCTGGCGACCGCCGGGTACCTGGTCCTGGTGTGACGGGGCAGCACGTACGTGCCCGTAGTGCAGCGGCCCGGGCCAAAGATTGCGGCGGATCCGGGCTTCGTGGTGGATCCGGTGCATCCCCGTACACCGGATCCACCGCCAAGCCCGGATCCACC
>JBEKKH010000392.1:0-7573 GCA_050010815.1 Streptosporangiaceae bacterium | reverse complement strand
GAAGGCGGGTGGGACAGGCAGGGCGGAGGGGGGCGGGCTACGCGGAGGGGGGCGGGGCGGGGTGGGGGGTGGTGGAGATGGGCTGGAGGATTATGTCGAAGTCCGCCGAGGCGAAGGGCCCGGAGAGGCCGTAACGGGCGGCCTGCTCTGGATCGTCGACGGGGGTGAACTTCTTGATCAGGCTTTTCTTCACGGCGAACACCGCATCCGATTCGAGGTACGGACTGCCATCGACGAAAATGTGCGTGGTCAGGGCGCGATGCCCGGGAGCAGTCACGATGAAATGGATATGCGCCGGGCGGTAGGGGTGCCTTCCGGTCGCGGTGAGCAGCGCGCCGACCGGGCCGTCGGTCGGTATCGGGTAATGGCTCGGCACGATCGTGCGGAACCAGAACGACCCGTCTTCGTCCGCCGTGAACAGCCCGCGGCCGTTGGCTCGTGGCTGCACCTCCGGCTGCTGGACATCGTAAAATCCCTGGTCATTGGCCTGCCATACGTCGAGTTCGGCACCTGGAAGCGGGGAGCCGCCGGCCGAGAGGACCCGGCCGCGCACAACGCACGGCGTGCCGGTCGCGACGAAATCGATGGTGTCGCCGAGCTTTCGGCGCGGGGACTTCACCACGTGGAAAGGGCCGAGCACGGTGGACTCGGTGGCCCCGCCCGATTTCCGGTTGTTGATCGTCTCCACCAGCATCGAAATGCCGAGCACATCGGAGAGCAGGATGAACTCCTGGCGTTCGTCGTCGCATTTCTGACCGGTCGCGGTCAGGAACTCGATCGCCTGCTCCCATTCAGCGATCGTGGGCTCTGTTTCCCTGACGAAGGCGTGCAGATGCCGGACCAGGCTGCTCAGCAGCTCGCGCAGCCGCGGGTCGCTGGTCTGGGCGAAGCTCTCGATAACGGCGTGGGCGGCCGTTTCCTCGGTGAAGTCGGTAGCCATGGCCGACAGCGTAAGTCCCGCAGACCCCGCAGGGCCACATCGGAGACCGGGCCAAGGTGGTGAAGCTTGTCGGGGTTGACCACGGACCTGATCGTCTGCACCAGACCATCGGCAATGTCAAGGGCCAAGACGCTGATGATCCGGTCGGCCGCGTCGTAGGTGACCGCCCCGGGCTGGCCGTTGATCCACGCCAGTTCGACGCGTGCGCCCAGCCGCGGTCCCTGGCGGGCCAGCCCGAGCATGAACCGGGCCACCCGCTGCGAGCCGTGGAGTGGCCGGGCGGCGGCCCAGGCCTTGCCGCCGCCATCGCCGACCATAACCACGTCGGGAGCGAGCAGCTCGAGCAGGCCGGCCATGTCCCCGCCGGCGGTCGCGGCGAAGAACCGCCTGGCCACCTCGTCGCCCTGCTCGCGTGAGGCCTCGAAACGCGGCCTCTTGACCCCGGCGCGGCCCTCGTCGACGCGGTGCCGGGCGCGGGTGAGGATCTGGCGGCAGTTCGGCTCGGACTTGCCGGTGATCTCCGCGATCTCGGTGTAGCCGTAGCTGAATACCTCGTGCAGCAGGAATACCGCACGTTCGGCCGGGGACAGGCTTTCCAGCAGCACCAGGAACGCCATGGACAGCGAGTCGGACATCGCCGCCTGCTCTCCGGGATCGGGCTCGTGGCCGGCCACGAGCGGCTCGGGCAGCCAGGCGCCGACGTAAGACTCCCGCCGCACCCGCGCGGACCTTTGGTAGCTGATCGCCAGCCGGGTAGTCGCGGTGGCCAGGTAGGCCCGGGGTGAGGCGATGCTGACGCCGTCGCGCAGGACGCGGGTCAGCCGCAGGAACGCCTCCTGCACGATGTCCTCGGCATCGCCGACGCTGCCGGTCATCCGGTACGCGATCGAGAACATCAGCGGCCGGAATTCCTGGTAGGCCGCGATAAACCCTTCGTCAGGGGGCGCTGGGCGGTCAGGCGGCACTGGCATGTGCTTCCTGCCTGGCTGCGGTCCAGGCCGGGAAACCGTCCCGCCAGCTGGGGTACCGCGGCGTCCAGCCGAGTTCTCGCCTGACCGGTCCCGCTGTCCTGGCGTTGTTCCAGCCCGTGAAGCTCTGCACGACAAACCGCCGGGTGCCGGCCTGGCGGCCCGCTTCCAGCAGATAGTCGGTACCCCTGGTGCGCAGCTCGTTGGTGACCGCGAACTCGGCGTCGAAGCGGCGAAAATTCCGCAGGCTGGCCAGCGCGGTCATCTGGTGCACGATCACGTCCGGTTGCGCGGCCCTGACCGCCGCTGTCACCGCCTGGCGGTCCAGTCCATCGACGACGGCCGGCGTGGCGCCGACCTGGGACAACCGGATGGCCCGGGCGGGCGATCGCGTGCTGCCCGTGACCTGGTGGCCGGCCTCGATCAGCATGGGAACCAGGTAGTGGCCGATGGCTCCGGTTGCCCCCGCGACGAAGACTCGCATGATGACTTCCTCTCCGCTGTGTCCTGCTGCGTCGTCCTTAAGACGCCCCCGGCCGGCCCGGTGTGACACTTTCGTTGCGCGGTCAGGACGAGACGTGATCGGACGCTGTGACATCGGCGTCGCGCGCTCTGAACCGCGGCGGCAGCGCCTCGTTGAGCCCGGCCGCGAACAACGGCACCCGCCACAGCGCGGGCGGGGGCCCGGCCATGCCAGCTAGCTGCATGACGATCTCGACGGTGACGCGGACCAGCCGCCGGGCGCTGGCGAACAGAAGGAAGGCGAGCGGAAGCTCGACCAGCACGGCCGAGATGACACTGGCCACGAAGCCGTGTGAGCCGTAATCCAGGGCCACGTCGAACCAGGCATCGCAGACGAGCAGCGTCGCGGTAATGATCATGAGAAAGATGGCGATCTGGCGCTGATGCCACGCGGCCCAGCCCGTGGCGGCGAACCCGGCCAGCTCACCGAGGTCGAGCCCCACCCACACGGTCCGCCAGTCGTCCGAGGTGTAGTGCCCGGGCAGCGTCAGGATGAGCAGCGCGATCCACCCGGTCAGGCCAGCGCAGCACCCCATGGTGACCAGCAGGCCGAACCGCCTGCGCCGCCGCAGCCGGGGATCGATCAGCGGGCGCGGTATGTCGATGGCGGCCAGGGCGCGGGCCAGCTGAAGCCGCTCGTCCCTGGTCATCTGGCGTAGCTCAGCCTCATCAATCACATGTACTATTTTGCGCCGGCCCCTCGCCCGGCCGGCTGCCGGGCACGCTCGGCCCGCTCCAGCGCGCGGCTACCAGGAAAGGCCTCTTCGAGGCCGGCCCCGGCCAGCGGCGTGCGGCGCAGCGAAGGACCCGACGGACGGTCGGCGCCTTCGGCTGCTCGCCAGCTGCCCGCGGGCTGGTCCCCGGCGACGGCCGGAGCGGGCATGCCGGCCTCGACCGTGGCCCTGAGCAGGCGACGCGCCCCGGCGAAGGCCAGGAAGGCGAGCGGCAGCTCAGCGAAGACCGCGGAGGCGATGCTCAGCCACATGCCATTGGTCGCCAGGGAGGTGCCGACGTCGAACCAGGCGTCACAGCAGAGCATGGTGCCCAGCAGCATGAGCAGCAGGATCAGGATCTGCCGTTTACGCCAGGTCGCCCAGGCCGTCACCGCGAATGCCGCGAGCATGATCACGTCGAAGAGCACCCACAGGGCCCGCCAGTGATGCGCGTTGAAATGGTGCGGCAGCGTGGCCGCCAGCACGACGATCCAGCCCGCCAGGATCACGCAAGAGGCGGCCGAGATGAACAGGACCAGCCGTCGCTGACGCCCCAGCGCGGGGTCGGTCAGATAGGGATCGGCCGGAGCTGGCTCGGCCGCACACGGCCCGTCAACCTCGATGAGCATGGCCGCCAGCTGCCGTCGTTCGGCTGGGCTCATCCGCCGCAGCTCGGCCTCGTCTATCACGACCTTATTGCTACCCCCCAATACCCGCTTCTTACCTGAAAGCCGTCTGCACGCTTGCTGCGCGTTCGGTGCACGGCCGACGTGAACGCCTGCGGTGCAAGCGAGCGTAAGCTGGGAAAAGTGAGTGAGCTTGGCTATCTCGACTTCGGTGCTGTCCCGGTCGGTTACCGGCAGGGCTGGGACCTGCAGCGGCGCGTACACGCCCGGCGGGTGGCCGGCGAGGTGCCCGACAGTTGCCTGCTGCTCGAGCATGAGCCGGTGTACACGGCGGGCAAGCGGACGGCGGCATCTGACCGGCCGTTCGGCGATCCGGGCGCGCCGGTCATCGACGTGGACCGCGGCGGCAAAATCACCTGGCACGGGCCCGGGCAGCTGACCGGGTATCCGATCATCAAGCTCCGCGAGCCGCTCGACGTGGTCGCCTACGTGCGTGCGCTCGAGGAGGCCATGATCCGGACCTGCGCGGAGTTCGGCATCAGCACGGCGCGAGTGCAGGGACGCAGCGGCGCATGGGTGCTCGGTGACGGCAACAGCCCGGATCGCAAGGTGGGGGCGATCGGTGCACGCGTGGCGCGGGGTGTCACCATGCACGGGTTCGCCCTGAACGCCGACTGCGACCTGTCCTGGTACGACCGCATCGTCCCGTGCGGCATCCGCGACGCCGGGGTGACCACGCTGTCCGCCGAGACCGGCTGGCCCGTCACCGTCGCCGAGGTGACTCCGGTCATGGCAGGCCACCTGGCCAACGTACTAGGTTACCGCGGCTGGCACCGGATCCAGGACCCGGTCATGCTGACCGGACACCCGGAGCCGGTGTCTTAACGCCGGCAGCGACTCGACGGCGGGCGCCCCCTACCCCTCTCGTCCGGGAGCAACATATCCTGGAGCGGTGGTACTCGCACCCGAAGGCCGTCGCATGCTCCGCCTCGAGGCCCGCAACAGCGAGGTCCCGATCGAGCGCAAGCCGCCGTGGATCAAGACCCGGCTCCGCACCGGACCGGCGTACACCGAGCTCAAGCAGCTGGTCCGCAGCGAAGGCCTGCACACGGTCTGCGAGGAAGCCGGCTGCCCGAACATCTTCGAGTGCTGGGAGGACCGTGAGGCCACCTTCCTGATCGGCGGCGACCAGTGCACCCGGCGGTGCGACTTCTGCCAGATCGACACCGGCAAACCCCAGCCGCTGGACGAGGGCGAACCCCGGCGAGTCGCGGAATCGGTCGCCGCCATGGGGCTGAGGTACGCGACCGTGACCGGCGTCGCGCGCGACGACCTAGCCGACGGCGGTGCCTGGCTGTACGCACAGACCTGCCGGGAGGTCCACGCCGCCATTCCCGGCTGCGGGGTGGAGCTCCTCATCCCCGACTTCAACGCCGAGCCTGACCGGCTGGCGCAGGTCTTCGCCGCCGCACCGGAGGTGCTGGCCCACAACATCGAGACCGTGCCGCGGATCTTCCGGCGGATCAGGCCGGGCTTCAGGTACGCGCGGTCGCTTGAGGTGCTTCGCGCCGCCCGCGAGGCGGGGCCTCGCGGGCTGGTCACCAAGTCCAACCTGATCCTGGGGCTGGGCGAGGAGCGGGATGAGATCACCGAGGCGATGAGCGACCTGCGGGCCGTCGGCTGTGACCTGCTGACGATCACGCAGTACCTGCGGCCCACGCCCCGGCACCATCCGGTGGAACGCTGGGTCAAGCCCGAGGAGTTCGTGGAGCTGCGCGAAGAGGCGATGGAACTCGGATTCGCCGGCGTGATGTCAGGTCCCCTGGTGCGTTCTTCCTACCGGGCAGGCCGGCTCTACGCGCAGGCGATCGGGCAGCGAGCCGGGACGAACGGGCCGGCTTCGCGGTCGCCGGCCGAAAGCGGAGCTTTCGGGTAGGCCCGTTGGTTTCTGTCCGGGCCGCGGGAACCGTATGCTGCGGAGCATGGCACGCATGTCGAGAAAATCTGAGGCCGCTGAACCGGCCATGAATATGGGTACCGCTGAGGACCTGTCCAAGGCCGGGCGGCTGAAGCAGATACGCATGGTGGCCGGGCTGATCCACAAGTCCAACCCGAAGGCGATACCCATCGTGGTGGGCAGCGGGCTCGCCACGCTGGTGATCTTGGTGGTCGTCGGCCTGCTCACCAACTTGCTCGCGCTGCTGATCCCGTTGGGGGTTCTGCTCGGCGTGCTGGTCACGGTCATCTTGTTCGGCCGGTTCGCGCAGTCAGCGCAGTATTCGGCCATCGAGGGGCAACCCGGCGCTGCCGCCGCCGTGCTCGAGAACATGCGCGGCAACTGGACGGTGACGCCCGCGATCGCCGCTAACCGGAACATGGACGTGGTGCACCGGGCCGTCGGCAAGCCCGGCGTGATCCTGGTCGGCGAGGGCTCCCCCACCCGACTGGCCAGCCTGCTGGCCGCGGAGAAAAAGCGGGTCGCCCGGGTGGCCTACGAGGTACCGATCACCGAATTCCAGATCGGCAGCGGTGCGGGCCAGGTCCCGATCAACAAGCTGCAGCGGAAGATCATGCGTCTACCGCGCCAGCTCAAGCCGGACGCGATCAGCGACCTCAACCACCGGCTGAAGGCGTTGCAGCCGTCGCTGCAGGCCCCCAAGGGGCCGTTGCCGAGGAACGCCAGGCAGCCCAGGATGCCCCGGCCGAAGGCCCGGTAAGGACGGCTAGAGGCGGACGACGACGGTGTCCGCAGCGCGGTCATGCAGGCCACGCAGGTCACGGTCGGTCAGCAGGGGCGGGATCACGGTCAGCAGGATCGCGGTCCGGACCAGTGACCAGCGGAAGCCGACCGGGCCGCCGTGAATATTGATCACCCGGATGCCGAGCAGGCGCTTGCCCACCGTGCTCCCGGTCAGCGCGGTGAGCATGTAGGCCTCGATCGCGAAGACCGCGATGGTCCAGAACTGCGAATGGGTCAGCCAGTACGCGATCAGCATGCAGCACAGCCAGTCAATGAGCAGGGCCCCCACGCGCCTCATCATCGTGGACACCGACCCCGGCCCCTTCTCGGGCAGGCCGAACCGCTGGCCCGGAAAGGCCGAGGGCCGGCCTTCGGCTGGAGGCGCGGTCAGCTCCGCGGTCCGGGATTTCTTTCCCACGACACCACGGTATCCGCTGCGGGCCAGAGGAGGTGCGGCGGGCCATACTAGGAGGTCAGACTGAGAGCGCCGAGTCGTAACATGTGTGAAACACACCAGACACGGCGCAGAAATTGCCGACGTCTAACGTCCGAATCGCGTGCCTTGAGAACATAAATGCGTGCCCTGTACCGGGAGGGTTGATGTTCAGCAGTGCCGAAGAGGTCCTTGGCTTCATCGCCGAGGAAAACGTAGAGTTCATCGATGTCAGGTTCTGTGACCTGCCAGGAACGATGCAGCACTTCACCGTGCCGGCGTCGGCGTTCAGCGAGGACGTCTTCACCGACGGCCTCATGTTCGACGGCTCGTCGATCCGCGGGTTCCAAGCGATCCACGAGTCCGACATGCTGTTGCTGCCCGACCCGAGCACCGCGGGTCTCGACCCGTTCCGCACGCACAAGACCTTGAACATGACGTTCTTTGTGCACGACCCGCTGACCGGCGCGCCGTACACCAGGGACCCGCGCAACATCGCCAGGAAGGCGCAGGATTATCTGCGCGGCACCGGCATCGGCGACACGGCGTTCTTCGGCCCCGAGGCGGAGTTCTACATCTTCGACTCGGCCCGCTTTTCTACCTCCTCGAACGAGGGCTACTACCACATCGA
>JBEKKH010000391.1:0-7590 GCA_050010815.1 Streptosporangiaceae bacterium | reverse complement strand
GCCGAAGATGCTCGCCCAGATACCCGCGGCCGAGTAGACACCCGGCTTGTACTTGGAGTGCGTGCTGACGTAGTCCCAGAACCCGTTGAAGTCGTCTCGGTCGAGAGCGGCCGGGACGCCGTGCACCCTCACCACGCCGCTGCACGGCGAGGTGTACACGTCGTTCCAGCCGTTGTCGGACGCGGGCGCAACGCCGGGCAGCTCGATGTCCATGAACAGGACCGGGTAGGTCACGTGATCCTTGGCCGCGTCGGCTAGCGCCTGCGCCGCCTGCCGCGCGCCCCAGGCGTCGGCTTCGGCCGGGGTCCCGTTCCAGTGCGGGTCAACGCCGGGGCCGCCCATGAACCAGTACACGGCGGTGCCGATGCCCCTGCCGTACGTGGTGTAGTTGGTGTCGGCCTGCGCGCTGTTCGTCGCGGACCAGGCGAGAAAGCCGCCGTGGCAGCCCAGCCAGTACGACCAGCTGCCGGTCATCCCGATGTAACCACCGTAGGCTCCGCCGGTGCTCGGCTCGCTATACGGTGCACGGCCGCTCACCGTGACCGGCCAGCTGTCCGTGCCGTACCAGAACCCGGCCGGCCCGTCGTTAAGCGGCTGTGTCCGTGCGGCCGTTACGGCCTGGGCCGGGCTCACCGGCAGGGTCGTGGTGACGGCGCCGGCCGCCAGTAGCAGCGCCGCACATCCACCCAGGGCCATCCTCCACCGTCTCACGTCGCCTCCACGCAGTCTGTGCCGTTCGTTGTCGTTATGGCTCACATACCTTAAGACGGGAAAGCACCGCCCGCGGTTGGGCACGCCGTACCGGGGCAGGTTTGCTGCGCAGCTGAGTCCGCAGCGGCGGAGCTGAAGACGAACAGAGGGGAGACGATATGGCGACGATCGCGATCTTCGGAGGAACCGGCTACGCAGGCAGCGCGATCAGGGACGAGGCGCTACGGCGCGGGCACACCGTCATCTCGGTCAGCCGGAAGGAAGCCGAGCTCGCGGGCACCCCTGGCTTCATCTCACGGGCCGGCAACCTGCACGATCCCGCCCTCGTCGACCACATGGCGGTCGAGGCGGACGTCATCGTGGTGGCGGTCCGGGCCGGCGAGCAAGACGGCGTGCGCCTGGCCGACGCGATCACGATGCTGGCCAAGGCGACGGCGGAGCACAGCACCAGGCTCGGCTTCGTCGGCGGAGCGGGCTCGCTGCACGTCACCGAGGGCGGTCCGCGGGTGGTGGACCTGCCGACGTTCCCCGACGCCCACAAGGGTGAGGCGCTAGGCCAGGCTGACGCCCTCGCCGCGCTACGGGAGACTGCCGCCGACGTGGACTGGTTCTACCTGAGCCCGGCGGCTTCCTTCGGGGCGCACGCCCCGGGCGAGGCGACCGGCCGTTACCGCATCGGCGGTGACGTCCTGCTCGCCGACGCCGACGGCAACTCGAACATCTCCGGCGCCGACTACGCTAAGGCCTTCGTCGACGAGATCGAGCAGCCGGAGCACCGCAGGCAGCGCTTCAGCGTGGCTTACTGACCGGCTGACTGGCTTACCGGCTGGCTGACCGGCTGGCCGGCTGACTGACCGGCTGGCCGGCTGACTGACCGGCTGGCCGCCGCGGCACCGGGAGGCTGAGACCGCTCAGGGCGCCCGGGTCGTGCAGGATCGCGGCGCCGAGCTCGTTGACTCGCACGGCGACCAGGCCGTCGTAGCGCGACAGCCAGGCCAGGTCACCGGTCCCCCACAGGCCGCGGTAATCGTCACGCGCGCCGGCCGGGCCGGTATAGGCCACATCGATCACCCCCATCGTGGCCGCGTACTCGAACAGCACGCAGAGCGCGTACCTGGCCGCCAGCACATTCCCGGCCGCAGAGCCGGCGTGGCCGAGTGATCCGTGGTAGGAGTCGGTGAGGTAAAGCCGCCACAGCGCCCGCAGGCTCCTGGCGACCACCAGCGGGCGAGGCTGCGTGGCCATGACCCTGAGCAGGACATCGACGTCGGTCCACGCGCCCGGCTCGACGGCGGTCAGGCCCGCGGCCACCGCGGCGCGGCGGCCGGGCACCGACGTCAGGGTGGACGGCCTCCGCTGGCCCTTGATCGACTCGACCCGGGCCAGCTCATCGCGCGAAACGCTGGTCAGCCACCTGTCCCATAGCGCGCCCAGGGTCTGGTAAGACGGCTGGGCGAGCGCTGCCCGGCCGCGGGCGGTCAGTTCGAGCCTGGCTCCGGCCAGCTGCGCCAGGCCGCCGGCCTGCACCAGCAGAGGCCACGCGAACGCGGCGATGGCGATGGGCTCGCGGGTGCCGGCCAGAGCCGCCTCGTAATAATCCCCGGCGACGAGGACATCTTCGACCAGCCTGACCGTCGCGGCCAGCGGCCGGCGGGTGGCCGCGCCGTAGCGCAACTGCCTGTCGGCGGCCAGCTCGAGGACGGCGACGAGGTTGGACAGCGCGTCGGGCGCGGTGCAGCGGAGCCAGACGGGGCTGGACCTAACGCCCCCACCGAACCAAACGGCCTGGTCATACCCGGCCGGTTCATCACTAACGCTGATCGTCCCCCAGGCCACCAGGAAACCCTAGCGGCTCACGGGACGGTCCCGGGGTTGCCTCGCCGGCAACACAGGAAAATCGGGTGTGGCACCGTTAGCGGTATGCGCGTGACCGGAGTCGATGCCTGCAGGCGCGGCTGGGTCGCGGTCACCCTGGAGGCCTCCGCGCGGGCTCGGCTCCCCCGGCTGGCCTGCGTCGGCATGCACGAGTCGCTGGCGAGCCTGCTGGCCCCCATCCCGGATCCGGCCCGGGTGGTCGGCATCGACATGCCGCTCGGGCTGCTGGAATCGGGCTGGCGCCAGGCTGACCGGACGGCCCGCGGCCTGCTCGGACCCAGGCGCAGCTCGGTCTTCGCGATCCCGCCCCGCGCCGTCTGGACGCAGGAAAGCTACCCCGCCGCGAACCAGCGCTGCCGCGAACTGACCGGTCAGGGTTTCAGCGTGCAGGCGTGGGGCCTGCGCGTCAAGCTGCTCGAGGCCAACCGGTATCGCGAGGCGAGCCAGCACCCGATATATGAGGTACACCCGGAGCTTGCGTTCGCCGCCATGGCGGGGGCGCCGCTCGCGCACAGCAAGCACACGGTGCCGGGGCTCGAGCTGCGCCGCGAACTGCTGGCCCGGACCGGGATCGAGCCGGTCACCAGGCAGACACCGGTGACCGACACCCTAGACGCGGCGGCGGTGGCGTGGAGCGCCTGGCGTATCGCCACCGGCCGGGCGGTCGTCCTGCCTGACCAGCCGCAGCACGATCGCGGGGGCCGCGAGATCGCGATCCGTTACTAGCCGCGCGAGGGCCTGGTGCGCAGCCCGTCGAAGGCCATGGCGCAGACCGCGTCCGCGAGCGGCCTGGTGTCCGCGCGGCGGGCCGGCCGGTACCATTCGACGACGGAGTTGACCAGCCCGAAGAGCAGCCGGGCGGTGAGCATCGCATCGGCGTCCGCGCGGATGTCGCCGTCGGCTACCGCCTGGGCCACCAGTTCGGCCACGAACCGGTCGAAGGCCCTGCGCTGCTCGAGCGCGGCTCTCTCGACGTCGGTGTTGCCCCGCACCCGCAGCAACAGGGTGACGTAAGGAGACTCGGCTTCGAGTAGCTCCACGCTGCGCCTGACCAGGTATTCCAGCCGCTCAATGGCCGGCGCGGGCAGGACCCGGGCCCGCCCCGTCGCCGCCGACAGTCCGCTCAGCGCCCGGTCCAGGGCGAGCCGCAGGAGTTCTTCCTTGCCCGCCACGTGGTGATAGATCGCCGACTTGGCGATGCCGAGCCGCCCGGCCAGATCCCGCATGCTCGTGCGGTCGTAGCCGCGCTCGTTGAAGACCTCGACCGCCACCTCGAGCACCGACGCCAGGTCGTAGCCCGGGCGCCCGCGGCGGGGTGAGCTCGCCGGGGGCTCCTGGCCGGGAACCGGATCCGCGGTCATGATGCCGGCGCCGCCGGCTGCTCGGGCGCCGGGGCCGAGGGCGCCGGGGCCAGCTGGTGGCTGCGGCCGCGGAATTCGGCGATCACCTCACCGCCCCGGCGAACGGTCACGTCATACACCCCCGACCGGCCGAACCGGGTGCGCACCACGGCCTCGGCCATCAAGACGTCACCGGTCCGGGCAGGTGCGACGAAGACGATATCGGCCGACGCGGCGACCGTCACCGGCCCCCAGCTGTTGCACGCGCAGGCGAACGCGGTATCGGCCAGCGTGAAGATCAGGCCGCCGTGTGCCATGGCGTGCCCGTTCACCATGTCAGCGCGGACCGTCATCCGGGTCACCGCTCGTCCCTCGCCGTTGGTGACCAGCTCGATACCCAGGCCGCGCGAGGCCACATCCCTCGTCATCATCGCCTCGACGCTGGGCATATGCGCCACGGACATCTCCTCCTGTATTATAGACCGAACGTCCGGTAATGATATCCGTCCGCCGGGCGAGGTGCCCGCGAATGACGCGGTGCTTACCATGATGGCGGAGATACAGGCCGGAGGGATGGTGGCGATGGCTAACCTCGAAGCCCACTTCGACGACACGATCGCCCGGGGCCGGCGCATCGAGCCCCGGGACTGGATGCCGGATGCTTATCGCGCGACGATGGTCCGGCAGGTCGCCCAGCACGCGCACTCGGAGATCATCGGCATGCAGCCGGAGGGTAACTGGATCACCCGGGCCCCCTCACTGCGCCGCAAGGCGATCCTGATCGCCAAGGTGCAGGACGAGGCGGGCCATGGCATGTACCTGTACTCGGCCGCCGAGACGCTCGGGGCCGATCGCGCCGACCTCACCGACAAGCTCATCTGCGGGCGGCAGAAGTACTCCTCGATCTTCAACTACCCGACGCTGACCTACGCCGACGTCGGCGTGATCGGCTGGCTGGTGGACGGCGCGGCCATCTGCAACCAGGTGCCGCTGTGCCGTTCCTCCTACGGCCCCTACGGGCGGGCCATGATACGCATCTGCAAGGAGGAGTCGTTCCACCAGCGGCAGGGATACGAGCTGCTGATGACGATGATGCGCGGTACCGTGGGGCAGCGCGAGATGGTGCAGGACGCCACGAACCGGTTCTGGTGGCCGTCGCTGATGATGTTCGGGCCGCCGGATGACCAGTCGCCCAATACCGCGCAGTCGATGGCCTGGGGAGTCAAGCGGCACACCAACGACGAATTGCGGCAGCGTTTCGTGGATATGACGGTGCCGCAGGCGGACAAGCTTGGCGTGACCCTGCCGGATGCGGACCTGACGTGGAACGCCGAGCGCGAGCACTATGATTTCGGGCCGGTGGACTGGGACGAGTTCATGACCGTCGTCAAGGGCAACGGGCCATGCAACGCGCAGCGGATCGCTCGCCGCGAGGCGGCTCACGAGGACGGAGCCTGGGTGCGAGAGGCGGCCCTGGCTCACGCCGCCAAGCACGCCGCCGACCCGAAGACCCGGAAGGACGCCGCGTGACCGGGCCAGCTCAGGTGCGCTCGGACTGGCCGCTTTACGAAGTGTTCCTGCGTGGCAAGCGCGGGCTCAACCACGTGCACGTCGGCTCGCTGCACGCGGCGGACCCGCAGATGGCGCTGCACCATGCCCGTGACCTCTACACCCGCAGGAACGAGGGCGTGAGCATCTGGGTGGTCGCGGCCAGCCAGATCACGGCCTCCAGCCCGGATGAGAAGGACCCGTTCTTCGCCCCGGCCGGCGACAAGGTCTACCGGCACCCGACGTTCTACGAGATTCCCGACGATGTCCCCCACATCTGACGAGTTCGACGCCTACCAGGGCCTCAGCGACGAGACCGAGGATCATCGCTGGGCCTTCGGCACCGGGTTCACCGACCCGCTCGAGGGCGTCGACGCGACGGTGCCCGACGGCGTGGACGCCGCCGCGCTGGCTGTCTACTGCCTGATGCTCGGCGACGACGCGCTCATCTACTCGCACCGCCTGCAGCAGTGGATGACCAGGCTGCCGGAGCTCGAGGAAGAGACGGCGCTGGCCAACATCGCCCTGGACCTGCTCGGGCAGGCGCGCATGCTGCTGGCGCGGGCCGGCCAGGCCGAGGGCGCCGCGCGCCCCGACGGTCACGGACGGGCCGAGGATGAGCTCGCGTTCTTCCGGGACGAGCGTGAGTTCCGCAACGTACGGCTGGCCGAGGGCCTGGACGCCGACTTCGCCGGGCTCACCGGCAGGCTGCTGGTCTTTTCTGCGTGGCGGCTCGCGCTGTTCGGCGAGCTCGCCCGGTCACGGGATCCGGTGCTCGCGGCCATCGCCGCCAAGGGCGTCAAGGAACTCACCTACCACCGTGACTACGCGGCCCGGTGGGTAATCAGGCTCGGTGACGGCACCGCGCTGTCGCACGACAAGATGCAGGCCGCGCTCGACGCGGTCTGGCCGCTCACCGACGAGCTCTTCCGCGCTGACCCGGTCGCGGCGGCACTGCCCGGCGTGGCCGTCCACCCGGCGACGCTGCGCGCCGACGTCGGCGCCGTGCTGGACACCGTGCTGGCCGCGGCGACCCTGGACCGCCCGGGCGCCGCGCCGATGGCCGCAGTGGCGGGCCAGACGGGCCGTGACGGGGTCCACACCGAGGCGCTCGGCTACATCCTCGCCGAGTTGCAGAGCGTGGCCCGCGCCCACCCGGGGGCGACATGGTGACGGCCCGGACGCCGGCCGGCTTCGCCCAGGAAGACCTGCGGGCGGCTCGCGAGATCGCCGCGGCGGTACCCGACCCCGAGCTGCCGATGGTGACGCTCGCCGATCTCGGCATCCTGCGCGACGTAGCGGCACACGACGGCCGGCTCGTGGTGACGATCACGCCGACCTACTCGGGCTGCCCCGCCGTCGCTGAGATCGCCCACGACCTGCGGTACCGGCTCAGCCGGGCCGGGTTCGCGGACGTCACCGTGCGGACCGAGCTCGCGCCCGCGTGGAGCAGCGACTGGATCACCGCCGAAGGCCGCGGGAAGCTCCTGGCGGCGGGCGTGGCCCCGCCGCACCCGGCGCCGGCCGGGTCCCGCGGCGGACCGGTCCCGCTGACCCTCACCGCCACCCGCCGCGCTCCGGTCAGCTGCCCGCGCTGCGGTTCGGACGACACGACGCAGACCGCGGCGTTCAGCGCGACCGCGTGCAAGGCCCTCTTCCGCTGCGAGGCCTGCCGCGAGCCCTTCGAGTACATCAAGGAGATCTGATGCCGCGGCCGGCCCCATCCCGGACGCCCCGGGCCCGGACCGAATTCCACCCGCTCACCGTGGCGCGCGTTGACCCGCTGACCGGCGATTCAGCCGCGGTCACCTTCGACGTGCCGCCGCAGGCGCTTGAGGCGTTCGCCTTTGCCCCCGGCCAGTCCCTGACCATCCGCCGCGGAGACGAGCGCCGTTCCTACTCGATCTGCGCGGCCAGCGGACGAGCACCGCGGATCGGCGTCCGCGAGGTGGCGGGCGGCGCGGTATCCGGCTGGCTCGTGCACGAGGTCAGGGCGGGCGACATCATCGACGTCCAGGCGCCCGCCGGATCGTTTACTCCCGACCTGGCCAAGCCCGCGCAGCACGTCCTGATCGCCGCGGGCAGCGGGATCACGCCCATTTTGTCCATCGCCGGA
>JBEKKH010000390.1:0-7591 GCA_050010815.1 Streptosporangiaceae bacterium | reverse complement strand
AAATCGCCGGAGCCGCCGATGCCGTTCTGCATGCTCGAGCCCATGATGTGGGTGGAGTTCACGTTGCCGTAGATGTCGGCCTCGATCATGCCGTTCATCGCCAGGCAGCCGAGCCGGCGGATCACCTCTGGGTGGTTGCTGATCTCCTGCGGGCGAAGGATGATCTGGCCGCGGTAGCCGCCGATGCCGGCGTGCAGCCCGGCGATGCCGTCCTGGCTGAGAGAGAAGCCTGTCGCCGAGGCGACGGTCATCGCACCTGAGCGCAGCAGGTGCAGCATGCCGTCCTGGACCACCTCGGTGTAGGCGGTCAGCGGCGGGAACGCCCCACCGTCAAGCCCGGCGAGCACGGCGTTGGTGATGTTGCCGACGCCGGACTGCAGCGGCGGCAGCGTGGCGGGTAGCCGCCCGCGCCGTACTTCGTGGGTCAGGAAGTCCAGGACGTGCCCGGCGATCAGCCGCGAGTCCTCGTCAGCCGGTCTGGACGGGGCGCTGTAATCCGGTTCGTGGGTCGGGACGACGGCGATGATTTTCTCCGGCGGGCAGTGCAGGTAGGGCACGCCGATCCGGTCGGACGGCGTGAGGATCGGGATCGGCGTGCGGTGCGGGGGCAGCGCGGCTCCGTAGTAGATGTCGTGCATGCCCTCCAGCTCGGCGGGCTGCCAGGAGTTGACCTCAAGGATGATCCGGTCGGCCAGGTCGATCCACGTGCTGTTGCTGCCCACCGAGGAGGACGGGATCAGCGCCCCGTCGGCGGTGATGCCGGCGATCTCGATGAGCGCCACGTCGAGGTGACCGAAGACGCCTTCGGCGACCATCTGCGCGACGTGCGACAGGTGTACGTCCACGTAGTCCAGCAGACCCGCGTTAATCTTGGCGCGGGTCACCGGGTCGGACTGGTAGGGCATGCGCAGGTCGATTCCGCCGGCCGCCGCCAGCGCCCCGTCCAGCTGCGGCGCGGTAGACGAGCCGGTCCAGACACCGACCGTAAAACGGTCACC
This sequence comes from Streptosporangiaceae bacterium, assembly GCA_050010815.1. GTDB lineage: Bacteria > Actinomycetota > Actinomycetes > Streptosporangiales > Streptosporangiaceae > Palsa-504. The sequence goes on along the minus strand of JBEKKH010000390.1, from coordinate 6,593 downwards.
GCGCTCGGCCGCCTCGGTGACCCGGGCGACCAGCGCGGCCGGCACCGCCTTCGGATGGCCAGAACCGGTGAATCCGCTCATCCCGACGTTATCGCCCGGCGCGATGAACGTGGCCGCGTCTTCAGCTGGCATTACCTTGTCGGCAATGGCCTTGCACTGCAGCCGCGACTGGTCTGTCATCCCGCATGCTCCCGTCCGCATCCCGGAGGCCTGGCCAGGCTGCGCGCGCCGCAGGACCCTTCCCCGGTCAATCAGTGCTCACTTTACGGGTGGGGTCGCGACGGTCCGGCGCAGTGACCACCCACGGTAAGGACTAAAGCCACTAGCCAGCGAAAAGCCGCGAACGTTACGACGAATTACGTACAGCACATGCCGCGGACCGACGAAGGCCGACCCGGCCGGGCACCACGGCCCGCACAGATAAGCAGATAAGAGGAGACCCGATGTCAGAGAGAATCGCGATCGTGACCGGAGCAGCCCGCGGCATAGGCGCGGGGACGGCTATCAGGCTGGCCGCCGACGGTATGGCCGTGGCCGTCCTCGATCTCAACGAGGCCGATTGCGCCGCAACGGTGAAGGAGATCGAGAACGCCGGCGGGAAGGCGCTCGCGGTCGGCGCCGACGTCAGCAAGACCGATCAGGCGAACGCCGCGGTCGAGCGGGTGGCCGCCGAACTGGGTGCGCCCACGGTGCTGGTCAACAACGCCGGGATAACCCGCGACGCCATGCTGTTCAAGATGAGCGACGAGCAATGGGACTCGGTGATCGCCGTCAACCTGCGTGGCCCGTTCCTGATGACCAGGGCGGTGCAGAAGTACATGAGCGAGCAGAAATGGGGGCGGATCGTCAACATCTCGTCGTCGTCGGGGCTCGGCAACCGCGGGCAGGCCAACTACTCCGCCACCAAGGCGGGCATCGAGGGCTTCACCAAGACGCTCGCCAAGGAACTGGGCAAGTTCGGGATCACCGCGAACGCGGTCGCCCCGCACTTCATTGCCACCGACATGACCGCGAACATGGCCACCAGCCTGAAGATGTCGTTCGAGGATCTCGTGGAGACCTACAAGAAGCAGATAGCCGTCAACCGGGTGGGTCAGCCAGCCGACGTGGCGGCCGCTGTCTCCTTCCTGGTCGGCGAGGACGCGGGCTTCGTCTCCGGCCAGGTCATCTACGTTGCCGGCGGACCCCTGTGCTAACTCACGATTTTCACAACGGCCAAGGAGGCTGAGGATTCATGGAAGAAGTATTTGTCCTGTCTGGTGTCAGGACCCCGATCGGCAAGTTCGGCGGTGGCCTGTCCTCCGTCCCGCCCTGTGACCTGGCCGCGAAGGTGGTGCGCGAGGCGGTCAGCCGGTCCGGCGTGGACCCGGCCCAGGTGGGCCACGTGGTGTTCGGCAACGTGCTGCACACCGAGACCAGGGACATGTACCTGTCCCGGGTGGCGGCCGTCAACGGCGGCCTGCCGGTCGGGACGCCCGCGCTGACGGTGAACCGGCTGTGCGGCAGCGGGCTGCAGGCCATCGTGTCCGCCTCGCAGGCCATCATGCTGGGTGACTGCGAGGTCGCGGTGGCCGGCGGAGCCGAGTCGATGAGCCGTGCCCCGTACTGGCTGCCCGGCATGCGCTGGGGCCAGCGGATGGGCGACGGCGCCGCCATCGACGCCATGACCGGCGCGCTGTCGGACCCGTTCGAAGGGTGCCACATGGGCGTGACGGCGGAGAACGTCGCCACTGACTTCCACGTGTCCCGGGCCGACCAGGACGCGCTGGCCGCGGAGAGCCATCGCCGGGCCGCGGCCGCGCAGGCGGCGGGCTACTTCGCCGAGCAGATCCTGCCGGTGGAGATCGCGGGCAAGCGGGGCCAGGTCACCGTCGTTGACACCGACGAGCAGGTGCGGCCCCAGGTCAGCCTCGAGGACATGGCCAAGCTGCGGCCCGCGTTCGCCAAGGACGGCACGGTCACCGCGGGCAACGCGGGCGGCATCAACGACGCCGCCGCGGCCGTGGTGCTCGCGTCGGAGTCGTTCGTCCGGAGCAGCGGCGCCACCCCGTTGCTCAAGCTGGTCGGGTACGCCCACGCGGGCGTCGAGCCGCGCATCATGGGCATCGGCCCGGTGCCGGCGGTCCGCACCGTGCTTGACCGCACCGGGATCAAGATCGACGAGATCGACGTGTTCGAGGTGAACGAGGCCTTCGCCGCCCAGGCGCTGGCGGTGGTCAGGGAACTGGGCCTGCCGCCCGAGCGCACCAACCCGAACGGCAGTGGCATCTCCCTCGGGCACCCCATCGCGGCCACCGGGGCCATCCTGACCGTCAAGTCGCTGTATGAGCTCAAGCGCACCGGCGGGCGGTACGCGCTCATCACGATGTGCATCGGCGGCGGCCAGGGCATCGCCGCGATCTTCGAGCGCGTCTAACCCATCCACGACCGGGCCCGGCCATCCACGACCGGGCTCGGTCCAAGGCCACGATCAAGCATCTCGTGAGGTTGAAATGGATTCGGTTTCGTACACGGCGTTGTCGCCGCTGTCGTTCCTGGAGCGGTCGGCTCGGGTGTGGCCCGGCAAGACCGCCGTGATCTACGGCACGCGGCGGCTCACCTACTCCGAGTTGGCGGCCGAGGCACAGCGGGTGGCCCGAGCGCTGCGGGCGAGCGGTGTCGGGCCGGGTGACCGGGTCGCCTACCTGATGCCCAACCTGCCCGAGATGCTCATCGCCCATTACGCGGTCCCGCTGGCCGGCGGGGTCCTGGTCGCCGTCAACACCCGGCTCACGGCCGAGGAGGTGGCGTACATCCTGGGTCATTCGGGCGCGAGAACCATGGTGGTCGACGCCGCGCTCCTTTCGACGGCAGTGGCTGCCGTGAAGGACGTAGACGCGGTGACCGAACTGGTGGTCGCCGAGGACACCGAGTCCGGACCGGTGAATCCGGAGCTGAGCGACGAGCCGCGGCTGGTGAGCTACTCCGAGTTCCTGGCCCGCGGCACGGGGGAACCGCTGTCCTGGTCAGTTGCTGACGAGCTGGCCCCGATCGCGATCAACTACACGTCCGGCACCACGGGGCGCCCGAAAGGCGCCGTCTACACCCACCGCGGTGCGTACCTGAACTGTTTCGGCGAGATCGTCCACTCCCGGCACGACGAGAACAGCGTCTATCTGTGGACCCTGCCGATGTTCCATTGCAACGGCTGGTGTACGCCGTGGTCGTTGACGGCCAGCGGAGGCACGCACGTGTGCCTGCGCGAGGTCCGCGGTGACGCGATCTGGCAGCAGCTGCGCGAGCACCACGTCACCCACCTCAACGCGGCCCCGACGGTGGTGAGCAGCATCCTGAACGCGCCCGAGGCCGGCCCGCTGACCGCCCCGGTCCTGATCACCACGGCCGGGGCACCGCCCAGCCCCACGACCATCGCGCACATGGAACGCATGGGCTTCCAGGTCGTGCACGTCTACGGGCTGACCGAGACCTACGGCCCGATCTCCTACTGCCAATCCCAGCCGCAGTGGGCCGGGTTGTCAGCCAGCGAGCGCTCCGTCCTGCAGGCTCGCCAGGGCGTGAGCATGATCCAGGCCGAGGGCCTGCGGATCGTGGACACCGAGATGGCCGACGTCCCGGCCGACGGCAGCACGATGGGCGAGATCGTCATGCGCGGCAACAACGTCATGGCCGGCTACTACCTCGACCCGGAGGCCACCGCCAAGGCGTTCCGCGGCGGCTGGTTCCACAGCGGTGATCTCGGCGTGATGCATCCCGACGGGTACATCGAGCTGCGGGACCGCTCCAAGGACATCGTCATCTCTGGTGGAGAGAACATCTCCACTATCGAGGTGGAGCAGGCGCTGATGAGCCATCCAGCCGTACTCGACGTCGCCGTCATCGGCATACCCGACGACAAGTGGGGCGAACGCCCGAAGGCGTTCGTCGTGCTCCGGGACGGCCACAGCCCCACCCCGGAAGAGCTGATCGCGCACGTCCGCACCAAGATCGCCCGCTACAAGGCCCCGCGCGAGGTCGACGTCGTGGTCGCGCTGCCGAAGACGTCAACGGGAAAGATCCAGAAGTTCGTGCTCCGCGAGCCCGAGTGGGCGGGACGCGCCGGCCGCGTCCAGGGCTAGCTGGCCGGCCGGCGCCTAGGCGCGGTCGTCGGAGAGGAAGCCGGCGATCAACGGCCCGATGTGCTCGGCGCTGTCGAGCAGGACCAGGTGGCCGCCGCCCGGTACCGTATGCAGCCTGGCCCGCGGCATCAGCGAGGCGATGATCCGGTGATTCACCAGCGGCGTGACCGGATCGTCGTCGCCGGCGATAACCAGCGTGCGATGGCCGATGGCCCACAGCCACGGCAGGCTCGTCCAGCCGAAAAGCGGGGCCATCCGGTACAAGGCAGTCACGGTATCTGTCGGCCGCCGGATGTGCAGTGAGCGGACAAGCTCCGGCTCGGTGCGCAGCCGCCCGCCGAACATGGCACCGGCCACCCGTTCCAGACGTTCCGGGTGATAGCTGCGCGGATGGATGAAGTGCCAGAAAGCCTTGGGGCTGCCGGGCCAGGCGAAACCACCGAAGGACGTCGACACCAGCACCAGCCGGCGAACCCGGCTGGGGTACGAGAACGCCATCTGCTGTGCGACCGCGCCACCGAACGAAGCGCCGAGCACGTGGGCGGACTCGATGCCGAGTTCGTCGAGTACAGCGGGGCCGAAGCGAGCCAGTGCCCACATGGTCAGCGGGAAGGCCGGCCGCTGCGACCGGCCGATGCCCGGCGGGTCGAACGCGATCGTACGGAATCCGGCCAGCTGGGGGAGCAGCTGTTCCCACAAGCCCACCTCGCCCCAGATGCCGGAGAACAGCAGCAGGGGTTCGCCTTCCCCGCGGATCTGAACATGGATCCGCAGGCCCCCGATGCTGAGCTGCTCGTCCCTGACTGGCCCGGCTGAAGTGGCTGCTGTCATCGGAACCTCCCGCAGATTAGACCCGGGGCTGAGTGCGCCAGCCTCCTTGCACCAAGCGGACGCTCAGCTATACGGCCATGTTACCGCGCGGTAACCGAGTATGGGGCCCCTGTTGCGTGTATTGCGAGTGATGTATTTAGGGAAATGTGCGGACATCCGGCATTAACCAACGGGACCTTCGGCCCATTACTCCCAGCTTGCAGGTCGCTAACGTGGCGTTCATCGAAAGTCTCTGAATTCCGAGCGAGAAATGAAGAGGCTCCCCTGCGCTTACGTTGTTGGGAGGGTGCCCTATGTACACGTTTGCTCAGCCGCTTAACCGAGCCCTTGGCGTCGCGGCCGGATCTTCTGCCGTCGTATGCCAGGACACGCGCCGTACCTATGCCGAGCTTGGCTCGCGATGCCGCCACCTGGCCGGCGCGATGCGCAAGCTCGGGTTGGCGCCGCACGACCGCGTGGGGGTCATCGCGCTCAATTCCGAGCGTTACCTCGAGCTCTACCTCGGGCTGCCGGCCGCGGGTTACGTGCTGGTCCCGGTCAACTCGCGGCTGGCTCCGGCGGAGATGCGCGCCATCTTGGCGGACGCCGGGGTCAGCGTGCTGTTCGCCGACGCCGACTATCCGGGTGCGGCGGGAGTCGGGCACGTGCTGAGGATGCCGGATGACTACGAGGACCTGATCGCCACGGCGGACGAGGTGCCCCTCGGGGACGGGGTCACCGAGGACGATCTGGCCGCCCTGTTCTATACGTCCGGGACCACGGGGGCGGCGAAGGGCGCGATGCATACCCACCGGAGCCTGGTCTCCAGTGCGCTGAATTTCATGGCCACCTGGCCCTTTGACCGGCAGACGCGGTGGCTCGTGGCCTCCCCGATGTTCCATACCGGCGGAATACTCGCCACGCTGGCCACCGTCTGGGCCGGCGGGACCCACGTCATCATGCCCAGGTTCGACCCCGAGCTGGCGGTCGACCTCATCGAGCGCGAGGCGGTCACGCACACGCTGCTCGTTCCCACCATGCTCGCCGCGGCCGCGAGCGCGCAGCTCGCCCGGCCGCGGGACGTCAGCTCGCTGCGGTACCTGAGCCACGGCGCCTCGCCCATTTCCGTCGAGACGCTTCGGCGGACCCGGCAGGCCTTCCCCGGTGCCGAGCTGCTGCACGTGTACGGCACGACGGAAACGACACCGATCACCACGCTGCTGCCCCACGAGGAGCGCCTGCTCGACACCCCGCTGGTCCGCTCGTGCGGCCAGCCCGCCGTGGGCGTCGAGGTGCGGGTCGTCGACAAGTCCCAGGCGGACCTGCCACCGGGCGCGGTCGGCGAGATCGCCGTCCGTAGCGCCAGCGTCATGGCCGGCTACTGGCACAAGCCAGAGTCGACGGCTGAGGTCATGCGCGGCGACTGGTACCTGACCGGCGACCTCGGGTACCGGGACGAAGACTCTTACCTCTACCTGGTCGACCGGGTCAAGGACATGATCGTCAGCGGCGGCGAGAACATCTACTCCACCGAGGTGGAAGACGCGCTGGCCACCCATCGCGCGGTCGAGGAGGTCGCCGTCTTCGGCGTTCCCGACCAACGCTGGGGGGAGGCGGTCTACGCGGTCGTGTTCGGCCGGATACAGGTGGCACCTGACGAACTGGTCG
>JBEKKH010000389.1:0-7597 GCA_050010815.1 Streptosporangiaceae bacterium | reverse complement strand
ACGACTTCGGCCACCCGCAAATCGTGGAGCGTCCCGGCGGCGGTCCTGATCGCCTCCGCTGCGGCGTCCTCCCATGAAGTGCTGCTAGTCCCGATGATCTCGGTCACCCTGTACACGCTCATGTCGATCTCCTTTGACCGCGTGCGGCCCGCTCCGGGGCTGCTCTATGGTCAGCTTGCCACAGAGCCACCCGGCCCGGTCCTTTTATGTTCGGGCAAAACCCTTCCAGCCGGCCAGAACCGGGCCAGCCCGGGCCGGTGGTGAGCGCCGACGACGATTACAGTTTGCTGAGTGGCAGGTAATCAGTCCGGACGGGTGGACAGCTGGATCTGGTCGGTGCGGCTGGCCAAGACCCGTTCGGCTGCGTCCGGTGCCTGCCGGGCCGGGCACGTCAGGGTCAACGGGGTCCGGGTCAAGCCCGCGCATGCCGTCCGGGCCGGCGATGAGGTGCGGCTGCGCGGCGAACGTGAACGCGTCGTGGTCATCCAGCAGGTCATCACCAAGCGTGTCGGCGCAGCCGAGGCCGCCGCGTGCTATATCGACAACAGCCCTCCGCCGCCGCCCCGCGAGGAGGCTGTCCCGGTGGCGGCCCGCGACCGCGGCGCGGGCCGGCCGACCAAGCGCGAGCGCCGGAGCATCGACAAGCTGCTCGGGCGGCCGGCCCCCTGAGCCGCTTCAGCCAGATGCCCGCAGCGCATCCGTCAGCAATGCGACCAGCGCCTCGAGCTGCACGTCGGCCGGCCCGGAGGCCTCCTGGTCCGCCCCGTCCAGCGCCCGGGCGGCCAGCCCCGCCTTGCCGTCGATCAGCCCGGCGATCCGGCCGTCGATGGTCTGCGCGGCGATGATGCGCCACGCGGTGACCGGTTCGGCCTGCCCGATGCGGTGGCTCCGGTCGATGGCCTGGGTCTGCTCCGCGTCGGTCCAGGACAGCTCGGCCAGCACGATGTTCGAGGCAACCTGCAGATTCAAGCCCACGCCAGCCGCGGTCAGCGAGCACACCGCCACCGCGACGTCCGGGTCGTTCACGAAGGCGTCGACGCATCCCTGCCGCGCCTTGGGCGTCTGGCCGCCACGGATCGACACGAAGCGCACGCCCTGCCGGGCGAAGATCTCTTCGGCGGCGTCCATCACGTCGACGTGCTTGGCGAAGAAGACGACCTTGCCGGCGCTGCGGGCCAGCTGCGTCGCGTAGTCCGCGGCCAGTCCGGCTTTCGCCTGGCCGATGCGTCGCATCATGGTGAACACGTTCTCGCCGGACTGCGCGGCCGCCGCCTCCTTCAACTCCGACCGGGCCGCCCAGCGGACGAGGTCGTGGTCGATGCCATCGACGCCGGCGCCGGAGGATCGGTTCGCGAGCGCGGTCTCGTACCGCGCCACCATCCGGCCGGCCAGGGCCCGTTCCGCCGCCCGGATCGACCGGCCGTCCCGTTCGTCCAGCTCAACGGGGAGGTCGGCGATACGGCGGGCGGGGATGTCCGCGGCTACGTCGAGCTTGCGGCGGCGCACGATGCCGCGGTCGATGACGCACTGGCGCGCCGTGGCGTAGAAGCCCCGGTCGGCGGGCGTCAGGCCGGTGTCCTCGAGCGCGTCCATCAGCTCGTCGAGGGGCTTGCTGCCGTCGATCCAGCCGAGGAACTGCCAGATCGCCCGGAAGTCGTCGATGTCGTTGATCAGCGGGGTGCCGGTCAGCGCCATCAGCAGGGGCTGATCCGTACGGGACCGGATGCGGTCGGAGAGCGCGAGAACGTGCTGCGAGCGCTGCGAGGTCTTGTTCTTGATGAAGTGGGCCTCGTCCACGACCATGCCGCGGAAGCCGAAGTCGCCGAGCCAGCCCAGGTGACGGTCGAGAACCTCGTAGTTGAGCACGACGATATCGGCGAAGCCGTCGACAGCCTCGCCGGAGCCCTGCACCACGGTGGCCGGGCGGTGGGGAGTCCACCGGGCCGCCTCACGGGCCCAGTTGGTCTTGACGACGTTCGGCACGACGACGAGCAGCGGGTAGGCGTTCACTGCCTCCGCGGCGAGCAGCGCCTGGGCCGTCTTGCCCAGACCCGGCTCATCAGCAAGCAGGAACGTCCGGTGACCGGCCGCGGCCGCGGCGACCAGCTGGCCCTGGTGCGGCATCAGTTCCAGGCCCGCCGGGGTGAACCGTGCCGTCGGGGCCGGAAGCGCCATGCACGCCGGGGTTCCCGCGCCGGCCCGCTCGAAGGAACTCAGCAGCGGGCCGAGCAGCTCCCAGCCGGCCAGGCGGCGGGGACGGGAGGCGAGCTGCGGAACGGCCGAGAAGTCGGGGGCGAGAAAGGGGTTCGCCAGCTGCCGGGAGATCACCGACTGCGGCACGACCCGCCGCTCCGAGCCGTCGGACGCCGTCGCGGTCTCCGTCGGCTCGGTCTCTTCGGGCGCCGGCGCGATGCCGAGGTCCCGCAGCATGTCCCGCTTGAGCGACCTGGCCGCGTCGGAGACGTCGGAGCCCTCGGCGAGCAGCGCCAGTAGCCCAGCGTCCTGGACGGCGGTCGTCGCGAGGATGGTCGCGATGGCGTCCAGGCTCTTGAGCTGCTCGGCCCGATGGCTGTCGCTTCCGGCCGCAGCCCGGACGCGGGCGCGCTCGTCCCGCAGCAGCAGGGCGACGGCCTGGAACTTCGTACGCACCGCCGGCGTCACGCGGCCGCGCCGGGCCGCCGCCTCGACTTCACGGGCGGTTCGGGCGAGCACCGAGACGACGTCGGCGCGGTGGTGGACGCGTCGCTGCTTCCGCGGGGTGGTACGGCGAGCGCCTGTCTGGCGCTGGCCTGGTCGAGCCACTGACTTCTCCTCTGGGATGCCGGGGCACGGTGGCCGTGCAGCATGCCGCACAGTCCCACGGCCGGGGCGAGGAACGTCCCGAGCACAGGCCTGTGCCTCGAACGCCGAGCCAACGTGCGGATCTCCAAAGATCAACGCAGCGGGCCTCGGCAAGCAGCTCCCGTGGACGGAGCTGCCGGTGCTGAGCTGGTCACCACGGGACGGAAAATCGTCTCGGGCCACCAGCTCGATTTTTAACTACTGCCCATCCTAACGCATGCCAGGGCGCGTGGCCGCGTCAGGTTCGCGCGACGCCGCCGTAGCCCCAGACGCGATCCGCGTTGTGCTCGAGCTTGCCGCCTTCCGGACGCCAGTAGGACAGCAGCACGACCCCGGGATCGACCAGCTCCTTACCGTTGAACAGACCCGTGATCTCTTCCTTGCTACGGCCGATGAAGGTGCTGCCTCGCTTCGCGGATTCCTCGGTGACCTGCTGCATCTTCTCCGGCGCGAACTCGCCGGTGACGTGCGAGATGACCAGGTAGCTTCCCGGCGCCACCGCCGCCAGGTAGCGGCCGACGATACCGGCCGGGTCGTCGGTGTCCGGGATGTTGTGCAAGCAGGCGACGAACAGCAACCCCACCGGCTGGCTGAAGTCCAGGACCTCCGCCGCCATGGCCAGCACCGCGCCCGCGTCCCGCAGGTCCTCTCGGATCACCGTGGTGCTCTGGTTGTCCGCCATGAGCGCTTCGGCGTGCTGGAAGACGACTTCCGGTTGGCGCGGGCGCTGTCGAGGGTCTGCGGCAGCAGCCGGAGGTTCACCTCGGCCAGCTCCCGGTCAGCGGCTGCGTCGTCCCGCGAACGCCGAACGCTCGAGCAGCTAGGGCGGCAGCGGATGGTTACCACCTGGTGACCGCCTCGCGGCATGATCGGGAGGGAAGGTGTGGAGATGCCCGCGCTGAACGAGGGGGTTAATGTGCCGCGAGAAGGGCCGGAGTGTGCCGGCGCGATGGAGCAAGTCTTTCTCCGCGGTCTGTTTCCTGGAATCATCGGATATGGGCGGGTTCACTTCGTCCGGTATTTTCTTGCGGTGACGGGATGGCATGGATTCCCTTAGGCCAAGCGACCCTCGGCGAATCGGGCATTATGTTCTGGTTGGTCGTCTTGGGGCGGGCGGGATGGGGGAGGTGTTCTTCGGCCGGTCGCGGGCCGGGCGCCCGGTCGCGGTCAAGCTCATCTATCCCGTTTTCGCCAACGACCCCGAGTTCCGGCGGCGGTTTCGTCAGGAGATAGAGGCTGGCCGCAAGGTCGGCGGATTCCACGCCGCGCAGGTTGTCGATGCTGACCCGGACGCCGAACGGCCCTGGATGGTGACCGCCTATGTCGCCGGACCGTCTCTTGAGCAGACTCTCAGCGAGTGCCAGGCCCTCCCCCTTGACCGCGCCAGGGTGCTGGGCGCGGGCGTGGCCGAAGCGCTGGGAGCCATTCACGCCGCCGGGCTCATCCACCGGGATCTGAAGCCGTCGAACATATTGCTGGCTGAAGACGGGCCGCACGTGATCGACTTCGGTGTCGCGCGCGCCATGGACGCTTCCGGCGTTACCGGGCGGTCTGGCACGCCGGGTTTCATGGCACCCGAGGTTCTCATGGGGGGGCCGCTCACGACCGCCTGCGACGTCTTCGCGCTGGGGATGGTGCTGGCCCACGCCGGCGGCATCCGGCCGTTCGGCCTGGGGCTGCCTGAGGCGATTGCCTACCGGGTCGTCCACGAACAACCGGACCTTAACGGCCTGGACCCCCAGCTCCGCGACGTGGTCGCGGCGTGCCTGGCCAAGGAGCCTTCGCAGCGGCCGACCCCGGCCAAGATCCTGGAACTGCTCGCCGACCCCGACCTACCCGGCCCGCAGCCTGCCTCGCCATCCCAGGCCATGATCACGACCGGTAAGCCACCGGGTAAACCCACCGCGGTAGCCGCCGTCGAACTGGCCCGCGCCGCCCGGCTGCTTGCGGAGGCAGAACAGATCGCCCGCGCCCTCCCCCTGGATGAGCAGGCCATGGCACCGCAGGACCGCTCCGCCGCGATTCCCGGCCCGCCGCCGCCTCCGGCTAGCAGCAGCGCCCGCGCCCGGGGACTGGACGATGAGTACGACCGTGCCCTCCCGCTGGCGGTTCAGCGGGCCAGGGCACTGGTCCACGTGGCCACGGTGGCGGCCCGCTCCGACCCTGCTCACGCCGCACAGCTGCTGGACGACGCCCTGCACCCAGGCTGGCACCAGCGCATCCCGGAGACGGCGGGCTACCATCACATCCTGGAGGCCTTGATCTGGCACTGCGCATCGGAGTTCGGCATGCTTCTGGCCCGCATCGACCAATCCTCCGCAAAGCGGCTGGTAGCCGACATCGAGAAGATCCCACCCGTCATCCGGGCGCGGAACCATCGCGAATTCCTCGACGATGTTGCACCGCTCATCGCTAAGGTTGCCGAGGTAGTAGCTGACGTCGACATTGCCATCGCGGAGGAGCTCGTTCGGCCCATGGGCACGCCCGCGCGTGATATGGCGCTAGCCAAGGTCGCCAGGGCGGCGGCCCGCACCGGCTCGGCCCGGGCCGGGCCCATCGCCTCCACCGTCGTCGGCCGGCGCGGGCCGACTCCGGGCCCGGGCGGATGGGAGCGGGAGGCACCTCCCCCGCCCTCGATGCTGGACGACCCGAACCTGGCCATCTACTGGAAGGTCCGAGCACTGACTGAGATCGCCATCGTGGTGGCCGGAGCCGGCTCCGACCGTTCGGTACGGCGGCCGGATGACGCCGAGCGGTTCACCCCTACTATCGCCGAACAGGGCACTTCGCCCCATTCGGCGCCCGCGAGTGCGGCGGCAGCCCGGACCGACCCGGCCCAGGCCGGGCAACTGCTGACCGAAGCTGAGCAGTGGGCCGGCGTCATCAGCAAAAGCGACTTGCGAGGCATGGCTCTGACCAGCGTAAAGATGGCAGCGGCCCAGATCGACCCCGTCCAGGCGGGGCCACTGCTGACCGAAGCTGAGCAGTACGCCCGCGCCATCGGCAGCGCGCCGACCCGGCTCGAGACTCTGGGAGAGGTAGCCCTGGCTGCGGCTCGCACCCACCCTGTCCAGGCCGAGCAGGTCATGAGCAGCCTGCCCCCCAGCGCACCCACGCGGGCTGAGGTGGCCATGGTAGTGGCGCTCACCGACCCGGCCTGCGGTGAGCGGATCGCCGCCGGCAGCGCCGACAACTACCTGCAGGCGCTGGTCCGGGCGGTGGTGGCGATCCGTGCCGACCCGGCCAAGGCCGGGCCGCTGCTGGAACAGGCGGTCGCGGCCGCGGGCCATGATCCCGCCCACGTGGCTGAGATCGCCGCGGTGGTGGCCGCCACCGACCCGGCCCGCGCCGAGCAGGTCGCCAGGACCATCGAGGCCGGAGCCGGGATGACCGCCGGGTACTGGCAGGCACGGGCCCTCGCGGGCCTGGCGGATGTATGCCTTGGGAGCGGCGCCATATGACAGATCAAGAAGTCGGGCTGTTCCTGGCCGACCTGGCCGTGATCATCCTGCTCGCCCGGCTGCTCGGCATGGCGGCCAAGCGGCTCGGCCAGCCGCCGGTGCTCGGCGAGATCATCGCCGGCATCGCGCTTGGGCCGTCCTTGTTTGGTGGCAGGATCACGGCGACGCTGTTCCCGAGCACGCTGAGGCCGCCGTTGACCGCGCTGGCCGACCTGGGCGTGGTGATATTTATGTTCGCCGTCGGGTACCTGCTCGAGCTGCACCTGATCCGGGGCCGCGAGCGCGTGGCCGCGGGCGTGTCGGTTGGCTCCATCATACTTCCCCTGTCCCTGGGGGTCGGGCTCGGCGTATGGCTGGCCAGCCGTCATCACGTGCATAGAGTCCTCCCGTTCGCGCTCTTCGTGGGCACGGCCATGTCAGTCACCGCGTTCCCGGTGCTGGCGCGCATCCTCACCGACCGGAACATGCACCGCACCCGCATCGGCAACATCGCGCTCGCCAGCGCCGCGACGGACGACGTGCTGGCCTGGTCGCTGCTGGCCGCGGTGGTCGCGATCGCCGGCACCGGCAGCCAGCAGTTCCGGCTGCTCCTGGCTCCGGTCTACGCGGGCGTGATGTTCGTGCTGGTCCGTCCGCTCCTGCACAGGCTGGTGGAGTTTTACCAACGGACTGGCCGGCTCACGCCCAACGTTCTCGCGCTGGTGCTGGCCGGGCTGCTGCTGTCCTCTTACGCCACCACCTGGATGGGCCTGAAGTACTTTTTCGGCGCCTTCCTTTTCGGCGTCGTCATGCCCAGGGATGTCGTCATGCCCAGGGATGGGGCCGCGGCCGCCCTGCGCGAGCAGATCCTCGATCGCCTGGAACAGCTCAGCGTCCTGATGCTGCCGGTGTTCTTCGTGGTGGCGGGGCTGAACGTCAACCTGTCCTCGATCGGCCGGTCCGGGCTGGTGGAACTCGGCCTGATCCTGCTGGTCGCGGTCATCGGCAAGTTCGGCGGCGCTTTCGCCGGCGCTACCCTCGGCGGGGTCCGTGGCCGGCGCGCCGGGGTTCTCGCCACCCTGATGAACACCCGCGGGCTCACCACGATCGTGATCCTCTCGGTTGGCCTGCAGCTGCACATCCTGGACCAGTCGCTGTATTCGCTGATGATCGTGATGGCGGTCGTGACGACGATGATGGCCGGGCCGTTGCTGCATCTCATCTACCCGGATCGTTTCGTGGTGCGCGACATCGCAGCGGCGGACCGCGCTGTGCTCGGGACCGTCGCCGGGCACCGTATCCTGGTGCTGATCGAG
>JBEKKH010000388.1:0-7598 GCA_050010815.1 Streptosporangiaceae bacterium | reverse complement strand
TTGCGGAATCTGCGGCCCAGGTGAAGGATCTCCTGGACGTCATCAGTTACAATGCCCTCGGTCTTCGCCCGATCGATGAGCTGGGCGAAGATGGGCCTGGTACCGGCGTCGAAGCGCTCGCGCAGGGCGGCCTCGACAGCTTGAAGGCTACGTGTGACGGCGTCCATGAAGTTCTCATAGGTGTAATAACCGTCGACGTACATCTGCCGTGAACGGGCGAGGAGTGCCGCCACGCCTTCAGGGGTGTGCCCGGATACCAGCCATTTCGCGGTGCGTGCCCGAAGGACTTCAACACTCATGGGCAAGGGACGGCCGTGCTCGTCAATGTCTCCGGCAAAGTTGAGCGAGCGGCTATCGGGTTCACGGTCGGCCATTGAAGCGGGGCTCCTGGACGGTAGATGTTCTTCGCCCACGCGGAGTGGGACGCTTGGCTGGGCTCTTCCAGCGTAGCGAGGCGGCCTGGGTCAACGTTCCGCCCGAGCCTCGGCTGCGGCGAACCGGCTGAACTGAGGGGCCTCGTCTGCTCGTCTTCCTCCTCCGCCGTGGCGCTCGAAGCGGGATCGACGTGATTGGCGGCCAGCCCAGGCGAGGCGGTCGAGTATCTGCGCGAGCATGAGATCGGGCTCACCCGGCATTAGACCCGCCGTGCTTGGCGGTCTCGGAAACGGGAAGGGCCGGGTACTTTATTAGTCAATAAACCTATTTAGCTGATAAATGCGGTCGTATAATTCCCACTGAAGTCTTTGCATTTCGGCTGATCGGAGGACGGATCGCATGAATTGAGTGATACTGAAAAGGGAAAGCGTTCTTCCGTGCAGGAGGGAATGCGATGGCTGTAGCAGCAGCCAGCGGCGGGCTGGTGGGATGGGCGGAACGATCTGCCCGCCGCCGTGCATACACGGCGGCGGGTGACCCGGAGCCCGGGTGGCTGCGGTTCGTGTTCTACGGCCGGGTCTCGACGGAGGACTGGCAGGACCCGGTGACGCAGCCAGTACGCGGCGATGGCGCCGCTGTTCGAGCATTACGGCGTCCAGCTGTGGATGCCGGAGGTAGGCGGCCGGGTCGACTACCAGTCGGAGCATGATGAGAAGACGATGACCGGGCTGGGGCTGTCGTCGAAGCGGGAGATCACCCGGACCAGCATCCGGGTCCGCACCGCGATGGCCGTCCAGACCAGGGAGCAGGGCCGGTATCTCGGCGGGCGTCCACCGTACGGGTACCGGCTTGTGGATGCGGGGCCGCATCCGAACAAGGCGCACGCCGCGTGGGGACGGCGGGCGCACCGCCTGGACCCCGACCCGGCGACCGCGCCGACCGTCCGGTGGATCTTCGCCCAGCGCCTGGCCGGACACTCAGTCGCGCGGATCGCGCGTGCCTTGAACGAGGCCGGGGTGCCGTGCCCGTCCGCGGCCGACCCCGGCCGTAACACCCACCGGACCGGGGCGGGGTGGACGCTGGGCGCGGTCACCACGATCCTGGAGAATCCCCGGTATACGGGCCGGCAGGTGTGGAACCGGCAGCGGACCGACAGCGAGCTGGTCGACCCGGCCAACGTGACCCTCGGGCACAAGTCCGTGCAGCGGTGGAACCTCCCGGACGGATGGGTTATCTCCAGCCGCCCCGCGCACCCGGCACTGGTCAGCGAGAACGACTTCATCGCCGCCCAGGACGTCAACGCGGCCCGCGGCCCGGTCCCGCACGATAAGCCGGTGCTCCGCAGGTACCTGTTCGCCGGGCTGCTGGCCTGCGGGGTATGCGGGCGGCGGATGGAGTCAGCCTGGTCCAACGGCAAGCCGGCCTACCGGTGCCGGCATGGCCGGACCAGCGCGATGGCACCGGACCCGGAACGCCCGAAGAACACTTACATCCGCGAGGACAAGCTGCTGCCGCACCTGCCTGCCCTGAACCTCCTGCTCACCACTGCCGCCGTGCGCGCCAGGCGCCGCACCCGGGCCGGAGCCGACGTAACAGGCGCCGCGAGCCCTGGCGAGGTAATCGCCTACCTGCGCGAGCACGAGATCACCCTCACCTGGAACCCTGCATCCGCAGCTCTGCAAGCGCGCGGCACCCAGACTGCCAAGACCGTCACCCTGAAAGCAAGCTAACTCCGGCTGCAAAGCCCTGACCAGGAAGGACAGAAAGCAAGAAACGCCGATCGCCCGGCGCTCGCGCAAGCCTGCGCACGAGGTGCCCATCAGCCATGCCCGGAAACGGGCGGATATGGGGAATTTATGTGTCCGAGACTTGAACACCCATTCGAGTGGTACATCACCGAAACGGTGATCTATCACCACTACAAGCTAACACATCGCCTGGCAGCCGGACCAGCAATTCGCAGACCAGGACAGGGCCGGTGCGGCAGTCTCACGATCCAGGCCAGGCGACCTGCGGAAACGGCGGGCTGTGAGCCGGAAGGCACCACGGGTTCAGCTGGGACCGCAGCAGCGGCATCCCGGCGTCTTACTTGCCAGGGGACCGCGGTAACCCGTATGCACCTCTGCGCCACGCAGGTCAACCGGGCCGGCCAGCACACCAGCTTGGCGGACGCAGCTCCGCAAACCGGGATCAAAAGCCCTGCTACCGAGTTGAACCCCCATGGCGTGAGAGGCCCCGCTGCCGGGCCCGCGCGGACTTCGTCCATGCCCGGAGCGCTGTCACCCCATGGCAGGCAACCCGGACCGCCGCTAGCCACGGCAGCATAAGGGCGCAGCCTGCCAGCAGCTACACCAAGGCGCCAAGACCAGCCGGTGACACTCACCTAGCGTCACCGCCTGTCATGGCCACAGACGCGATATCCGATGATCTGGCGCGTGGGCGGCTACAGGACCACCTGCTTCCGGATCGCACATAACGAGGTGTTCTGGTGCTCTCTCTTGCCGGGCAGTGGGAAACGACCTCACATGCCTGCTGTGGGAGCGTTGGCATCAGAGCCCGAGGACTCGGCGCAGCCCTCTGGCGACGTCATCCATGACGGAGGCCGGAAGCTGGCCGGCGGCAGGTGTCTCCAGGTCGGTCTTGTCGAGGGTGACCAGGGCCGTGACGTTGACGACTGAGTCTTTGGGCAGGCCAGAAATGGCGGCCGGGAGAAATACGTTACCGGGCATGGCGGCCAGGGCGGTGTTGGAGGTGATGACGGCTGCGATGGTAGTATTCAGTCGGCTGGCGTTGAAGGGGTCGGACTGGACAACCAGGACGGGGCGGCGCGTAGCGGGTTTGCTGCCGCGAGCCTCGCCGAGATCTGCCCAGCAGATGCTGCCGCGGCCGGTCACCAGTCGTCCTGGTCTGCCAGGTAGTTGCGGCCCGCCGTAGCGGCGGCGGCGCCGGAATCGTCGGCGGCGGTGTGCAGTGCCTCGTTGATCTGCTGGGTGATCGAATGCGAGGCGAGTGCGTCCAGGTAGCTCCGGGCCGCCCGGGCGAAGAACTCTGACCGGCTGATGCCGAGCTCCGCCGCCTGCCTGGTGGCTTGCTCGTAGGTGTCATCCGGGAGCGAGATCGCGGTCTTCACGCCCCCAGTATAACCGGGTATTACCGCAATCGCCACACCCGCGAGGACGGCTTGCGTGTCGCACTCATCTGACGCTGACAGGGTCGAGTGTCATGGGCACGGTGGGGATCTCGGCCATGCTCACGCAGTCAGTCGGCAGCGTGACTCTGCCAGCCGGCACGGAGGCTGACGGGGAAGACGGCCACGGAGAGCAACGTGAGTCCTCGTGCGCCCGCACCCGTAGCCGCCGTTCTGGACGGTTCGGGCTGCGGCGATGTCCTGACCGGAAACTTCCACCACCTTGAGGGCAGCAACCAGTTACCCTCGGCAGCGTGACTGCGTGGGCTGCGGATGACCTGGCTGGATTACGGTGGGTAGCGTGACACCTCGTTAGATGCCGGGTGATGGCGTAGTTACGCTGCGCTGGGCGGTCAGGCTGCCGCGCCGGTGTCAGCGAGGATGACTTTCTTGCCTGGGTTGAGGCGCTCGATCTCGCGGATCCTGGCCTGGGTCTGGCGGGCGGGGCTGCGGGGGGTGTAGTAGTCCGGGCCGAGTTCTTCGTACCGGGCGCCGGGGTCGCAGATGAGGATCCAGGCGATCTCGCAGATGACGCGGGAGACCGCGACGATGGCTTTCTGCTTGCCGCGCTTGCGGGCGATGCGGCGGTACATCGCGCCGAGGCGGGTATCGGTCCTGGCCGCGGTCATCGCGGCCTGCCCGAGCGCGCCGCGCAGGTACCGGTTGCCCTTGCCGGTGCGGCCGGGCCGGGCGGTCTCGCCGGACTGCCGGCTGCGGGGGGTCAGCCGGGCCCACCCGGCGGCGTGCCCGGGGGTGGGGAACTGGGAGGGGTCGGTGCCGAGCTCGGCGATGATGGCCCGGCCGTTGACGGCGCCGATTCCGGTGACCTCGCCCAGCCGGGTGGCCAGGTCCAGCAGGGGCACGTCTTCGTCACCGCAGCCGGGGGCGTGGCCGCCTCCGGCCAGCCCGCACGCGGTGCACGCCGGGGCGGTGCCGGGGACGGCCGCGAGCTGCTGTGCGATCTGCTCGTCCAGGACAGTGATCTCGGCGTTGACCGCGTCGATCAGCCGCAGGTGCACGGCGATCTCGGTGGCGTGGATGTCCCGGAACCGGCCCGTCAGGGCTTCCTCCAGCTCCTTGCGGGTGGCCTTCAGGCGCCGGTCTCCGAGCGCGGCCAGCGCCTGCGGGCTGCGCTCGCCCGCGACCAGGGCATCGAGGAACCGGCGGCCGCTGACGCCGAACAGGTCCGAGATCACCACCGAGATCTTCAGCAGGGCGTCCTCCAGGATCTTCTCGACCCGGTTCTGGTGCCGGGCCTGGTCCTGGGCCAGCCGGGACCGGGTCCGGGTCAGCGCCCGCAGGTCCCGCACCGGCTGCGGCGGCACGAACGAGCGGCGCAGCATCCCCCGCTCGTTCAGCTTGCACAGCCACACGCAGTCGAGCCGGTCGCTTTTGCCCCGCCCCGGCAGGTGCTTGACGTCGCGGGCGTTGACCAGCCACACCTCCAGCCCCGCCGCCTCGGCCAGGTAATACCAGATGCGCCAGTAGTCGAGCGTTATCTGTGGTGCAACGGCATGAATCGGACACTGCCCAGGTCGCGCCGTCGCGGACGCGTCCGCGACGAGAAGGACAAAAGCGGCGACGACGAGAGGTAGCGGCGGGATCAGCGCCGCGGTCGGCTGTCTGCGTCGCGGACAGTCCCCAGGTAACCCGTCCACGACAGGAGGTGGAACGGGCAAAGCGGACCGTCACCTGCCGTGGCAGACAGCCCTCTCCTGACCACAGATAACGCTCGTGGACTCGAGTACGAGCCGCTGGATGCCCTCGGCGCGCAGGTGGTCCATCAGCGCGGTCACCTGCCCGCAGGTGGCTTCTGCCCGCCACACCTTCTGCCGCCTGCGGTCCGGGCGGCTCCCCGGCACCCGGGTGCACACCATCCCGGACCCCTTCGCCACGTCGATCGCGGCCGCGTACGCCACGACCTGCGTGCTCTCCTCGGCCACCTCCGCGCCGTCACCGCCGTGCCCAGGCACCCCGGCGCCGTCCGCCTTGCCTTTCCTCGCGGCCATCGCCGCCTCGCTTTCCCTTGTGAACCAGCAGGAACGAGGCTGCCCGGGGGACGGCGCGGGGAAAGCCGAATCTGATCGGCGTGCTCGAAGCGACAGTACCCCAGCCCGCAAGATCGCCCCCACCGCCAGACTGTATTCCGGGCGCGAAGCACCAAGGACCATACGGCGTCACGGGCAGCACACCGCCATCATCTATCCCGGCGGCCCCGCCTGCCGCCCGTTCACCGCGATCACGCCTGGATCCCCGCCGGCCCGGCTGGACAGCCCGGCCGTCATCCGGCACCCTGGAACCGGTTACGGCGCCGGCCGGCGAACGGGCAGCACACCTGTCGCCAGTAACGCCGGCCCGTGACCACCCGCACGCTCCCCCGCCGCCCGAGTTTCGCGGGAACCCCACGCCGCCAAGACCCATCGACTGTATTGAAGACATCCGTAGCTGGGTGTTCTGTGCGTCCGCGCGCCGATGCGGTGGGGCCCGGATGGGACGCTGGCAGGCGGTGGGTGAGATCCAGGTCGGGGCACTGGTTCCGGAAGGATACGAGGACAGCGGGAGCCTGATCAATGCGCTTGCGCGCGTGGCGCGCTGGGCCCGGGAGCGTCGAGGAATGCTGCGGCCGCGTCCTTGCTGTGTGACCTTTCCGGTTCCTGCTGCGTGGTCCGGTCAGCCGCTCAGTGCGGGAGCGCGGGCTCGTCGGGGGCGGGTTTTCCGGGGAAGGTTTCCTCGGTGAGGTGACGCACGACTCGTTCGTTGAGGGCGGCGAGGGTGTCGAGTTCGGCGGGGGTGAACAGGTCGATGAAATGCCGGCGGACATTATGCACGTGCTGGGGCGCTGCGTCCTTGATGGCGCGGCGTCCGGCGGGCAGAAGGCAGATCATGGCGCTGCGGCCGTCGGCGGGGTTGGGTTCGCGGGCGATCAGCCCTCGCTCCTGCATGCGCCGGACCTGGTGGGAGAGCCGGCTCTTCTCCCACTGCACGAGGGCACCCAGTTCCTGCGCGGGCATATGGCCCGTGGGGTGCTCCGAGAGCACGGCCAGGATCTCGTAGTCGGCCTCGGTCAGTCCGGAGTCCTGCAGCAGATGCTGGCGCAGGCGCAGGGTGAGCTGGTGGTGCACGTGCTGGAAGGCCCGCCAGGCGCGGTCTTCGCGGGGATCGAGCCAGTCCGGTTCCGTCGGCATGCGCCCATGCTACTCCTTGGTTGACGCATCAACCAAAGGGGTTTATGGTTGATGTATCAACCTTTCGCTGGCACCAGGAGGAGCCATGACCACCACCGTCACCCTGAGTTTCGCCGCCCTGACCATCGACTCCGCCGATCCCGCCGCCCTGGCCGGCTTCTGGGGCAAGGCCCTCGGCCGCCCGGTCAGCCCGGGCGCGGTCGCCGGGGACACGGCGGTCGACACCACCGGCCCCGACAGCGGCCCCCGGATGATCCTGCACAACCCCTCCGGGCCCGGGACGGCCAAGAACAGCGTCCATCCTGTCCTGGTCACCGACCGCCACGACGAGGAGACCGAGCGGCTGACCGGCCTGGGCGCCAGGCCGCTCAACGAGATCAAGCTCCCGCCTGAGGCGCTGCCACCGGGCGTGGCGGCGGTCCGCCAGACCACGTTCGCCGACCCGGAGGGCAACGAATTCGATCTGGTGACATGGCAGCCCGTAGCCGCCAGGCCCGAGCCCTAACTGAGGGCCCCCACGATGATCCTGGACCGGCGGCTGCCTGCGGCGGTGACCGTCGGTCCAAGATCATCAAAACTGGCCAGAAGAAGAAGGGCCGACACGCTCATCACCGACGCGATAGCCCGGCCGCCCCGGGGGTTTTTCAGTTCCGGCACATCTTGAAGCGGCCGGAGTCCAGGCCGGCGCGAGGGCGTGCCGGCCGCGGCAGGACTCACGATGCCTGCTCGCCGCCGTTCATCATGGCGATCCAGCTGTGGGGCGTGTTGTCGCCGAGCATGAGGTCGAAGATGTCTTCGGCTCCGGCTGCTTCGGCGGCGCGCGGGAACATGGCCTGCTCGTACTCGCCCAG
>JBEKKH010000387.1:0-7603 GCA_050010815.1 Streptosporangiaceae bacterium | reverse complement strand
GATGACCTCGCCCTGCTCGGTGACCTTGAACGACCCGTTCACCGAACCAGGCGCCTGGGCGAGCACGGCGCGGCCGGCCGGGCCGCCGCCGCGGCCGAGCGCGCCGCCCCGGCCGTGGAACAGGGTCAGCCTGATGCGGTGGGCGGCGGCCCACTGCGCCAGCCTCGCCTGGGCGTCGAACAGCCGCAGGGTCGCGCTGGCCGGCCCGAGTTCCTTGGCCGAGTCGGAGTACCCGAGCATCGCCTCGAGTTCCCGGCCGTTGCCGGCGAGCCGCTGCGTAACCTCCGGAAGCTCGAGCATGCCGGTCAGCACGTCTGGCGCGTTGGTCAGGTCGTTGGCGCTCTCGAACAGCGGGACCACGTCCAGCTCGGGGGCCCGGCCGCCGGCCGTCGCGTAGCGGGCCAGCTCGTAGACCGCGGCGATGTCGCCGGCCGACCGGGTGAAGCTGACCACGTACCGCCGGCACGCATCCGTCCCGAACCGGTCCTGGACCCAGGCCACCGCGCGCATCGTCGCCAGCACCTCTTCGGTCTCCGCCGACCATTGGGCCGACCATTGGGCCGACCATTGGGCCGACGACTGGGCCGACCAGGGGCCGCCGTCCGGGCCAGCCCCGTAGCCGTTCTCGATGCCGGGCGGTCCGGCGGCGCGCAGCTCGGTCAGAGCCCGGGCGTGCACCTCGCTGTGCTGGCGTACCTCCAGCCCGGCCAGGTGGAACCCGAAGGTCTCGGCCGACCAGATGAGATGCTGCAGGTCACCGAACGCCTGCCGGACCGCGCCCGCCTCGGCCAGGGCGGTCTGCACCACGCGCAGGTCGGCCAGGTACGCCGCGGGTCCCGGATAGGCCAGGTCCGCGTGCCGGACCCGGGTCGCGGCCAGCCGCTGCGCCACGTACAGCAGGTAGGTGCGGTACGGCTCCTGCGGTGATCGTTCGGTGATCTCGGCCAGCAGCTCCGGGTGCGCGGCCGAGGCCGCGGCCAGGGCGCGGCGCAGCACCGGCGCGGGCGGCGTCGTCGCCTCGTGCACGGTCAGCGCCCGGCCGAGCCGGGTCGTGCCGACTTCAAGCGCGCGCAGCACGTGGTCGGCGGCGATGGTGGCCGCCTCGCGGGTGACCTGGGCGGTGACGAACGGATTGCCGTCCCGGTCCGCGCCCACCCAGCTGCCGAACCGCAGGTACGCCGGCACCTCCGTCCGGACCTGGCCGCTGTCCGGCCCGGCCAGCGCCCGGTCAAGTTCGCGGTAGACGGTGGGCACCACCTCGAACAGGGTCTCGTCGAACGCGGTCATGACCGTGCGGACCTCGTCGATCGGGTCCATCGCGTTGACCCGCAGCTGTGATGTCCGCCACAGCAGATCGACGTTCTCGCGCAGCACCCGCCGCGCCTCGGCCAGGTCCGCGGCCCCGGCGCGCGGGTCATCCAGCACGTGCAGCAGCTCGCTGATCCGGCGCAGCGCGGCCACCACGGCCCGGCGGCGCGCCTCGGTGGGATGCGCGGTGAGCACGAGGTGGACGCGCAGCGACGCGAGCAGCTCCTCGAGGTGCTCGCGCCCGCTGTCATGGGTCAGCTCGGCGACGGCGGCGGCGAGCGATTCCCGCACCGGCTCGGCGCCGGTATCGCGCTCGCGCAGGTTCCGGATGCGCTGGTGCTCCTCGGCCAGGTTGGCCAGATGGAAGTAGACGGCGAAGGCCCGGGCGATGAGTTCGGCCCTGGTCACGTTCCACGACGCGACCAGCGCGGCGATGTCGTCGCTGGCCCGATCGGCACCCGCCCCGCCGCGGCGCGCGGCGATCACCGCGTGCCTGAGCTGCTCCACGTCGGCCAGCAGCTCCGGTCCGGCGGACTCGCGGACAACCTCACCGAGGACGTCGCCCAGCAGCCGGACATCGTGGCGCATTGGCTCGGGCAGCGCGGCCCGGTCACTATCTCTGTCCCTGTTCACGGTCAGAGCGTAATGCCCCGGGCTGACCTGCCCGCTAGCCTGGTGGGCATGACCACACAGATCGCCGAAACCGGACACGGACCCGAGCCCGGTCCCGACCCGCACACGACCGCGGGGAAGATCGCCGATCTGGAACGGCGACGGCACAAAGCCGTGCACGCCGGCTCCGAGCAGGCGGTGGCCAAGCAGCACGACCGGGGCAAGCTGACCGCGCGGGAGCGGATCCAGCTCCTGTGCGACGAGGGCTCGTTCACCGAGTTCGACGAGCTGGCCCGGCATCGGGCCACCGACTTCGGCATCGAGGCCAACCGGCCCTACGGGGACGGCGTCGTCACCGGGTACGGCACCGTGGACGGGCGGCCGGTCTGCGTGTTCAGCCAGGATTTCACCGTTTTCGGCGGTTCACTCGGCGAGGTCTACGGCGAGAAGATCGTCAAGATCATGGATCACGCGCTGAAGACAGGCTGCCCGGTCATCGGCATCAACGACGGCGGCGGCGCCCGGATCCAGGAAGGCGTGGTGGCCCTCGGCCTGTTCGCCGAGATCTTCTACCGCAACGTGATGGCCTCGGGCGTCATCCCGCAGATCTCGTTGATCATGGGCCCGTGCGCGGGCGGCGCCGTCTACTCCCCCGCCATCACCGACTTCGTCTTGATGGTCGAGGGCACCTCGCACATGTTCATCACCGGCCCGGACGTGATCAAGACGGTGACGGGTGAGGACGTGAGCTTCGAGGACCTCGGCGGCGCGCACGCGCACGGCACCAAGTCCGGCGTGGCCCACTACCAGGCCACCGACGAGCAGGACTGCATCGATTTCGCCCGCGACCTGCTGTCCTACCTGCCCTCGAACAACCTGGAGGAGCCCCTTCGGCTGGTGGCCGACGACGAGCTCGAAGCCATCGAATCCGACGCCGAGCTCGACACGCTCATCCCCGACTCACCCAACCAGCCCTACGACATGCACGACGTGCTCACCCGGGTCCTGGACGACGGCGAGTTCCTCGAGATCCACGCAGGCTTCGCGCCGAACATCGTGGTCGGCTTCGGCCGGGTGGAGGGCGCCTCGGTCGGGGTGGTGGCGAACCAGCCGATGCACTACGCCGGCTGTCTCGATATCGACGCGTCGGAGAAGGCGGCCCGCTTCGTCCGGACCTGCGACGCGTTCAGCGTCCCGATCCTGACCTTCGTCGACGTCCCCGGGTTCCTGCCCGGCATCAGCCAGGAATGGCGCGGGATCATCAGGCGCGGCGCCAAGCTCATCTACGCTTACGCCGAGGCCACCGTGCCCAAGGTGACGGTGATCACCAGGAAGGCCTACGGCGGCGCCTACGACGTGATGGGCTCCAAGCACCTGGGCGCGGACGTCAACCTGGCCTGGCCGACCGCGCAGATCGCGGTGATGGGCGCGCAGGGCGCGGTGAACATCTTGCACCGGCGGGAACTCGCGGCCGCCGACGACCCGGACGAGCTGCGCGCCCGGCGGATCACCGAGTACGAGGACACCCTGGCGAACCCGTACATCGCGGCCGACCGCGGCTACGTCGACGTGGTCATCCGGCCGGCCGAGACCAGGCTCGCGGTCACCCGCGCGCTGCGCAGCCTGCGGTCCAAGCGGCAGACGCTGCCGCCGAAGAAGCACGGCAACATTCCGCTCTAGAACGCTATGACTACAAAGAGTTACTAGGTAGATCCGATCCGCCGCCAAAAGTGATACATCTGGCACGCGCACGCGGCAGGCTGGCCTACAGTCAAAGATGATGACCGAATTCGCCGCCCCGCTTCCCATCCTGGCCCGCTACGCGGTCATGGTGGACGTCGGGTATATCTACGCCGCGGCGGGCGAACTGCTGTTCGGATCGAGTTCCCGCCGTGATTTCCGGGTCGACGCCGTCCCGCTGATCCAGGTGGTCACCAAGCACGCCGACGAGCTGATCCGCGGCGAGCTGCTCCGCGTCTACTGGTACGACGCGGCCCGGGACCGGGTGCCGACCATCGACCAGCGGGTCATCGCGCAGATGCCCTGGGTCAAGCTCAGGCTCGGCAACCTGAACGCGCGCGGTCAGCAAAAGGGCGTGGACGCGCAGATCAGGGCGGACATGGAGGCGCTGGCCCGGCACCGGGCCATCACCGACGCGGTGCTCATCGCGGGCGACGAGGACATGGTGCCCGCGGTCGAGGCCGCCCAGGCCTACGGGGTTCGTGTGCACCTGTGGGGCATCGAGCCGCCGTACGGCACCAACCAGGCCGAGCGGCTGGTCTGGGAATCCGACACGGTCGACGTCCTGGATGCCGCGTTCCTGCGGCCCTACTTCACCAAGAACCCGGCCGCCGTCGAGCAGGTGCGCTCGGACCCGGCACTGGGACCGCAGGCCACGGTGCCCTCCCCGGCCCAGCTGTTCGGCGAGCGGCATATCAGGGCGGCCGGCCCCCAGCCGACCAGCCGGACCGGCGCGCATCCGGTGCTCCCGTCCGGCAGCTGGCCGGCCAGCGTCACGTCCACCGGCCCGATGCCCCGGCTCGGACCCGACCGGATGCGGGTCGAGGAGGCAGGCGAGCACGTCGCGCAGAAGTGGATCCTGACCCGCGGCCGGGACAACATCAGGGACCTGCTGCCCGGCCCGATCCTGCCGCCCGTCATCGACAAGGAACTGCTTGTCGACGCGGAGAAGGAGCTCGGTCTTTCGCTGCGCCCCTACCAGGAGGCCCGCGAGTGGCTGCGGGACGCGTTCTGGGAGCGGGTCCACCGGGAGTTCGGCATCAGCCTCGGTAGATCCCGCGGCTAGAACTTTTTATACTGAACGGACCGTGGTGACACATCCCCCTGACAGCGATCAGCCGGCCGCCCCGCAACTGCTCCGGGTGGTCCGCGGCGACGCCACGCCGGAAGAGATCGCCGCCCTGGTCGCCGTGCTGATGGCGGCCCGCGCGGCCGGCGACGGCGCGGCGCCCGCCCCGGCGCGGTCCGCGTGGTCCCACCGGGGCGCGGGGCTGCGCGTGGCGCCGAGCCCGGGCCCCGGCGCCTGGCGCCGCTCCGCCCTCCCCGGCTAGGGCCTCCCCCGCTAGGTTCCCCGGCTAGGTTCCCCGGCTACGCCGGGTCGTAGGCCAGGTTGGGACGCAGCCAGCGTTCGGCTTCGCGGAGGCTGACGCCTTGCCTGCGGGCGTAGTCCGCGGCCTGGTCCCGGCCGATGCGGCCGACGGTGAAGTAGCGCGCCTGCGGGTGGGCGAACAGCAGCCCGCTGACGCTGGCGGCGGGGGTCATCGCGCAGGATTCAGTCAGCGTCATGCCGAGCGATCCCGCCTCAAGCAAGCCGAACAGGGTCCGCTTGGGGCTGTGATCCGGGCAGGCCGGATAGCCGAACGCCGGGCGGATACCGCGGAAGCCCTCGGCCAGCAGCTGGCTGGCGTCCGGGTCTGCGTCCGGCTCGTACCAGTCGCGCCTGGCCTGCAGGTGGGTGTACTCGGCGAACGCCTCGGCGAGCCGGTCGGCCAGGGCCTTGACCATGATCGACTGGTAGTCGTCGCGGCGCTCCTCGTAGCGGGCGGCCAGCTCGTCGGCACCGTGGATGGCGACCGCGAACCCGCCGAGGTGATCGGCCGCCGGGGCCACGTAGTCGGCCAGGCACCGGTTGGGCCGGCCGGGGGGCTTGGCCGTCTGCTGGCGCAGCATCGGCAGCCGGAGGCGGTCGCCGCCCGCCTCGATCGCGATGTCATCGCCGTCGGAGTGCGCGGGCCAGAGGCCGTAGGCGCCCTGGGCGCGGAACAGGCCGCCGGCGACGATCTCGTCGAGCAGGGTGTTGGCTTCGTCGAAGAGCTCGCGCGCCACCGGCTGGTTCAAGATCGCGGGGTACTTGCCCTTGAGCTCCCAGGCCAGGAAAAAGAACTGCCAGTCGATCAGGCCGCGCAGCGTGGCCAGGTCGGGTGAGACGGCGCGCAGGCCGGTGAACGACGGGACGGGCAGGTCGTCGAACGGGACCCGGTCGGGGTTCGCCCGGGCCCGCTCCAGGGTGAGCAGCGGACGCCGCTGGCTGGCCTCGTGCTTTTCCCGCAGCTGCTGCTGGTCCGCCGCGTTGCTGACGGCCAGCGCCTGGGCCCGGTCGTCGTCGAGCAGGTCGCCGACCACGCCGGCCACCCGGGCCGCGTCGAGCACGTGCACGGTGGTGCCGTCGTAGGCCGGGGCGATGCGCACGGCGGTGTGCTGGCGTGAGGTGGTGGCGCCCCCGATGAGCAGCGGCAGCTTCAGCCCGCGGCGCTGCATCTCGGTGGCCACGTTGACCATCTCATCCAGCGACGGGGTGATCAGGCCGGACAGGCCCACCGCGTCGGCGCCCTCGGCCACCGCGGTGTCCAGGATTCTCGCGGCGGGGACCATCACCCCAAGGTCGATAACCTGGTAGTTGTTGCAGCCCAGGACGACCCCGACGATGTTCTTGCCGATGTCGTGGACGTCGCCCTTGACCGTGGCGAGCACGATCTTGCCCTGACCGCGATCGGCGCCGGCCCGCCCGTCCAGCCGCGCCTGCTCCTTCTCGGCTTCCATGTAGGGCTCCAGGTAGGCCACCGCGCGTTTCATCACCCGCGCGCTCTTGACCACCTGCGGGAGGAACATCTTCCCCGCGCCGAACAGGTCACCCACGATCTTCATGCCGTCCATCAGCGGCCCCTCGATCACGTCCAGCGGCCGGGCGGCCTGCTGCCTGGCCTCCTCGGTGTCGGCCTCGGCGAAGTCGGTGATGCCGTGCACCAGCGCGTGCGCCAGGCGCTGCTCCACCGGAGCCTCCCGCCAGGCCAGGTCCACCACGCGGGCGGTGCCTGGGCCGCTCACCGTCTCGGCGAACGCCACCAGCCGGTCGGTGGCGTCGGCCCGCCGGTCGAAGATCACGTCCTCGACCAGCTCGAGCAGGTCGGCCGGGATATCGGCGTAGACCGCGAGCTGGCCGGCGTTGACGATGCCCATGTCCAGCCCGGCCGTGATGGCGTGGAACAGGAACGCCGAGTGCATCGCCTCGCGGACGACCTCGTTGCCGCGGAAGGAGAACGACAGGTTGGAGATGCCGCCGCTGGTCCTGGACCCGGGGCAGCGCTGCTTGATCAGCGGCAGCGCGTCGATGAACGCCTTCGCGTAGCCGTTGTGCTCGGCGATCCCGGTCGCGACGGCGAGCACGTTCGGATCGAAGATGACGTCCTGCGGCGCGAACCCCGCCTGCTGGGTCAGCAGGTCATAGGCTCGGCCGCAGATCGACACCTTCCGCTGCACGGTGTCGGCCTGCCCCTTTTCGTCGAAGGCCATCACCACCACCCCGGCGCCGTGCGCGCGGATGTGCCTGGCCTGCTCCAGGAACGGTTCCTCCCCCTCCTTGAGGCTGATCGAGTTGACCACGCCCTTGCCCTGGAGGCACCTCAGCCCGGCCTTGAGGGTGCTCCACCGGGAACTGTCGACCATGACCGGGATCCTGGCCACCTCGGGCTCGGTCGCGATCAGGTTCAGGAAGGTGGTCATGGCCTGCTCGCTGTCGAGCAGGTCGGCGTCCATGTTCACGTCGAGCAGGTTCGCGCCGCCGCGGACCTGCTCGAGCGCGACGGCGACGGCGCCCTGGTAGTCACCCGATTCGATCAGCCGCCTGAACCGTTTCGAGCCGGTGACGTTAGTCCGTTCCCCGATC
>JBEKKH010000386.1:0-7628 GCA_050010815.1 Streptosporangiaceae bacterium | reverse complement strand
ACTATCGGATAGCACTGACATTTCCGGGGGGGTGAAGCGGCGTTTCCTCCCCAGCCTGAAGGCCGAGGTTTCTACGCCGCGATCATGATGACCGCGCCGGACAAGGCCGCCCGGATGAGGCCGCGGAAGACGGACCCGGTCCCGTCGCGGATCATGGTCCTGCGCTGCCCTCAGTTCTGCGGCCCCGATCCGATCCCCCCGGACCCGCAGACGGCGCGGTTGTTCGAGCAGGTGATCACCATGGTGACCGGCTTCTGCCCGCAGGTCGAGGTGGCCGAGCCGGGGGTGTGCGCGTTCGGCGCCAGGGGGCCGTCCCGTTACTTCGGCGGCGAGGCCGCGCTGGCCAGCAAAATCATCGCCGCCGTAGCCAGACTCGGCGTGGAATCGCGTGTCGGTATCGCCGACGGGATATTCGCCGCCCTGCTCGCCGCCCGCTCAGCTAGCTCGCCAATTCCTGTCGTCCCCACTGCTCCCGCCGTTACTGCCGTTCCCGCCGTTCCCACTGCTCCCGCCGTTCCCGCCGTTCCCGCCGTTCCCACTGCTCCTACCGTCCCCGCCGTTCCCGCCGCTCCCATTGCCCCCGCTGGCCCCGCCGGGCCGGTCCTGGTCATACCGCCGGGCGGGACAGCCGGGTTCCTGGCTGGGCAGCCGGTGAGCGTCCTGGCCGCCGGCGACCTGGCCGGGCTGTTCAGGCGGCTTGGCCTCGGCACCCTCGGCGACCTCGCCGCCCTGCCGGTCAGCGATGTGGCCAGCAGGTTCGGTGACACGGGAGAAGCCATGCACCGGCTGGCCTGCGGCCTGGATCCCCGCCCGCTCGCGGCCCGCCCGCCCGCTGACGACCTGTCCGTGGCCCGGGAATTCGACCCGCCGGAACCGCTGGCCGAGCCCGTGGTGTTCGAGGCCAAGACGCTCGCGGACCAACTGCACGACGGCCTGGCCGCCCGCGGGCTGACCTGCGTCCGCGTGCAGGTTCGGGTCCGCTGGGCGGACGGGCAGGAGAACAGCAGGCTGTGGCGGCACGACGGGCTGCTGACCGCGGCCGCGCTCGCCGACCGGGTCCGCTGGCAGCTGGACGGCTGGCGGACCGCGCCGGAGGACGGCCAGTACGCCCAGGGCGGCATCGGAATGCTCCGGCTGGTGCCCGATCAGGTGGTCCGCGCCACCGGCCACCAGCTCGCGCTCTGGGGGGAGACCGTGGTCAGCGACCGGGTTGCGCGGGCCGCCATGCGGGTGCAGGCCATGCTCGGGCACGAGGCGGTCCTGCGGCCGGTCCCGGGAGGCGGCAGGAACGTTTCCGAGCAGGTGAGCCACATTCCGTTCGGAGAAAAGAGGGAACCGAGACTGGCCGTGGGGCCGCCGTGGCCCGGGCGGGTCACGGGGGCGGCGCCCGGTGTCGTTTACCCGGTCGCCCTGGAGGCGGAAGTGACCGACGATGACGGGCACCTGGTCACCGTCACCGGGCGGTGCGTGCTGTCGGCCGCGCCCGCGCGGCTGGTGATCGGCCGCGAGCCGCCGCGGCAGATCACCGCCTGGGCCGGTCCGTGGCCACTGTCCGAGCGCTGGTGGGACCCGAGTGCGGCCCGCAGGCGGGCCAGGTTCCAGCTCGCCACCCACGACGGGCGGGCCTGGCTGGCGGTGGTGCGGGACAGCCGCTGGCTGATCGAGGCGGGCTACTTTTGACGGCCGGCCGTGGGCTGGGATAACCCGCCGGTTCCCTGGCGGGAGCTCCAGCGGCGGATGTCCTGGCGGGCCCACAGTGCTCCCGCTGAAAGCCAGCCCGGCCCCGGACAGGGCCAGCGCGCACCGGGCCGTTCGCGTCCGAAGCAGGCGGTGGCCCGACGGGCGGACGCGGTGGTCGCGGCGGGTATTCCCTGGGCCGAACTGCACTGCCATTCCTCGTTCAGCTTCCTGGACGGGGCGGCCACCCCGTCCGAGCTCGTCGCCGAGGCGGCCCGGCTCGGGCTTGAGGTGCTCGCCCTCACCGATCACGACGGGATGTACGGGGTCCCGCAGTTCGCGCAGGCCGCGGCGAGACTGCGCGAGACCGGCGTGACCATGGGCACGGTGTTCGGCGCCGAGCTCAGTCTCGGCCTGCCCAGGGGCCAGACCGGCGTGCCCGACCCGGAAGGACGTCATCTGCTGGTCCTGGCCCGGGACCCGGAAGGCTACGCCCGGCTGTGCGCGGTGATCAGCGCCGCCCAGCTGGCGGGTGGGGCCAAGGGGCGTCCGGTTTACGACACCGATGCGCTGGCCAGCGCGCACGGCGGTCACTGGGTCGTGCTGACCGGGTGCCGCAAGGGATCCGTGCCCGCCGCGCTCGCCGCCGGGGGCCCGGACGCGGCCTGGCGGGAGCTGGCCAAGCTGACCGGCATGTTCGGCCACGAAAACGTGATGGTCGAGCTGAACTGCCGTCGCGATCCGGGCGACGACGAGCGCAACGACGTGCTGGCCCGGCTGGCGGCGCTGGCCGACGTCGGCCTGGTGGCAGCCGGCAACGTGCACTTCGCCGCGCCCTCGCAGGCACGGCTCGGCCAGGCGCTGGCCGCGATCCGGGCCCGGCGCAGCCTGGCCGAGATGGACGGCTGGCTGCCCGCGGCGGGCACCGCCTACCTGCGCTCCGGCGCGGAGATGGCCGCGCTGCTGCGGCGCTACCCGGGGGTGCTCGAGCGGACCGTGGCGCTGGGCCGGGACTGCGCGTTCGACTTCGGCGTGATCGCGCCGAAGCTGCCTGACTTCGGTGTCCCGGCCGGGTACACCGAGGCGAGCTGGCTGCGCGAGCTGGTGGCCCGCAAGGCGCCGTCGCGATACGGGCCGCCGGGGGCCGAGCGGGTTCCCGGCGCGTATGCGCAGATCGCCAGGGAACTCGACGTGATCGAGCAGCTGGAGTTCCCCGGCTACTTCCTGATCGTCCACGACATCGTGAAGTTCTGCGAGGACGAGAACATCTTGTGCCAGGGCCGGGGTTCGGCGGCCAACTCGGCGGTGTGCTTCGCGATCGGCATTACCAGCGTCGACCCGGTCTCGCACCACCTGCTGTTCGAGCGGTTCCTGTCGCAGGGCCGGGACGGGCCGCCGGATATCGACCTGGACATCGAACACCGCCGCCGCGAGGAGGTCATCCAGTACGTCTACGGCACGTACGGCCGGACCCGGGCCGCCCAGGTCGCCAACGTCATCTCCTACCGGCCGCGGATGGCGCTGCGGGACGCAGGCCGCGCGCTCGGGTTTACCCCGGCGCAGTCGGACGCCTGGGTTCGCCAGATCGGGCCGGGAGCGGCCGAGGCGGGGGAGGCGCTGGAGCCCGGCGATCCGGACGGCGCCCCGGCCGCGGTGATCGAGCTGGCCACCCAGCTGCTGCGGCTGCCGCGGCACCTGGGCATCCATTCCGGCGGCATGGTGATCTGCGACCGGCCGGTGGGGGAGGTGTGCCCGGTCGAGTGGGCCCGGATGCCGGGCCGCACCGTGCTGCAGTGGGACAAGGACGACTGCGCCTACGCCGGCCTGGTCAAGTTCGACCTGCTCGGCCTGGGCATGCTGGCCGCGCTGCACGACTGCTTTGACCTGGTCACCTCCTATCACGGCGAGCGCTGGACGATGGCCACGATCCCGCAGGAGGACCCGGCCGTCTACCAGATGCTGGCCGAGGCGGACACGGTTGGCGTGTTCCAGGTGGAGTCCCGGGCCCAGATGGCCACCTTGCCGCGGCTGCGGCCGGGCAAGTTCTACGACCTGGTCGTCGAGGTCGCGCTGATCAGGCCGGGCCCGATCCAGGGCGGTTCGGTCCATCCCTATCTGCGCCGACATGACGGCCTGGAGGAGGCGGCGATGCCGCACGAGCTGATGCGGCCGGCCCTGACCAAGACGCTGGGCGTGCCGTTGTTCCAGGAGCAGATGATGCAGCTGGCCATCGACTGTGCCGGATTTTCTCCGAACGAAGCCGACCGCCTGCGCCAGGCCATGAGCGCCAAGCGGGCCCCCGAACGCATCGAGGAGCTCCGCCAGCGCCTGCTGGACGGGATGGCCGAGCGCGGCATCGGACCCGCGGTGGCCAAGGACATCTACGCCAAGATCCTCGCCTTCTCCAGCTTCGGGTTCCCCGAGTCGCACGCGATCAGCTTCGCCTACCTGGTCTACGCGAGCGCCTGGCTGAAACGGTACTTCCCGGCCGCGTTCACCACCGCGCTGCTGCGCAACCAGCCGATGGGGTTCTACGCCCCGCACAGCCTGATCAACGACGCGCGGCGGCACGGGGTCACCGTGCTCGGCGCGGACGTGAACGCCAGCGAGGCGCTGGCCACGCTGGAACGCCCCGGCCCTGGCCCCGCGGGCGGCCTGAGTGCCGGGGGCGGCCTGAGCGCCGGGCCGGTTATCCGCCTCGGCCTGGCCAGCGTGCGGAACCTATCCCGCATCGTTGCCGACCGGGTGGCGGCCGGGCGCCCCTACCGTGACCTGGAGGATTTCGCGACCCGGACGCAGCTGCCGGCCGCGGCGCTTGAGGCGCTGGCCACCGCGGGCGCGTTCGGCGGTTTCGGGCTGAGCAGGCGGGCCGCGCTGTGGGCCGCCGGAGCCGCCGCCTCACTGCGCGAGGGGCAGCTGCCCGGGACCGCCACCGGCCTGGACGCCCCGCCCCTGCCGGCCATGACGCCGGCCGAGGAAACGCTGGCCGACCTGTGGGCCACCAGCACCTACGGCACCCACCCGCTGGCCCACATCCGGGCGACGCTGCAGGCCCGGCAGGTGCTCACCGTGGCGGCGGCCAAGTCGGTGCCCGGCGAGTCCGACGTGGCCGTGGCCGGCCTGGTCACGCACCGGCAGCGCCCGCCGACCGCCCGCGGCGTGGTGTTCATCAGCCTGGAGGACGAGACCGGCATGCTGAACGTCATCTGCCCGCCCCAGGTGTGGGACCGTTACCGCCGGATCGCCACGGTCGCGCCCGCCCTGGTCATCGGCGGCCGGATCGAGCGCACCAGCGGCGCCGTCAACCTGGTCGCCGCCACCCTGCGCCCGCTCCGCGTGACAGCATCCGTCCCCAGCCGCGACTTCCGCTGACTTTCCATGATCGCGAAGACTTCACAGTCTGCCCAGACTGTCAACTCTTCGTGATCAAGGGTAAATAGGGGCGGTTGAGAGCCGGGGCCGCTGGCGGAGTTCACGCAGCACGGCGCGGCGTTCGGCGCCGCTGAGCCCGTCGATGTAGAGCTCGCCGCGCAGGTGGCCGGTTTCGTGCAGCAGGCAGCGGGCCAGCTCGCCGGTCCCGGTGACCGCGACCGGCTGCTGGCGAAGGTCGACGCCGGTGACCACGGCGCGGGTTGCCCGCGGCCGGATGGCGGAGACGCCGGGGATGGACAGGCATGCTTCCGGTCCGTCCTGGCTTCCGCTGGCCTCGGTGAGCACCGGGTTAATCACGTAACCGAGCTGGCCGCAGGTGTTGTAGGAGAACACGGCGAGGCTGGAGCCGATCTGGTTGGCGGCCAGCCCGGCCCGGCCGGGCACCTGCACGGTGTCCAGGAGATCCTGAACCAGCCGGCCCAGGGCGGCGTCAAATCGCAGCACCTGGTCGCACGAGGTGCGCAGCACCGGGTCACCGAGCAGGCGCAACGGCCGCACCGTCACGGCTGGCCCCGGTGCTCACTGCCGGCGGCCAGCTTGCCGACCCGGTCGAGCACGAGCTTATGCCAGGCCAGCTCGGCTTCCATCCGCAGCCGTGCATGCTCGACGACCAGGTCATCGGCCACGGTCTGGTCCGGCCAGGCCCGGTCCCGGTGGTGATCGAACTGAGCCGCCTGAGCCGACAGGGCCCGGATCCGGTCGTCCAGGTACCCGCGCAAGGTGTCCTCGTCCAGGCCGCTGCTCATGGCCAGGGCCAGGTCGACCGGATCGGGACGCAGCCCGGCCTCCAGCCACGCTTCCGCGCGCAGGACCTCAAGCTCGCGGCGCCCTTCGTCGGTGATCGCGTAGACCGTGCGGGCCGGCAGGTTGCCGGCCTGCTCGGTGCGCAGCGCCTCAATGAGCCCTTCCGCGGCCAGCCGGTGCAACGCCCCGTACAGCGACCCCGGGCGCACGTCGGACCACAGCTCGGCCCGGTCCATCCGGGCATCGCGCCGCAGTTGGTGGCCGTACATCGGCCCGCGCTTGGCCAGGGCCCCCAGCACGAACAGCCGAGTCGGATTCACCCGACTAGTAAATCATGAGTGCTCACATATGAGTACCCCACGATAGGCCGCCAAAGTCCCGGGTAGGCCCATCCGTCTCCCGCCCGCACCCGTTGCACGAGAGCGTGGTGGATCCGGGCTTGTCGGTGGATCGGGTGGCGCACCAGATCCGCACAGTGCCCGCGAGATTGGTCAGACCAGTGCAGGGACATTTCGCTATGCGCTAACTGGCGCATCCGTTGTGCAATGTATGGGCAAACTGACCGACACGAAAGCTGAGACGTTAATTCAGCAGCGGGTTGCTGGATGCAGTTTCGCGTCCGCAGTGTCGACCGGGCTCTGGGAGAACAGGCTCAACGAGTGCAGACCAGGGAGCAGGACGCTAGCGTCACCCCGCATCGGTTTGGCGGTCTGCTGTGGCATCGGAACTTCCGATTGCTGTGGACCGGCGAGACGGTCAGCGGAATTGGTAATTCCATGGCAGCGGTCGGAGTGCCGCTCCTGGCCGTCGCGGTAGTGCATGCGAGTACTTTCGCCGTCGCGGCCCTGACCGCAGCGGCGTACCTGCCCTGGCTCATTATCGGGCTTCCAGCCGGTGCCTGGGTCGACAGGCTGCCCTCCCGGGCGCTGATGGTCATCTGCGACATCGTCTCCGCGCTCCTGTACGCGAGCCTGCCCGTGGCGGCATGGATGGGCGTGCTGACGACCGGGCAACTCCTTGGCGTCGCGCTGGTAGCCGGGGCTGCCGCCGTGTTCTTCGACACTGCCTATCAGGTCTACCTGTCCGCCTTGGTCACAGCAGGCAACTTGATGGAGGGCAACGCGAAACTGCAGGGCAGCGCATCAGTAGCGAGCATTGGCGGGCGCAGCGCGGCAGGCCTGGCAGGCCAGGCAGTAGGCGACGCCGCGGCGCTGTTGTTCAACGCGGGGAGCTTCCTGGTATCCGCAGCATGCCTGCTATCCATCCGCACCGGAGAACCACCCCGCAAGCGACCCAAGCGCACGACGACCGTCCGAGCCGAGATATCTGAGGGCGCACGGTTCATCTTCCGCGACCGGCTCTTGCGGACGCTGACCATCTACCCCGCGGTAGCCAACCTCTCCTACAGCGGCAGCACGGCGCTGGTCGTCGTATTCCTCGTCCGGGTAACCGGATTTGGCTCGGCGGCGGTCGGCCTGCTCATGGCCACGGGCGGCATCGGCGGCCTGCTGGGTGCGGTGACCGCCCGCCGCATAGCGCGAAAGCTCGGAACAGCGCGCGCACTGCTGCTCAGCACGCTGGGCACAGGGTTGTTCGGGATGTTTATCCCGCTGACAGCAACAGGCCCCAGAGCCGCGTTCTATATCATCGGCTCGGCCGTAGTAGCTGCCGGGATAACATCCGGAAACATCATTCTCGTCAGCTTCCGGCAGGTGTACTGTCCCGCGCCGATGCTCGGCCGGGTCACCGCCAGCCAGCGCTTCCTCGTCTTCGGC
>JBEKKH010000385.1:0-8683 GCA_050010815.1 Streptosporangiaceae bacterium | reverse complement strand
CCTCGTGCTCAATCAAGCTGCGGAGGTAAGCCTGCAAAGACTGGTCGGCCTGAGCCGCGCGAATCTTCATCGTGCGTACGGCGTCTTCGGACACGTCTCGGATGGTAAGCGCAGTCATGAATGCATATTATCATCATTGACTGCATAGTGCAGTCACATATGCGCCGCGCGAGGCCGGCATCCCCATCAGCATCGTCGGCACAATGAAGTGCCCCGCCACCTGCCTGCCATCGAACCTCCGTCCCGGCATCCTGGCTGAAAACTGCAGGTAATTGCGATCATCGTAAAAAATGGCGTAATATGTAAAATATGGCGACGCGAGACATCATTACGGACCTGACGGACCTGACCCATCCACTGCCGGAGCCTCCCGGCGACAGTGACGACCCAGACGGCTGGTCGGCGCTGTGCGACGAGGTAGCCGAGGGTCGGGAGGCATACGAACAGGGGCTGCGGCTGTCCTTGGAGCACGAGGACGACTTCGACCCGCTGCTGGGCGAGATCGGCGCGGCGCGAAACGCGATGCTGGCGGCGGAGGCGCGGATGCGGCTGCTCGTCGCCTACGGCCGCGAGTTCACCCGGCCCCGCCCGTACAGGCTGGAGGACCTGGCCCGCGCCGCCGGAATGTCGATCTCCGGGGTGCGCACCGCCTACGACGCCGACGAGATCGCCGAGGTGACACGGCTGACCGGGGCCAGGCCGGCCCGCCGCCCCGCGGAAGCCCCGTGACCAGCGGGCCGAAATCCGGCTGCGCGTGCGCCCCTTCGTGGCCCGGTCGGTCGGTCACCAGATCGGTTGCCGAGCTCGGCGGCAACTGGACCTCACCGGGGGTGCAAGTCCTGCTACCTCGCCATGGCGGACGCGCCCGCCGCATCGCCCGTCCCTGCCGGCCAGCAAGAGGAGCCCCGGACATGAAGCTGCCGCTCCGCCGGAGAAAGGCCGCCCCCGAAGCCGCGGAACCGCCCAGGGCCAGCCCGGCTACCCGGGTCCTGCAGGTGCTGATCTTCTCCAACACCAGCCTGCCCGAGCAGGAGTTCAGCGCCCAGACGGAAAAGGTACACCTGGATCCCCCTCGACCGCGCCGAACGGGCCGCCGAGATGCTCACCACCCTGTTCGAGACCGCCCGCCTCCACGGCGCCACGATCCAGGTGCTAGCCCAGCCCGCAGGCGAGAGCAGCCAATCCGGGCAGGCGCCATGACTGCACCGCAGCGGCTTGTCCGTCCGCGCTAGATGGGGCCGAGGTCCTCCTGCGCACCCGGCCGACACCGGCGACCAGGACGCCATCAGGCAACTGGCCGACCTGCGCCGGGAGCCGCCAGTGCCTTAAGACCCTCTGGAGAGAGGTGGCCTCGTTTGAGCGAGACCCGCGCCAGAGCGGCCGCGTCACGACTGGCGGCGGTTAGCTGACAGCCCGCACAGCTGACGTCCTCCCTAAGGGCCTCGGCGACGCGCGGAAGCGAAGGGCGAAGGGCTCGTCGGATCGCCAACCGTCTGCCGCCCGCGCATCGAGAAGCAGGTCTTTACCCACAGACTCGCGCGCCGGGAACGTGATGTGGGCTGCTGTCTGTCGGCGGCCGCGCTTATGCTGGGCGAAACGGCGACCTACGGGGAGCTGCTGACTGCGCCGCATGCCAGGCAACCTCAGGTCCTGTCCTGCCTCGCCCGGCCTGCACGCCGACGGCGATCCGGGCCGTGCTGGCCGCCAACGCCGATGGCGACATCCCCCAGCGGTACGACGAGGATCTGGATGCGGCGTTCGAACAGGCCCGCGAGCAAGGTGACGTGACACCGCTGGTGCAGACGGTCAAGCGCTGGTGGTTCGAGGCGGACGCCTGGCGTGACCCCCAAGCGTAGCGGGAGTTCCTAGCTCGCATCGACAGCTACCGAGGCGAGGGGTCCGCCGCCTGCGGAACAGCGGATGAGCCGGGAGGAGGTCCGGGCCCAGTTCGGCGTCTGACGCGCGTATCGGTGGGAGCTGGGTGGCCCGGCTCAGCAGGAGTCCGCCCACACTGCATTTCGGCCCAGACGGCGGGGGCCTGGTCACGTTCCTGGTCACGTTCCTGGTGTACCCGCCTGATGATCTTGTGCTTGTTGTCAAGATCCAGTGGCTCGACGGTTAGCAACGTTCGGCTCCCTCGGGCGGCCCTATGCCACCGGGCGCGGGCGCGCTGGTCGGCTGGGCGGTCGTAACGTTCTGTGACGGCATCCGGTGATCGCCATGGTAAGGCGTGGACCGGTTCGTGGACCGAGTCACCCGTGCAAACAGTGCAATCAGGGCCATCGGCGGCACGACTCCTTGTACTGTCAGGAGTTTTACGTCCAGATTTGACTGAGTGGCAGGATCCAGGCCCAGTCCTCGTAGCGGTAGGCGTACTGACCGCTGTAGAGGATGACGGCTTCCTGCAGCCGCGGGCCAAGCCGGTCTTTCAGGAGACGGAGGCCGCGCAGGTCTTCACCGCTGACGCGGGTGCCTGCTTTGATCTCGAAGGCGATTACCTGGCCGTCGTCGCGTTCGAGGACGAGGTCTACCTCGTCGCCAGACTCCGTGCGAAAGTAGCCGACCGCTACCGGGGCGTCTGACCAGCTGACTTGTTTGAGAATCTCACCGACCGCAAATGTCTCGAGCAGGTGGCCATACTCGGTGAGGGTCGAGGGATGTGACTGGGCGATCTTTTGCGGAGTGAGGTTGAGCAGCCAGGCCATTACGCCGGAGTCGACCATATGCACCTTGGAATGCTTGACCACCCGGGAGCCGAGGGTCGTGCCCCACGACGGGAGGCGGTAGATAAGGAAGACAGCCTCGAGGAGCTTGACGTAGTTTTCTGCTGTCGACCGCTCCAGGCCGATCGCGCCGGCGACCGGGGTGATGTTGAGTACCTGCCCAGACCGGGCGGCTAGCTGGCCCAGTAGCCGAGGCAGCATCTCTCGCTGCCGGACCCGCGATATGTCCATCACGTCTTTGTCAACGACCAGTTCGACGTAGTTAGCGAACCAGCGGGAACGCGACCGGCCCGGCGGACGGCGCAGGGCCACCGGCATCCCGCCTGACGTTGACCTCCGAGCGTATTCGTCCCGCGTTGCGGCCGCTGCGCCCGGAGGCAGTCCCGCTATCCCGTCGCCATCGAGAAGGCTGGCCACGAACGTCTCTCTGACGCCGTCGATTTCGCCCTGAGTCAGCGGGAGCACGGGAATGATATCGACCCGGCCGGTTAGCGCCTGGGCCGCCGCCGGGACGGCGGCGTACCGCGTCGACCCGGCCAGGACATACCGGCTAGGGCGCAGATCCCGGTTGAGCTGTGCCTTGATGGCTTCGAGGAGCTCGGGTACATGCTGGTACTCGTCGATCAGCACCGGCTCGGCCGACTCAACGAAGCGACCGGGGTCAGCTCGCACTGCTGATCGCGTCGCCGGGTCGTCACAGTCGATCACTGGCCTGCCTAGACTCCCGGCGAGCTGATCGAGGAGTGTGCTCTTTCCTACCGTTCGTGGCCCGTTGAGGACAAGCACCGGCTCCTCGGCAAAACGAGCCTCAGCAACATTGACCAGACGGCGTTCTGCCAAGCCGGAGAGAACCTCATGCATACCTTCATGCTACCTGCTTTTTCCCGGATTCCAGAACGTTTTTTCCCGTTTCCCGACTTCTAGATTCCCATTCTCCGGCAGTCGGGTTCCGTAAATCCGCTGTCGGTGCGGACGCGAGCGGGCAAGCCATACCGCTGAACCTGGAGGCGGCGCCCAGCCTGGAGCCCGCGGTCCCCACCCGGGGCTGAGTTGCAGGGCTCGTACTCGACAACCATCCGGTTCAAGGGCTGTTCTGCTGGGAAGTCGTCGCAGTATGCCGGGGAATGTCCGCCGGTGGGGTCTGTTCGCGACCGTCCGCCGCATGTTGGTTTTCAGCAGCGTCTGGGCGGTCATGGGCGTGATCGAGATCCTGTTCACCGTTGTGGGGCACGATAGCGGCGGGTTCGCCATGATCGGCGTCTTCTTTCTGGTGACCGCTGCCATGGGATTTGCTGCGAGGACGTCGCCCGCCTACCGTAGCCCTGGAATATAAAGCCGCGTTGTCCAAGGTAACGTTCTGTAGCTCACATCCGGTGACCGCCATGGTCGGATCAGCGGCTGGGCTAGCCTTCGCCTCCACCTTGATCGTGGAATGCCGCCGTGTTGTGACGTCATGCTGTCGGTCCACTTCGTTACCATGGCCCTCATGAGGGAACTGCCCGCCGGTGACACCCACGACGTGATTCGTCATAGCGGCCAGGTGGTAGCGGGGGTCGTGCCCATCGAGGAGTACCGGCAGCTACGCCAGGCGATGCACGAGCAGCAGGTCAACGAGGAGTTCGACGCTGCCCGGGCCAGGTACCTGGCCCGCCGCGAGGCCGGAGCGATCCGGTACGTGTCGCATGAGGAAGCGGGCCGCCGCCTGGGCATGCCATCCCGGTGAGCTACCAGGTCAACTGGGAGATTCAGGCGCTGGACCAGGCGGCGGGCTTCCTCCGCGACGATCCCATCGGTATCGCTGCGCTCTGGGACACTGTTGGCCAGCTCGCCGATGAGCCGCGACATGTCGTAGTTACGCGTTGTCGAGGCCCCGTCCGTGCCCACCAGGCCGTTGTCCTTGGTCAGCCCGCGCAGCGCGGCCGGCGCCCGGTCAGGCTGACTGTGCCGCCTGCGGTGAAGCCTGGATCTTGCGACGCGGCGTGGAAGGGGGCGATCAGCGCGATCGTGGTGTCATTGTCTGCGACCCCGGTCACCGTGTCGAGCAACCGGGCCGACGCGAAGTACTTCGCCGCCCTGGCCGCGCGGCTCTCGTGACTACCGAACGCCTGACCGGCCAGCCGTCAAGCGCCGTCGGCGCAAGAAATTATCGACAGCTGACAGGGCTCCATGCTGTCAGGAATGAGACCCGCGGGAGCTAGTAAGGGGCATAGCGCCACTTCGACGGCTTCGGTGGGGGGATCCTCCGCAGCGTGCAGGTGGTAGTGCCCGCCACGTCGTTGTAGGAGTGAACGCCGATCACGACGCACTCCGTCCCGTTGCTGGCGGTCACCTTCTGCCCCTCGAGGAGCCTACCCGGAAGCACGTCGTTGAAGGTAGAGGTGCCGCCGCCTATCTCTTCGAGCACGCAGGCGCTGTAGCCGTTGCCGTAGTCGCTCACCTCCAGCACGATGCAGGGCACCTTCCTGCGGTCGGACATCACCCTGTCGCCCACGCGCACCTTGCCAGGGACCGACTCGGGGAACGTATCCTCGCCGGACAACGCCACGTACGGCGAGCGCGGCGGCGACTGGTACCCGGGGTAGGTGCTCCTACGAGGATCGTCGAAGTCCTTGCCCCGGCGCCGGACCGACATCTCAGGGAAGGGATCATTTCTGGCGTCGACGCGGCCAAGCACGGTCTGGTAGGCGTACTGGCGCATGGCGGTGCCTTTGCGCTCGCCAGCATTTTCCCACATTTTCTTGTAGTTCTTGCGATGCCGGTTGTCGATGCGGATGTCGTCATACCCCTGGCCCGATGGCCGCCTGAAGTAGAGGAGCTCAGGATTCGCGATGCCCAGGGAACCCCCCACCGGATCGACGTTGATCTGCGTGAACGGCTGCAGGTTAGCCTCGGCCGGCCGCTCGATCTCCTTTTCCCGCCAGCTCGACACCCCGCCCATCGGTGGCCCCTGGTTGGCAGTCCTCGTCGAATCCGACTCGTCGGTGTAGGCGCGCCGCTCGCGGTCCATCTCGAGGCCGGTCGGATCCGTGCTGCGCTGGTTCTGGCTCAGGCTGTCAGGGTGCCCGCGCACGCGTCCCTCGCCGGGCGCCGACGGGGGGATGCTCGCGTATGTAGTGTCCGCACGTTTGATGGGGTTGTTGTAGGGCGAGTTTGCGGGTAGCGGCTGGACGTACATCCCGAGGGTAAGGTCCGACTGGTTTGTGACCAGCGAGGGGGTGCTCGGATCGCCGAAAGTCAGGAGGTCGGTGTACGCCGGCGGCGGCTCGTACTGGTTCGCGAACATCGACAACCGCTGCTTATCGGAGGCCAGCGTGAACGTCCCCCACTGCTGACCGGTGCCCGGGGGCGGCAGCATCGGCATCGGGATCGCGTGGGCGCCGTGGCCGTGCTGCGGGATCTGGTTCGGCGAGGGTGCCATGATCCGCGCGAAGCGGAGGTCCTGCCGGTACCGATGCGCCTGCTCGAGCTGCTCCGGGGGCAGCGTGCTGACCAGGGGCTTGTCCACCGGAGGGAGCTTCGGGTCGGCCAGCTTGTTGAGGTACGCGTCGAGGTGCTGTTGAGAGTAGAAGATGTAGACTCGCTCGCGCTCGTCGTTGAGTTGCTTGAACCGCTCAACCAGCCGGTTCTTCTCCAGGTACTGCTGGTACTCGGCTGGCAGCTGGTCGCTGGGCGGGAGCACCTGCGTGCCGATGGATACCACGCGCTGCACGACCGGTGCGCCGGACTGGCTCGGCGCCGGCGGCACCGGCCCCTCGGGGCCGGGGCCGGCCGTGCAGATCTGCCGCGCCATCGTGTCAGCCTCGCGCTCCAGGGCGGGCGAGTCGTCGACCAGGATACCGTCCACGTCTACCCTCCGGCGGACCCGGCCCTGGCTTTGCTGCGCGACATGCCAGGCCTCGTGCGCGAGGTGACGCTCTTGGCCCGGTGCGAGGAAGATGTCCGAGCCGCGAGTGTAGGCCGCCGCGCCCAGTCGCGCCGGCAGTGCCGAGTCGTGATGGACGCGGACGCCCTCCATTCCCACGCCGGCCAGCCGTTCGACCTCGCGGCGCAGTGCCACGGGCAAGGCCCGGGCGACTGAACCGGGCATGGCCGCTTCCACCAGAGCCTGCGTATAGCGGTTGCCGTAGTGCCGCTGCGCCTGCAGCAGCGCCGCGCCGACGCGGTCCGCCGGCAGGCGGCCGTCACGGCCACTGGTCGACCGGGTCACCTCGGCCGTGGACGTCTCCATCTCGTGTGTCCGCCGCCGCAGCCGGGTCGGCGTGCGGGCGGACAGCTCAAACTGGCGAGCTTTGGTCACAGCAAAATTATCGCATGTACCAAGCGGTTGTGTCCTGTGTGTCCCTGGAACGGCCGTCATGCCCAGATAACGCCCGGAGTGGGAATTATCGGGGAAAGCGGGGGGGCGAGTGGCGGAGGGTCCGCGCATCGATGACAAGCGAAAGCGTGGCCGCGACCCTGCGGGAAGTGTTCGCCGCTGAAGTTGCGCCGGCCATCAGCGCTGTTGTGCCCGATCATCCGCGCGAGCGGGCAGGCCTGGTCGGCGCCTTCATCATCGGTCTGGCGACCACTCGCTACGCTCTGGTGGGCCTGCATCCATCGACACTTCACCTCTGAGTGGCCGC
The DNA here is from genome assembly GCA_050010815.1 of Streptosporangiaceae bacterium. Lineage (GTDB taxonomy): Bacteria > Actinomycetota > Actinomycetes > Streptosporangiales > Streptosporangiaceae > Palsa-504. The sequence goes on along the minus strand of JBEKKH010000385.1, from coordinate 1,338 downwards.
CAAGCCGGCTGATTTCCTTCAGCGTCGAGGTGCAGCCAGAGGTCCGGTGCAGTTTACGGCTTGACCTGCACCGGTGACGGCGGTGCAGTGAGGTCAGCTTGAATCTGAGCTCTGGACTCTTCGGACCCACCCAGCTACAGCGCAAAGCCGCAAATCGCGAGCGAAATCCGCTGAGCGTGCCGGTCTCCACGGTCATGAAAGCGAAGCTGTCCAACCTACGGCACAAGACAATGGCACGTGGATCGAGCCTTAGCGGGTTCAGGCGCGGCCGGTGCCGGCGGCCAGGGGGGCGGGCCAGGCGGCGGGGTCGGCCGGGTCGGACGGGGCGGTGCGGCAGATGACGTAATAGCGCGGGGTGATGGCCGTGGGGTGGTCCGCGAGGACGGCCATGCAGCGGGCGTGAGCCTGTTCCGGCGTGCGGACGGCGTCGGTGGCGGCCAGGCAGGCCACCAGCGGGCGGCCGCCGGCCGAACCGAAGACACGGGCCACCCCGGGCGCGACGGCCTCGTCCGCCAGGTGCTGCACGGCGGCCACGTCGACCCAGCAGGAGTCGACCAGGATCCGGTCCGGGGTGCCCGCGATGGGTTCCAGCCCGATGACCTCAGGCATCCGGCCCCCGGCCACGTCACCGTGCGCGGCGGCCACCAGCAAGCGTTCGGTGGCCAGCAGCACCGACTCCAGCTCGGCCCGCGGCACCAGGCCGGCGTCGCCGCTCCAGGCGTCCAGCCGCAGGCAGCCGTCGATCTGGTTGAGGGTGAACCTGATCGGCGTTCCGTTGCTCGGCGCCGGGCGCCACCGCAGCCCGGTCCGGGCGAGCGCGACGTCGATCTCCTCGGGCCCGAACCCGACACCCGCGGTCAGTCCAGACCACGACTCAGGGACCAGGCTGTTGAACAAGGGATCGTAGTTGAAGCGCAGGCCCCGTTCGTGCTCGATCAGTTTGTCCATGGCGTCCCGTCTGACCGCGTCGTACCTGCCGTGCCGGCTCGCCTCCATCACCCTCATCCAGGTGTGGCCGGCCAGCTCGTCGAAACTTCTCCCGCCGATCTCGACGGTGGCGATGGAGCCAAGAGCCAGGGAGCCGACGTAGTTCACCAGATGCCGCTCGAAACGGTTGCTGGACAACACGGGAAACACCAGCTCCCGGTAGCTGGCGCGGCGGGCGACCACGGCGCAGATGGCCGCGAGCACGATGCTGGACCGGCTGGTCCGGGTCCGCGCCGCCACCCGCCGCACGGCCATCGCGGCGGCCACCGACGACAGCTCCACCGCCATCGACTCACCGCTGGCCCGGGCACCCGGCAACGCGTACAGGCAGCGGGGGATCCGCCACGACTG
>JBEKKH010000384.1:0-7655 GCA_050010815.1 Streptosporangiaceae bacterium | reverse complement strand
TGCGAGCGCCTCGCCGCTGGCGGGCGCCGTGTGGTGCGCTACGACCTGCGCGATAGCGGGGAGTCGACGACGACGGACCCGGAGGCGCCCGCCTACACCCTGCGCGGCCTCGCCGCCGACGCGGCGGCCCTCGCTGACGCGCTCGGCGGGGGGCCTGCGCACCTCGCGGGCATCGGCGTCGGCGGGATGGTCGCCCAGGTGGCCGTGCTCGACCATCCGGGCGCGTTCTCGGCGCTCACCCTGGCCGGCACCTGCGCGGTTGCCCCTGGCCCGCCCGACGATGACCTCCCCGGCCATGACCAGGCGACGATGAGCCGGCTGTTCGCGCGTCCGATGCCCGATTGGACCGACCGCGAGGCGGTTGCGGAGTTCGCCGCCGCCGGCGCGGAGATCCGCGGCGACGACCCCGTCGCCGCGCGCGCAATCGCTGCGCGCATCTGGGACCGCACGCCCGGCACCGCACCCCCGGTCCAGATGGCCAACCAGATGGGCATGGTGTTTTCTAGGCTCGACTGCCAACCCCGCTGGCGCGAGCGCCTGCCCGAGATCGAGGTCCCCACGCTCGTCGTCCACGGCCGCCGCGACCGGTTCTTCCCCGTCGGCAACGGCGAGGCGATCGCGCGCGCGATCCCCGGGGCACGGCTGCTCGTCCTCAAGGAGGCCGCCACTGCGATCCCCGATGCGGCGGTCGGCGAGGTCACCGAGGCGATGCTCACGCTCGGATAGAGGACGGCGGGTGCCGCGCGGGTCTGGCCTCCACGCAGCAGTAGACTTCGGCGGCTTCATCCGGCCGCGCGCCCGCGATCGGCACGATTCCAACCCGCGGTTGTCCAGGATGCTTCTCTCGATCCATGTCCCGTAAAGCCACGGCTGACGTTGCCCGGCGCCTGCCGACGCTGGCTCCCAGGAAACTCGTTAGCAGCGCTAACGTCCGGCAGGCCGGACAGGCTGCCGGCCCGCCGCCGCCCCCGAAACCGGCAGCGATGATCTTCCCCGGCTAGCTCCGCGGAGCACCGCCCAGCTCCGGCCCGCCTACGCGAGCTCATCCCTCAAGAGAGGGCATGTCGTCCGTCCCCATCTGCGCCTTTCCTCGAATGAATACCGTGCTGACCTGCTGCCTTGCTCGCTCAACGACGTTGATGTTGCCAAACGCCAACATCACCGACCAGATTCCGAATGTTGCTCCATGGCAACATTCGGACCTTTGCGCTAGTCGCGATCCTGCCGCCAGGCGAGGCCCTTGCCGGGGATGTCAGCACACTGCAACCACTTACCCCCACCGAGGTAGAGCAAGCGGTCGCAGCACTGCGGCAGCACCCACTCGGCGTCGATCAGGACGTCAGGGTCTCACTCGGGGGGCTTCAGTCGAAGCTGCTCCTCGTCCAGGTCGACGGCGGATGGGCGCGGCCCGTGGGGGAAGTCCGAGCACGCACATCCTCAAGCCTGACCCGCCAGAGTTTCCGGCCTTGTAGCCAGTGAGGCGTTTGCGCAGCGGGTCGCCGCGCTGGCCGGGCTCGACGCTGCTGAAGTCCGTCTGGAAGCCTTCGGGGACCGCCTGGTCCTCGTGGTCACCAGATTCGACTGCGAAACCATTCCTTCATACACGGTACCGGGACGCTCAGCTTGGCCCCGGTTTACGACGCGGCCCCTACCGCGCAGTTCGCGGGCACGCGCGACTTGGCCCTATGGGTAGGAGGCCAGGCCATGCTCGCAGTGGTCACCCGCAGCCACATCGCCCGCGAAGTGGCCAGTTGGGGAATGGAGACCGACGAGGCAGCCGAGGTCGTAAACTTGACTCTTCAGCGCACCACGGATGCCTTGAGCAAGGCAGCACAAGCAACTCCTGAAATTCCTCGATCGGTCGTCGAGGCATGCGAGGCCCGGGTGACAGCGGAACGGCTACTTCGCCAGCACTGACCGGCACGGGATACGGCCGAGGTGGCCACCTGCAGAACCGAAGTCATCGTCGATGTCTACCGTGAATAGCTATGCGTCGCGATGATGAGGGAGACGATCACCAGGACCGCAGCCGTAAGTACCAGGATTACGGTGGCGACGCGCATGAGGACCCATTCCTGGCGTGCCTGTCGCTGCCGTCCTTCAGCGGGAGTGTGGGCGGATGATAGCCACGGGAGGATCGTGCAGGTAGATCCGCCTGCATCGGGCGCGGGTCAATCGCCCCCCCCCCGAGATAAACCATGATGTCTGCCGCTTCCTTCAGCCGGACGCGGCCAGTATGCGCTGAAGCTGGAGAGCCTGATTCCTGCTGGCCAGAAAAACTTCGACATCCCGGCCGGTGAACCGTATCGTGAAGCCGGCGAGGAGCGAGGTCTGTCCGGCAACGCTGATGGCGGGAACGGGCTGCGACGCCGGGACGGCTGAGGCGACTGGGCCCTGGGCCCCAGATGAGCCCTGGCCCTGAGCAGCCGGAATAACTGCCGTCACCGCCGGCGCGTCAGCAGCGGGGACGGCGATCCAGAATCCGTATTGGGTGGGTTCTGCCTGCTGCTGTCCCGGGGGTGTCGGCGGCTGGAATGAGGTGACCGGGGAGACCCCGGCGGAGGTGATCGTGGCCGGCGTGCCGGTCATGCGGTAGCACGGGCTGGCACTACCGGAGAGCGCGACCGAACCGGCCGGGCAGCCGCCGCCGGGCGTGGTGTGCTGCATGCGCATGTCTTCCAGGACGAGCGGTGACCGCAACTGGTGTGGTTGCGGCATGGTGGCCGCCGGGTCGGGCCCTAGCGGGGTCACGTGGCTGCAGCTGGCCGCGGTGAGCATCACGCCCGCGGCCAGCACGCTGGCCAGGACGGACAACAGACGCGGCAGGGACTGGAACGGCATGTCCGGGGTCCTCCTGGGGCGGTGTCGTTTCGTCATCCCGGGTATCCCGGGTACGGACGCGACGGCCTTGCGGGCGTGGCTGCCTGGGCGCGGGCGGCGTCGGGGGTGACCAGCGCGGCGGCGGCCACCAGGATGAGCAGTTCCACCAGGCTCACCTGGATCAGGTGCGGGTCGTTCAGGTAGTCGGTGAGCGAGGCGATTCGGTACGCCCCGGCGTCAGCGGCCAGCAGGGTCAGGGCCAGCGACCACACGCCCGAGCCGGCGGCCTGGCGGGACCGTGCCCTGGGCGCGTGTGCCAGGCAGGCGAGGGCGGCCAGGACGCAGTACCGCCCGGAAAAGTCCGGCAGCCAGGCGGAGTTGCCAGTCGCCTGAAGCACGATCATCGGCACGTATACCAGGAGGTAGGCGGTGGGCAGTGCCAGCAGCCAGGGCCAGCACGCAGCCGGCGGGGCGTCCCGGTGGAACGCGGTCATAGCCAGGACAGGGGCAAGATTGACCAGGACCCAGAAGGCCCACGGCCCCAGCGATGGTCTCTGGAAGGCGCTGGTGAACTCCTCCTGCAGCAGCGCGGCCAGGTCCGGGACGATGGCCAGCGCCGCAATGACCTGGGCAGTCCGGTAACGCCCGAGGACCAGCGCGACGAAACTCACGATCCAGGCGTAGGCCACCAGGTACCACGCCGCGGGCGGCAAGATGCCGCCAGGCGTGCCGGGCGCTATGCCCGCGGGCGCCGCGGGGAGCCAGCCGAGCAGGCCGCGGCTCCAGCCTGTCCGCACGAGTATGTCCAGGCCCCGCATCGCCTGGATCAGCGTCGCGGCGAGCACCGCGCGGCGTATGGCCTGTCCCCAGGCGAAGTACCGGCGCGGAGTACCCGCGCCGCCCAGGTACAGCCGGGCGGCCAGGGCGACCACGCTGGCGATCTCTGGCCAGGTAGGCTTGCAGAACTCGAGGATGCAGTCGTCTTCGTCCGGGTCGCCGGTGAGCCAGCTGTCCAGGAAGGCGGCGACCATGTCCTCTTCCCACCTGTCCCGGTAGTAGCCGGGCAGCAGCCGCAGCACCCGCCGGTACCGCTGCTCCAGGCGCGGGCCGCCGCTCATCCGGCTGCCTCCGCACCCGACAGGCCCAGCCTCGCCCGCACGACACGGGCGGTGGCGGTGCGGAGCTCGGCCTCCGCGGCCAGCGCGCCCCGCCCGTCCCGGGTCAGCCGGTAATAGCGGCGCAGCCGGCCGTCGTGCGCCTCCTCCCGGTCCGGCTCGATCAGCCCCTGGGTGGCGAGCCGGTCCAGCACCCCGTACAGGCTGCCGATCTTCAGCTTGACCCGGCCCTGCGACAGCTCGGCCACCTCACCCACGATGCCGTACCCGTGCCGCGGGCCATCGGCCAGCGCGGTGAGCACGAAGAACGCCTGCCCCGTCATGGGCTTGACAGCCATCCCGCCAATATACTGAAATCCAAGATATTAGTCCACAGCAAGCATCGGATTCTGGCGGCGCCGGCACCCAGCGAGCAAGCCGTTCAGAACGGATGTTCTGAGCATTGCCGACGACCCGCGTCAGCCACCTTCGCCCGGCGCAGAGTCGGCAGGGATATGGAGCACTTTCTGGTCGTGGTTGAGACGGTCGCACGCCACCGCCCTGAACCGCAACGAGCCCGGCGCGCTCCTGGTCGCCGCCTGCCTCGGCCCGCCGGCCGGGCACGCGCTGACCTCCCTGCCCGCCCTCAACGGGCTGCGCCTGTCCGAGGCAACTGGCGCGAACATCGAGCACCTGGGCCTGGAGCGCCGGCACCGGACGCTGGTCATAACTCCTATTAGGGCGGCAAGGGTCGTCACCATCCCGCTCCCCCGCGCACCGCCCGCGCCATCGACCTGGCCGTCGCCGTGCCCGGATAGATAGGGTGGCCGGATGGCTCAGGTTGTGGTGTACGGGCGACGGGAATCACTGGACCAGCGCCGCAGCGCGCTATCCGAAGCGATCCACGCGGCGATCATGAGCGCGCTGGAGTACCCGCCCGAGAAGAAGTTCCAGCGCTTCATCGCGCTGGAGGAGCCCGGCTTCATCGACCCCGCGGATCGGGGCGCCGACTACACGATCATCGAAATCTCGATGTTCGAGGGGCGAACGGATGCTGCCAAGCGCGCCCTGATCGCCGAGCTGTTCACCCGCGTCGAAGCCCAGGCTGGAATCAGCCCGCACAGCCTCGAGATCACCATCACCGAGACACCCAAGGCCAACTGGGGTATCCGAGGCCAAAACGCTGCCGATCTAACGCTGAACTACCGCGTCGAGGTCTAGCTGACGAGCAGACCCGGTCCGTGCCGGGCGCGACTGATCAGCAAGGGCATAGAGGTCGTGGTCAGCGGCCCTGTCCCGGGATCGAGATGCACGTGGGCGCCGTCGGGAGCTTGCTCGTCCGCCAGTACAAGGCACCAGCGGGCGAGATCACGCAACCCTGCAAAGGGTCAGCGAGGATCTCAACACCGGACTCGCCGTGCCGGACCAGGGCATCGCCGCCCTCCGGCTGGATGACCACTCCACGGGCGGGGTCATAACCGGGCACGCTCAGCGTCACATCTGGCACGCATACATTCTGCGGCATGATGAAGTCCTCCTGCATCAATGTGCGGGCGAACGGGCTACTGCCCCATCCCGGCTCACGCTGTCATGCCGCGATGGGAAATCCTGCGGGCTGCCGGATGACATCATTCACGGGTAGTCACATTCTCTTTCCGAACGCAGAATGTTGCTGTCCCGACAGGTCAGTGACTCCGTGCGCAAGGATGACGTGCAGTGTCTCCGAAGGGGCCCGGGTGCTGGCGTCGCCAGCGATATGACACTCCAGCGCCAAGATGACCGGATACTCCGCATCCCGCCGGAGTCGGTTATCGGGTACGAAGGCCGGCGGCTTATCGAACAGCTTGGCGACGGTACCGTCGGCGAGATCAAGATGAACCTCAACCCAGCCAGGGTACGGCTCATCGCTCACCCACCGGACAGCGCTGGCCCATACCAAGGTCACCAGCTCATTATGGAGCCGAACGACCAGTCCAGCAGAGCCGACAGATCATCCGAACGTCCTCACGTGCCGCGGACAGGGTCGAGTGTCATGGGTAGGTGCGGGACCTTGGCCATGCCCACGTAGTCAGTCAGCAGCCGTTAACTCTGCTAGCAGGGACGTAGGCTGACGGGGAGACGGTCACGGAGAGCGTGACGCAATCTCCGCGTGAGCCCAAGGTCCGCCTCAGGGCTGCTGGATCGAACCCCCGAACTATCGAGTTAGCTCTGGTCAGGGTCTGGGTGAGGGTTCAAAGACGCGGCCGGATCTAATAACTGACGATCGGCAATCTCGGAGGGGGCTGTCCGCGGCCGTCTGCGTATGTTCGTCTTCGACAGCAGGGTCAGCACCCGCACACGCACGGTCACCGAGGACCTGTGCGGGTGTACCGGGCGCGCCGCGATGTCACCAGACCCCCCGTTTCGAAGTGAGAGAGCTGGGCGAGATCGATATGGTGTCTATGGCGCTGGCGACGCTGGATCTCGTGGCCCACGACGACGCGCGGCCGGCATTCCCGGCGGTATACCTGGAAGGTCATACCGTACTGTCCTACGGTGAGCTAGCCGGGTTGGCCGGCGAATCCGGACGAGTGCTGCGCCACGCCGATCGGCTGTCCGGCCTGCCCGTAGCGATCCAGGACGGCGACGGCACCCGTCCCCTGCTGTTCCTGATCCACCCGGACAACGGGCGGGCCGGCCCGTACGGCCGGCTCGCCTATGGGCTGGGCGAGGAGTTCGCTGTGTCCGGCATCCAGGCGGGCGGCCTGTACTCCGGCGCGGAACCCCGCCGCATGGTGATGGCCGGCGCGCTCGATGACGTGCGGCTCGTGGCCGCGATCGGCACCGGACTGCTGGAACCACCGGACACCGGCACCGAGTCCTGGTGGGACGAGCCGCCCCGGCAACCGGGCGCCTGGCCGGCGCGTTGCGCGAACTGCTCGGCTGACCAGCGATGAACACCGGCACCGGCACCGGTCAGCGCCGCCGGCGCCGCCTGCGGCTGACCCCGATGCGGTCGATCCCGGTCGAGTTCACCGGGGAGCGGGCCGGCGAGGGACCGCTCACCCTGGGCCAGCTCGACGTCTACGCATGGGTGAGCATGATCCCGGACCACTTCTACGCGATCCTGTGCGTCGAACTCCCGGTGCCGGCGGTGGTCTCGGTCGACGACGTGGCCGAGGCGACCGCGGCGCTGATCGCGCGGCACGAGAGCCTGCGCACCACCTACGTGCCCGGCGAGCAGCCCCGCCAGCGGGTCGCGGCGGCCGGTATCCAGCTGCTGGAAGTCTGCTCGCCCGGCGAGGGACAATGGGGACCGCGGGACCGCCCCGCGGTGGCCGAGGCGCTCATCCAGTGGCTGCACGAGTCACCCGATCCGGGGCGGTGTCCGGTGCGCATGGCGGTAGCCGTCGCTCCCGGCGCGGGCGACCGGGTCATCGCGTGCGCGGCCGGGTTCACGCACCTAGCGGTGGACCACGGCGCGATCGAGATCCTCAAGCGCGACTTCGCCGGCCTGCTCGGCGATCCCGCCCGACGCCAGGTCGGCCGACCCGGGCATCAGCCGCTGGATCAGGCCGGGCTGGAGGCGGCGCCGGCCGGGCGGCGCAGGGCCGGCGCGGCGCTGGAGTACCTGCGGGAGCAGTCGTGGCGGATCCCCCGCTGCCTGTACGCGTTGCCGGGTGCCCGGGCCAGCGGTGAGTCGATGGCGGTGGAGCTGTCGTCGGTGGCCGCCGCGATGGCCGTGCGGCGGGTGGCGGCGCG
>JBEKKH010000383.1:0-7672 GCA_050010815.1 Streptosporangiaceae bacterium | reverse complement strand
ACCACGCGATTAGATCGTGACGAACCTGCACAATCAGGATGAAATTGGCTCCATATATCTCTCGCCGCGGGCCTGACCCGGATCGCGAGCAAATCGGGCCGGTGACCGGCCCACCGTTCTGGTGAAGGCCGTGCTGAATGCGCTGGCCGATCCGTAACCGGCGGCAAGCGCTATTTCGTCAAGCGACCGTCCGCTGAACCTCAGCGCGTCGCACGCGACGGCCATCCGCCAGTGCAGGACGTACGTCATGGGCGGCTGGCCAACCAAAGACGTGAACCTTTGCGAGAAGACCGATCGGGACATTCTGGCCTCGGCGGACAAAGATGCCACGGACCAGCTTCTTCGGATATCGGCATGAAAGGCACGCAGCGCGGACGCGATTTGCGGATCGGTAAGCCCGGTGAGCATGCCGCGCTGCTGGCCCGGCAGAATTTCCGGGGTCCTCAGCAGCTCGATCAGGACGATTTCGAGCAGCCGGGAAAGCACCGCCTCCTGGCCTGGCCGCGGAGCCGATGCCTCGGCGTCGATCATGGCCAAGACGCCGGTCAATCGCCCGCCGTCGCCGGAACCGCGCGACGGAATATGCACAACCGGTGGCAGGAATGCCGTGAGAAGTTCTTTATTGACGGAGTCAAATTCGAAGTGCCCGCCGACGACGCGAACCTGGTCCGGATCATCGTCGCTGCGCCCCGGTTCAGGCGATGCGGCATCCGCAGGGAGCTCCTCGAAGGCGGTGATCGCTGCATCGCCGGCTCCGCCGCGCAAGATCCAGGCGGGGGGCGCTGTGAGCAGTACGCAGTCGCCCGGCTCCAGGCTCTGCTCCGCAGCGCCGGGCAACTGGAAGCGACAGCACCCGCTCACGACGCGTCCGAAGACCACGCCGCTGTCAGCGGGGAACCGCCAGCCCCAGTCACCTCGCCCCGCCATGTGCTTCCACAGCAAGGCACGCGGGCGCAGCAACTCGACTAGCTGAGTCAGCGGATCCACCGGGACGACCCCCATCGGGACGATCTGTAATTTATTCGGCACTCCTGAGTATAGTTCATCCGATCGGTCCTGCATACGCTGGGTGTTACATGACAACGGAAGGTAACGACATGACCAGGACAGTTCTCATTACCGGCTGCTCGTCCGGCTTCGGCAAGGCTGCCGCGACGAAGTTCCATGACCATGGATGGAATGTCGTAGCCACCATGCGAGACCCCGGTGACTGGGATGGCGGGTCGTCGGATCGTTTGCTGACGCACGCACTCGATGTGACCGATCCGGCATCGATCAGGTCGGCCTTCGATGCCGGCGTGGCCCGCTTCGGGAGCGTGGACGCCGTCGTCAACGTCGCCGGCATCGGCCTGTTCTCTGTCTTCGAAACCACGACGGACGAAACAGCGCGAAGCGTGTTCGAAACCAACCTGTTCGGCCCGATCGAAATCATGCGAGTGGCCATCCCGCATCTTCGAGAGCACGGCGGCGGACGTATCGTGAACCTGACCTCCGCCTCCTCGATTGTGCCGGAGCCGCTGATGGGGATCTACAACGCGAGCAAGGCGGCCCTTGACAACCTGACGGAGACCCTCAGGCTCGAGCTGTCGCCCCAGAACATCGTCCTCAAGCTGATCGAACCCGGTTTCGTGCCCACCACCCGCCTGGTCGAGAAGGCGCAGGCCAATGCGCCAGTGCTCACCATCGTGCCGCCGGAATACGAAGCCTACGTAAACCAGCGGATGGCTGTCTTCAGTTCGGGATTCCCCGTCGAGTTGGCGACGCCGGAAGATGTAGCAGACGCCATCCTGGCGTCCGTCAACGACGAAACCGGCCAGTTGCGCTGGGTCGTCGGCGCCGACCAGGCAGAGCGGATGCACATGAGGCACGAAACCTCAGAGGCCAAATACAACGACTGGACCTGGAGTCAACTTGGCCCGTCACGCTGATTCGGGCGTCATCGTTCGCGAGGCGAGGCGCCCGGGTCGCCGCGGACCGGCCCTTCTACTCCGGCAAGCACAAGAAGCACGGGACGAACCTGCAGGTCATCGCCGACCCCGACGGCGATCTCCTGTGGGTGTCGGGGGCTGCCCGGCTCGGTGCTCGACAAGACGACCGAGTGGATCTGGGCGTCCTGGACGAACTGGAGGCCGCGGGCCTTGGTGCCCAGGCCAGCTCGCCAAGGCCATCCACGTTCTGCAGATCCGCGAGAAATAACCAGCCTGAAGTCTGGGCCTACGATTGCGAGCCATGAAGATCGTCAGTTTCGGCCCAGCGGGTGCCGAGCAGCCGGGGATACTCCGTGGTGACGCACAAATCGTGCCTCTGGGCCCCCTCCTTGTCGAGGCCGGATTCGCGCCGCTGACCGTGAGCCAGTTCCTTGGGATACTGCACCTGCTTCAGCCGGTCATCCAACCGCTGCCCGATACGGCACGTGTTTCATTTTCCTCCAGCGGTGTGCGCCTCGGGCCACCCGTACCGGCGCCCGGGAAAATCATCGTCACCGGCGCGAACTACCAGGCTCATCTGGATGAAGCGCCTGGCGTTGTGGGAGCGCCGTCGTCATCCCAACCGCGCCCCCGCGCACCTGGTTCTCCGTGGTCGCCGAACTCCGGGCCGATTGGCGCCGCGGCGAGGCGCGGGGCTGGAGGCTGGCCGTCGGTGCCGTCCGCGATTACGTCGCCGGTAACTGCTCGACATCAGCATGGACAGCGGTTACGGCCCATGATCGCCCCGGACTGGTCCGTCCTGGCGGCGGGCGACTTGGTCAGCTAGGGGTGACGAGCCTGGTTTCGTAGGCGATCATAACCAGCTGGGCCCGGTCGTGGGCATCCAGCTTCATCAGCAGGCGGCTGACGTGGGTTTTGGCCGTGGCGGCCGAGATATGCAGGCGCTCGCCGATCTCGGCGTTCGACCAGCCGCCGGCCACCTCGGCCAGCACTTCGCGCTCGCGGGCCGAGAGTGATTCGGGCAGTTTGTGTGAAGGACGTTCTTCGGGCTCGGGTCGTGCGGCGAATTCGCGGATCAGGCGGCGGGTGATGCCCGGCGCTAGCAGAGCGTCACCAGCGGCCAGGGTGCGTATCGCGGCGAGCAGTTCCTCGGGGGCGGTGTCCTTGAGCAGGAACCCGCTGGCGCCGGCTCGCAGCGCCCGGTAGACGTAGTCGTCGAGGTCGAAGGTAGTCAGGATCAGCACGCGGGCCCCGGCGGTGTCCGGGTCGGTGGTGATGGCACGGGTGGCCTCGATGCCGTCGAGGACCGGCATCCGGATGTCCATCAGGACGACGTCGGGGTGGTGCTGGCGGGCCAGGGCGACGGCTTCTGCGCCGTTCCCCGCCTCGCCTAGCACCGTCATGTCGGGTGCCCCGTTTACCATGAGCACGAAGCCGCCGCGCACCAGCGCCTGGTCGTCGGCGATGACCACGCTGATCGTCACCGGGCACCGTCAGTGGCATGCATGTCGTTCGTGGGGAACTCGGTGGTGCTGAGGCTGGCCTTGACGCGGAACCCGGCCGCGTACGGTCCGGCGACCAGCTCGCCGCCGAACAGGGCGGCTCGCTCACGCATCCCGATCAGCCCGTGACCGCTGCCTGGACGGGACGTCGGGGGCGGCTGGCCGCTTGGCCCGTCATCGGTCACCTCGACGCTCACCTCGGCCGGCCGGTAGCTGATCCGGACCCGGGCACGGGTGGGGCCGGCGTGGCGGACGACGTTGGTCAGGGCCTCCTGCACGATGCGGTAGGCCGAGAGGTCGGCGGCCGGGGGCAGATCGCGCACGGCGCCGTCGACCTGCACGGCGAGGGTTACCCCCGCGGCGGCCATGTCGGCGATCAGCAGGCCGAGGTCGCTCAGCCCGGGGACGGGGGCTAGCTCGGCGTTGTGATCCCCGCTGTCGCGCAGCACGCTGACCAGCAGGCGCATCTCGCGCAGCGACCGGCGGGTGGTGGTCTCGATGATGGCGAGGGCCTCGCGGGCCTGCTGCGGGTCGGTATCGATCATCATGCGGGCGACGCCGGATCGGACGGCGATCACGCTCATCGCGTGGGCCACGATGTCGTGCAATTCCCGGGCGATCTGCGCCCGCTCATCGGCAAGCGCCCGCCGGACCTGCTCGGCTCGCTCCGCCTCGGCGGCCGCCTGCTTCTCCGCGGCCCGCTCGGCCTCCCGGGCGGCGTACACCCGGCCGGCCCGTGTGTTCTCCCCGGCCAGCCAGCCGACCAGCACCAGAGCCACGCCGGCGATGGCGCCCATGATCACCTGGTCGCCGCCCCCCGCGATGGTAGCGGCCAGGACCGCGCAGGCCACGAGGCCGACGATGATCAGCGCGGCCCGGCGGGAGGAAACGGCCGCGACGGAGTACAGAGCCATGACGACATAGACGACAGCCCCTCCTCCTGACCGCAGGTACAGAGCCACCATCGCGGCGGGCAGGATGAGCGCCAGCGTGACGCGGGGAAACCGCCGCCGGAACGGAGTGACGCCGGCGGCTACAACGTAAGTCACCCAGCCGCCTGCGTCCCATGCCGTTCCCGACGCCCGGGGTGCCCGGTGCGGTATGAGAAAACTGAAGGCGACTGCTACCAGCGCGACCGTGACCACGTCTATGGCCACCAGCTGGGCCGTCGTAAAACGGTGCGCGGCCAGCCGGCGGAACAGCGGCAGATCCCGGTCGGCGCCCGCGGCAAGGGCACTCATGCTTCTGACGGTAGCGAAGGCCGCGGCAGCTGGCATACGCCCAGAGGGTGATTGTGCGGTGTGCCTGTGGGTGTATTGCGGCTGCCGCGCGCCTGCGCGGTACATCAGCCGGGTGAAGCCAGATCGAGCCTGCAGGCCCACGACGCGAAGCCGTCCGGCCGGAAGCATTGGGGTCCTGGGGTGCGACGGACGTTCCCGCACATTTTCCCGTGGAGGTTCGCATGGCCCGATTGGGTCGCTGGTGCTTTGAGCACCACAAGAAGGTGGTGGCCGCCTGGCTGCTGGCCATCGTCGTCATTGTCGGGGTCAGCGTTGCCGCCGGCAGCAGTTTCAACTCCGATAACAGCCTGCCTGGTACCGATTCGCAGGCGGCCGCCACTCTCCTGACGCAGAACTTCCCGGCCGCCTCCGGTGAGGGCGACCAGGTCGTGATCCAGGCTGAGCACGGCGCCACCATCAAGTCCGCCCCGGTGCAGTCCGCGGTGACCTCGGCGCTGGCCAAGGTGGCCAAAGTGCCGGGCGTCGAGAGCGTCGTGAGCCCGTACGCCAGTAACGGCGCGGCGCAGATCAGCCGGGACGGCACCATCGCCTTCGCCCGCGTGACCTGGAACAAGCCCTCGACCCAGGTGACGACGGCCGACGCGGGGAGGCTGATCGCCGCAGCGGAGTCCGCAAACGGGCCGGACGTGCGCATCTCTCTCGGCGACCAGTCCATCGAGACCTCGGAACGCCCGAGCATCGGGATATCCGTCGTGGTCGCTGTCGCTGCGGCGCTAATCATCCTGCTGATCGTCTTCGGCGGGGCGCTGCTGTCCTCGCTGCTGCCCCTGGTGACTGCCGGCCTGGCGCTGGTGATAGCCACGTCGCTCATCGACCTGCTCTCCCACGCGTTCGACATCGCGAGCGTTTCCAGCGAGCTGGCCATCTTGATCGGCCTCGGCGTCGGCGTCGACTACGGGCTGTTCATCATCAGCCGGCATCGCAGCGCGATCAAGGACGGCCTGTCCCACACCGACGCCGCCGCCCTGGCCGTGCGGACCTCCGGCCGCACGGTTCTGCTGGCCGGCATCACCGTCTGCATCGCCCTGCTCGGCCAGTTCGCCCTCGGCGTCAGGTTCCTCTACGGGCCGTCGCTCGGCGCGGCCATCGCGGTGGCCCTGACCATGACCGCCTCCCTCACCTTCCTGCCCGCCATGCTCGGGTTCCTCGGCCCCAGGGTCTTGTCACGGCGGGAACGGGCGCGCCTGGGCGCGGGCGAGGGCGGCCCGGACGCCGGCGGCTTCTGGCTCCGCTGGGCCCGCATCATCCAGGCCCGCAAGGCCTTCGCCGCCGCGGGCGCCCTCGCCGTCGTGGTTGTGATCGCCCTGCCGATCCTCGGCCTCAGGCTGGGGACCTCCGACGCCAGCACCGACCCGGCGGGCTCGACGACCCACCAGGCCTATACCGCCCTGGCCCGAGGGTTCGGCCCCGGGTTCAACGGGCCGCTCGAGCTCGTCGCCCAGGCCGGCACGCCGTCCGACGCGACAGCCTTCGGCAATCTCCTGACCACCGCAGCGCACACGCCCGGGGTAGCGTCGGTGACGCCCGCGCAGACCTCACCCAACGGGAAGGTGCTGCTAGCCACCCTCTACCCCACCACAAGCCCGCAGGCCAGCCGGACCATCAGCCTGGTGGACAACCTCCGCGGCAGCCTCATACCGCAGGCCGAGAACGGTACCAGCCTGGCCGTCCACGTCGGCGGGGAGACCGCGACTAACATCGACTTCTCCCACGTCCTCACCGACAAGCTCCCGGTGTTCATCGCCGTGGTCGTCATCCTGGCGTTCCTGCTGCTGATGATCGTATTCCGCAGCCTGCTCATCCCCCTGACGGCCTCGGTCATGAACCTGCTATCCGTCGGCGCCGCTCTCGGCGCCCTGAACGCGGTCTTCAACTGGGGTTGGGGCAGCTCGCTCCTGCACCTGTCCGGCACCGGGCCGATCGACGCCTTCATCCCCGTCCTGCTGTTCTCCGTGCTCTTCGGCCTGTCCATGGACTACGAGGTATACCTGGTCAGCCGGATCCAGGAGGAATGGCACCACCTGCACCACACCCGCGGCCTCGAGCTTTCCGCCCTTGGCGGCCGCCCCGCCCGCCGCAACCACCAGGCGGTCACCACCGGCCAGGCCAAGAGCGGCGAGATCATCGCGGCCGCGGCCAGCATCATGATCCTGGTCTTCGGATCGTTCCTGCTCGGCGGCCAGCGGGTCCTGCAGGAGTTCGGCTTCGGCCTCGGGTTCGCCGTCCTCGTTGACGCCCTGGTCATCCGCAGCATCCTGGTCCCCGCCCTCATGCACCTCATCGGCCCGGCCAACTGGGCCCTCCCCGGCTGGCTCGACCGCATCCTCCCAGCAGTGGCAGTCGAGGCCGCGGACGAGCACCCAGCAAACGCCCCGCAGGAAATACTGCGCGCCGCCTCACCAGACAGCCCGAACCTGCCTTGACTGCCGACCTCGTCCTTATCGGTCTGGCCATCACGCTCGAACCAGTACTGGTGCGCCCCGGCGAGTTTGGAGGCTTTTGCACCTGGGATGCGCCATAGCGGCACGGAAGAGACGGATCGCCCCGGGGAGCTTAGGTTCTGATACATGGGAGGATTCAGATTCGCAGGCATCATGGCCTACAGGCTTGCCGGGACGGATCATCCGCAACAGTAGAGTGGACGGTCGGCGTAACCGCTCCCACCGGTCCCGTCCGTGGCTATTTCTGCTCCCGTCCGTGGCCTCCCAAGCCCGCTGCGCACGGACGCATTGCGGACGGCGGCGGCCGGTGGCGGCCGGTGGCGGAGCCTCGAACAGCGTATGCGCTGGTCAGCGGCGTATGGTTCGGGCGAAGGAGAGCGGTCTGACCAAGAAATAACCACCTCAGCCCCGCTCGCGTGACCACGGTTCCGGGCATGACGAGATGACCCCGTGACAAGCGCTGCTCGGGGCCTGCGGTGACGGCTATGCGGTTGTGGCTG
>JBEKKH010000382.1:0-7673 GCA_050010815.1 Streptosporangiaceae bacterium | reverse complement strand
CGCATCTTAAAACATGGAAGATCCTATTCACCGACTACCGGCGACCGCTACACACGTTCCTCGATTCCTTCCACGCGGCGGTTGGACTCTATTTCTTCGAATTGAGTTTTCGATAACCCTCTATGAGCAATACCGCGCCCTGTTCGGCACCGACCCGGACTTCATCGAAGCGGACCGCATCAGGGACGACAGCGGCTGCGTGCTCCGCTACGAACGGACCTTCATGCGGCCATTGCTGCCCGGGAATGCGGCAGGGTAAGAAGCCCGCGGCGGTTCGGCAACGAGGGTGGGGCATGTGATGCCTTCAGGTTGCCGGGTACGCCGACACGCATCCGCACATGCCGCGGACAGGGTCCATCTGTGACTCCCGGTGCTGGGCCTTACCGAGTGAGCGTTTCTTTCGGGCGTGTCATGCAGAACTCGTTTCCCTCGGGGTCGGCCAGTACAGTCCGGGACTCTGCGCCGGTCTGTACTGTGTCGACTCGGCGTGCCCAAGCGCGAGAAACTGGGCAATCTTCTGTTCGCGATCCTGTGCGCTGCTGGTCAGGTCGGAGTCGGTGACCGGCATGAAGCACATGCCGGTCAGGCACGTTCTCGTCCGTACCGATGACGATCTCACTCTCACGCCCGGAAACAACCTTCCAGCTGGTGTCTGCATCCAGAACCGGTCAGCCTAGGCATTCGTGAGCATCAGCCACGATGTGGTGGAGCGGACAGGCATGGTGCCAGTATGTGTGGGCACGCCGGACTGCATCCCGCCGAACCGGCCTGCCCCTGCCGCGTTCCGCGCATGTGACCGCCGGGGCCTGCAAGCAGTGATGTCGCCGATCAGCATGCGCAGCGCCCGAACGGCTGGAGACAGTTCCCGAGCCCGCCTGGCGGCGTATCGCCAGCGCTGCGCGCGGGTCTCACCACAGGTCGCCACCGGTTAGCACGTAGAGGAACGGCACCAGCGGGATAAGGCTGAACAGAGCCCATGCCAGCTTCGCGCCGCCCCCGATATTGCGGCGGGTTGCCAAGTCGATCCATATAAGGACCACGGCGATGGGATGGAGGAAACAGACCAGAAGCTCGAGGATTTTCTTCATGACCTGAATCTACCGGGAGCGCTAGGGACGCCTGTCCGGTCGCTGCCCATCAGCGCAGGAAGGCGCCAGATTTAGCCGGACGTTCGCGCTGTTAGCCGAACCCGCGCACGAAGAGCCCGCGCGCCGACGGTGACCCCGCGTGCCGCTCGCAGCCCCGGTTCAAACGACCTCATCTGCCGGTGTCCATGCGCACTCCGCCCGGCAGCGTCGGCCGGCGTCCACCTAGCTGGCCGGGTTTCGAGGGCTCTGGCAGGTCTGAGTGACGGGGCTGGTCTGCGAGGCGGAGGCTCAGATCTCCGGAAACCCTGCTGCGGTCGGGGTTAAAGGCTTCGCTGTGGGGCGATGCGGTATGTGATCGGCCGGTTGTCGCCGGGGATGACTGGCGGGGTGTGGTTGATTTCGCTGATGAGCAGGTCCAGGGCGCGGGTGATGCGCGGTGTGCCGGGGGGTTCGAGGGTGACGGTGATCGCGGTGGTGGTGTAGGTGATGGTGCCGGCGAGGCCGCGGATGATGGTTTCGCGGGTGATGGCGCGGTATTCGTCTTCGTCGTGCAGGTAGGCGTTGAGGTGGGTGGCGAGCCAGTGCTCGGCGTTGTGCGCGAGCAGCCGCAGGACCATCTGCAGGCCGCGCCGCCCGGCGCGGAGCACCGCGGTGCGGGCGTCGGGGTCGATCTGATCGGCGGGCAGTTTCGCGGGGACCTGCGCGCGTGCGGCGGTCGCTGCCTGCAGTTTCTTGCGTGCGGTGCTGATCGCGCGGTTCGCGGCGGGGATCGCGGCGTTTTTGGCGGCGGGGGTGGTGTCCGGGTCGGCGAGCAGGGCAGCCAGTGCGCGCTCGGCTGAGGCCAGCTCTTTCTCCGCGTCGCGGACCTGGGCATTCGCGTGCTTGCGGGCGGGGTTCGCGGTGATCTTGGTGTTCACGGTGATCTCCGCGGCGTAGTCGCAGATTTTGTCTATGCCGTAGTTCTCGCTGGCGTACTTGAGGAAGTTCTCTTCCCGCCACCGTGATTTCAGCCAGGCCAGGATGTCGGCGGGGCATGCGTCACAGTCGGAGGTGAGGATCTGCAGCGCGACCTTGCCGTGCTCGAACAAGGTGATCTGCCGGGCTTCGCCGTAGTCTTTGAGCTGGGCTTTCTCCTGTGTCCAGGCGATGGTGCGCGTCCGCCCGCCGACGGTGACGGCGGTGATGACCGGCAGCATCGCCGGGACGGCCAGCGGCGCCCGCCGGTAGGTCACCCAGTGCACGCCCTGGTCGCGGCAGTGGGTGAACACGGCGGGGTAAGCACCGCCGCGGTCGAAGCCGAGCATGATCTTCGCGTCCGGCCCGGCGGCTTTCTTCAGCTCAGCGAGCGCTTTGGGCAGCGTGACCGACAGCCCGGACGGGTCCCCGGACACGAAGCACACCGCCCGCCCGTCATGCGCGGTGACGTGCGTGTCCGCGCGGCCTTTCTCCGCCCGGCCCCGCTTGTTATCCCGCCCTTTCGGGACCGGTTTCGCGCCGGTATAGGGCATGAAGTGGTCATCGACGTAGTAGACGCCGGAGGTCACCGGGTCAGCGTCCAGCATCGCCTGCGCGAACATGGCCTGCAGTTCCAGCGGGTCGGCCCGGTCGGCGATGCCAGCCAGCGCAGGGCGCAGGGTCCGCAGGTCCGGCAGCGTCACCAGCGCGGCCAGCGGCCCAGCCTCACCTGCGGCCAGGTGCTTGAACTGCTCGGTCGTCGCCGCGCCGAGCCCGAAGCAGGCACTGACCGCCGCCAGCAGCCGCGCCCCGCCCCGGTCCCCGCCCGCCGCCGCAGCCAGGACCTGCCCGGCCCTGGCCTGCGCCGCGAACGCGTGCAGCAGCATCACCCCCGCATACCGGGACCGCACCGTCCCCTCCGCGACCGCCCCGCCGGCCGCCGGCACCAGCCCGCCCGGCGGGACACCCCCCGCCCCCGGCACCGGAACAGGCACAGGAGCAGGCGGCACGGGGGCTGCCCGGGGAACCGGGACGGGGCTCACGCCGTCCCGGGCAGCCTGGCTGGCCTCGTTCTCGACGGCCAGCGGCTCGCAGCCCTCCGCCCCGCCCGGCACGGCCGGTTCCGGGACCTGCGGGCCGAGCCGCCGCCCGGCCGTGGTGCCTGCTACCCCGAGCCGTCGCCCGATCTCCCGGTCGCTGACCCCGGACGCCCGCAACTGCCTGGCCTTATCCAGCACATCCCCGTCCAGCGTGCGGGGCCGGCCCGGCCCGGCGCGCTGGACCAGCGCCGCCGATCCGTCCCGCCGCGCAGCAGCGTGCAGCGTCGAGACGTACGCCGCCGACAGCCCGAACACCTCCGCGACCCGCTTGCCGCTGAACCCTGAGCTGCGTGCCACCGTGATCGCGAAGTTCCGCATCACGGTGTCGGTGTCCGCGTACTCGGCCAGCACCGCCGCCCCGGCCATCATCAAGCACCGGCCGCCGGCGCGCTCCAGGTGCAGGCCGCGGGGATCTGGCATGTCCTCAAGCATCGCCTGCACAGTGGGCCGCATACCCGCATCCTACGTGAATTTAACAATTATGCAGCATAACCAGACAAGAGGATCCGCATGTCACCCGGCATGCGGCTCAAACCCTTCCGGAGATCTGAGGCTGGTGCGCCCGTCTGGGGCGGGTCTATGATCTTTAGACCGCAGTGGTCTCCAGCCCGTTGCCTCGCCCGTGCCGGCGGAAGCCGCCGGGCGTCACAGGGGACTGGCAGGTGATCTTTTCGCCTGTTCCCGCCCGGGGGGAATCTCGATGCCGCTCTACATGTATCAGGCCTTCTATACCGCAAAGTCGATGGCGGCTCAGCTTAAGGACCCGCAAGACCCGGTGGAAGCGATCGGGCCGGCACTGGAGGACCTGGGAGCAACGATCGTGGTGGCGGCTTTCCGTTTGGCGAGTATGACGTGCTCGTCGTGTATGAGGCACCCGATGATATGACCGCTGCGAGCGTCGCGATGGCCGTTGCCGCTGAGGGCGAGGTCAAGTCGGCCAAGACCACGCGACTGCTCAGCGGGCAGGAATGGCTCGAGTCTTTGCGCAAACGCAGGATTGTCAAAACCCGGAAAGCACCCTAGCGGCACGACCGTCGGCGTCAATTACTGGAGCTCTTCAGAGCAGCGGCAGATCCGCGGGTGCACTTAGATTAAGCCTTCTCAACTGCCCTGACACTGAACCCGCCAGCCCATCCGCTCATGCCGCATACTGCGCGTTCGGCGGAACCCATCGAGCCGCCGGCGGGCAGCCCTGCGGGTACGGGGCGCCATGAATCACAGGCGGCCGACGGCGTGAAGGAGGGCGCGCGAGAACCGGCTCAGCTGCAGGCCGGGCAGTTGTCCCGGCGTGAACCAGGCGAGCTCGCTGAGCTCGCCATCACCGGGCACCGCGGGACCTCTGATGACCCGCGCCTCATAGACGGCGGTGACGTAGGCGGTGCGATCGCCGTTGGGGTAGCTGACCTCGTAATCGGGCCCGCCGAGCACGCCCGCCAGGCGGACCAGCTGGACGTCGGCGCTGATCTCCTCGCGGGCCTCCCTGACCGCTGCGGCGGCGGGCGACTCGCCCACGTCCACGGCGCCGCCCAGGACAACCCAGGCATCGTCATGGCCGGCGTGGCGGACCAGCAGCACCCGGCCTGCCTCATCGACAGGCAGGACCGACACGGACGGCAAGAGCAGCAGCTCATGCCCGACGACGGCTCGCAGCCTGGCTATATGCGCGACGATACCCACCTGGGTAACCCTACGGCCCGGGGGCGGCAGGCGCAGGCCAGAGCGCGCCGGCAGCATCATCGGCCGTGATAATGCCCGCGCCGGCCTCTTCGCTCTAAGAAGATGAAATAGATAAAGAAAGTACGATAAACAATAATTGGCAGGGGTATGGAGGCTTCCTTGCTTTATGCGGGACTGGATTTACGGCGCCCGTTCCTGGATTATGAAAGCAGGTGTGCTATTCCCTTAATGCGTGCCGGGGAGGTGGCCTGGGTGTGCGCGGCGCCGTTGGGGATGTTCCCGCCAGGCGGCAGGCAGCCGGGCGGGGACATGCTGGTGTCCGGGGCGCAGGGCCTGGGCCAGAGCCGGGCTGGGGTGCAGAGCCGGGAGTGCGTGCGGTTCGCGTTCTACGGCAGGGTGTCGACGGAGGACTGGCAGGATCCGGTGACGTCGCGGGCCCGGCAGCTGGCTCAGGCCGTCATGCTGACCGCGGGACACGGCGCGGTAGTGGCGGAGTTCTTCGATGCGGGGGAGTCCCGGACGCTGCCGTGGGCCAGGCGCCCGCATGCCGCCGCGCTGGTCGCCCAGCTCGCGGACCCGGACCGCGGGTGGGACGCGGTCGTGATCGGGGAGTACGAGCGGGCGTTCTACGGGAACCAGTACGCGTCGATGGCGCCGCTGTTCGAGCACTACGGCATCGGGCTGTGGATGCCCGAAGTCGGCGGCCGGGTGGACTGGCATGCCGAGGACCATGAGCAGACCATGCTCGCCCTGGGATTGTCATCCAAGCGGGAGATCACCCGGACCAGGGTCCGGGTGCGGACCGCGATGGCGGCGCAGACCCTGGAGCAGGGCCGGTACCTGGGCGGGCGTCCGCCGTACGGGTACCGGCTGGCTGATGCGGGGCCGCACCCGAACAAGGCCCATGCCGCGTGGGGGAGGCGGGCGCACCGGCTGGAGCCGGACCCGGCCACCGCGCCGGTCGTGTCGTGGATGTTCGCGCAGCGGCTGGCCGGGCGCTCCGCCGCCAGGATCACCCGGGCGCTGAATGATGCCGGGGTGCCGTGCCCGTCCGCGGCGGACCCGGCACGGAACCCGCACCGCACCGGCGCCGCATGGACGCTGCGCACCGTCGCGGCGATCCTGGCGAACCCCCGGTACACCGGCCGGCAGGTGTGGAACCGGCAGCGGACCGATTTCGACCTGGCTGACCCCGCCAATACCACGCTCGGGCACCGGCAGGTGCAGCGGTGGAACCTGCCCGAAGGCTGGGTCATCTCGAAACGGCCGGCGCATGCGGCGCTGGTCAGCGAGGCTGACTTCATATCTGCCCAGGACATGGCCGTGCCGCGGGGCCCGGCCGGCCCGGCGGTGCGGCAGTACCTGCTGGCGGGGCTGCTGGCGTGCGGTGTGTGCGGGCGCCGGCTGGAGTCGGCGTGGTCGAACGGCAAGCCCGCCTACCGGTGCCGTCATGGCTATGCCAGCGCCACTGGCCCAGCACCAGGACGGCCCCCGAACACGTACGTGCGGGAGGACCAGATCCTCCCGCACCTGGCAGCCCTCGCCATCCTGCTCGCCGGCCCTGCCGGGAAACCTGCTCTGGGGAACGGCGGCCTGGCGCAGCTGACCGGCCCGGATGATGCCGCTGCACTGATCGGACAGCTCCGCGCCGGCGGCACCGTCCTGACCTACGACCCGGCACGCCGGACGCTCCGCGCCAGCGGTCACGACGCGCCGCCGGTCACCATCGGCACCGACACTCACTCACGCCAGGACAAGGAAAGGAGGACCGCCTAGGGAAAGCGAGAAAGAGCACCCGCCGCGGCCGGAGGCTTGGCGCGGGTGATGATCGAGCATCCCCGTGAACGGCCGCTCATGGGGATTTAACGTGTCCGAGACTTGATCCCCGCTCGTGGTGGTACATCCCCAAACGGGGGATCCATCACCAGCCCAAGCTAACACGACAAGGGCCGCCCGGGTCGGCATTCCGCAGGCGAATAGCGGCGGCGTCGCCCGGGCCGCATGACCAGTCCGAGCACCTGAACTGCGGAAACGATGATCGCGGTCAGCCGGAATCGAGCTGCAGGCCAAAACCGGACGGCGGCATCCGCACCGCGGCGCTCCATCATCTGGCAGGCATGGTGACAGCCTCCCGCTGCTGCCCGGAAGTTCCCGCACCGCAGCCGCAGCCCCCGCGAACCAGCCCAGATGACCTTGCCGCCGAGTTGAACCCCCATAAAACCGAGTTGAACCCCCATAAGGCAGTTGAGGCGGCTAGCCGCGCCAGAACAGATCAAACGGGCCTTCCGAGCTCAGGCCAGAGCCCGCCGGCACGGCAGCTGGCAAGGCGGAGCTGTCACGCCGCCCGCGATCCGCTGTGCCCATGACGCTCCGCTACCGCCACGGGCCGAGCTTGCGCACGCGTAGCCGTTAGGAGCGGCCAGGGCTGTCTCGGCGGTCACCAGATGAGCCGCGCAGATCCAGGCTGTTCTGTACGCCTACCCCTGGCTTGGACGTCCACAGGCGTCGACTGCGGACGGGGCGCAGTCAGGTCTGACTGCTGCCCGTCTCGAGCCATCGGTAAAGACAGGTGCTGCGGAGGACCCTTCCGCCTGGCGCTGCAGAAGGAGCCCCCAGACGTCTGTCCGGTGTTCCGTATAGGGCAGGCGGAACCATCGCCGGACGCAGCGACCGCCACCACCGCGACCCCCGCCCGCGCGATCGCGATGGCCCGCCGCGGCCAGGTCGGCCGCAGGCCGGCAGACCCCGTCAACGGGATCGTGACATCCAGGACCGCCGCGCCCCAGGGGCCACTGCGCCGACGACGGCGATGGACACCAGCACCGGGGTCCACGTGGCATTCTGGCTAGCGGAC
>JBEKKH010000381.1:0-7675 GCA_050010815.1 Streptosporangiaceae bacterium | reverse complement strand
TCGGCCCGCTCCCTGGGCACCTGCCGGCAGAGCCGGCCGATGACGATCGCGAGCTCCCCCTCGAAGTCGACCCGGTCGGTGAGCTTGACCGGGTACTTGATCGCATCCCCCGGCCCGGTCACCGACGTCGACGGCTTCAGGAACAGCACGGGCTCAGGCGGCGGGCCGCCGTCGGAGTCCCGCAGCTGGGCCGCGTAGTTCCGGTCCACCCCGACGACCTTGCTCGGCAGCACCGGAGCCAGCAGCCTGACCTCGGCCAGCGGGTACCTGCGCCCGGTCAGCCGGACGCCGCCCGGGTCGACCCCGAACGGGTGCCCGTACAGCTCTGTGATCGTCAGGCCAAGGTCGGTCCCGACCTCGGTCGGCTCGCCCTCGACTACGCCGTAAGCGACCCCGTCGCCCTGGGCGAATCTCGCGATGCGCACGCCACTCCTTAGGTACTGGTCCCGCGTGGGCCTACTGCTGGTAACCCTCGACCTCGTTGACCGGCCTGGCCGCCGCCGTGTCCGGGTTCTCGCCGAACTCGCGGCGGGCCCGCCGCTGCCGCAACAGGTCCCAGCACTGGTCCAGCGCCTCCTCGGCGGACCGGAGCCGTTCGTGCTCCTCCGGCGCACTCAGCTCACCGGACGCGAGCTGCTGGCGGAGCCTGTGCTCGGTCTCGATCAGCTCGTCGATGTTCGCCATGATTTGCTTGTCGTCCATGCCCCTACCGTAAGTGCCTCACCGGCTTGCTGCGGCCCGGGGGCGGCTTATTGGCCCGAGCCGGCCCGGGCCGGCCCGGGCAGCAGGGCCGCCGCGGTGGTCTCGTCGGCCGGGTAGAACGACTCGATGGCCAGCTCGGAGACGGTAATGTCCATCGGCGTGCCGACCATGGCGGTGATGCTGATGAAGGAGAGCTCGGTGTTCTCAGTCCGGTAGCGCAGCGGGACCACGATGTCGGCGCGGGCAGGCGGCCGGGCGCTTCCGAGGCCTACCCGGGCGCCTTCGCCGCCCGGGTAGGCCTCGAGCTCGGCGTGCAGGGCGGCCAGCCGCTGGTCACCGGTGGTTTCGACCTGGCGGTGCAAACGGGTCAGCAGGTGCGTGCGCCACTGCCGGAGGTTGGCGATGCGCGGCGCCATGCCGTCCGGGTGCAGGCTCAGCCGCAGCACGTTGACCGGAGGTTCGAGTAGTCCTGGCGCGGCCTGGCGGGTGAACAGGCTGATGCCCGGGCTGGCGTTCTCGCTCGGCGGCCCGGTGGACGGCCACCACGGCCAGGCCCGGTTCAGCTGGCACCTCGGCCCGGCGGGCGGCGAGCCGCTGGTGATCGGGCTCGATTCATCGTGGATCGCTACTACCGCCAGGAGGGCAGTAGCGATCCACGATCGCGGGCTGGGGTTTAGGTGGGGGTGCGGCCGGAGCGGAGGAGGGAGTAGGTGACGGCTTCTTCCAGGGCGTGGTAGCTGGCGGCGATGATGTTTTCGTGGACGCCGACGGTGTTCCAGGTGGCGCCGCTGCCGTCGTCGGACTCGATCAGGACGCGGGTGACGGCGCCGGTGCCGTGGGAACCGGCCAGGATGCGGACCTTGTAGTCGGTCAGCTCCAGGGTGGCCAGCTCGGGATAGAGCTGCTCCAGAGCGGCGCGGAGCGCCTTGTCCAGGGCGTTCACCGGGCCATTGCCCTCGCCCACCGCGACCAGCCGCTCCCCCTTGGCGGTCAGCCTGACCGTCGCCTCGCTGGTCATCCGGTCGTCCGGGTGGCGCTCGACGATGACCCGCCAGGACTCGACCGCGAAGTACTCCTGCCGCTGGCCGAGCTCGTCGCGGAGCAGCAGCTCGAAGGAGGCGTCGGCGGCCTCGAAGGTATAGCCGCGCGCCTCCAGGTCCTTGACCCGGTCGGTGACCCGGCCGATGGCCGCCTTGTCGCCGGACAGGTCGTAGCCGAGCTCGCGGCCCTTCAGCTCCACCGACGCGCGGCCCGCCATGTCCGAGACCAGCATCCGCATGTCGTTGCCGACCAGGGCGGGGTCGATGTGCTGGTAGAGCATCGGGTCCACCTTGATCGCCGAGGCGTGCAGCCCGGCCTTGTGGGCGAAGGCGGACAGCCCCACGTACGGCTGGTGGGTGTCCGGCGCCACGTTGGTGACCTCGCTGATCGCGTGGGCGATCCGGCTCATCTCCCTGATGCCCCCGCCGGGCAGCACCGCACGGCCCTGCTTCAGCTGCAGGCCGGCCACCACGCTGAACAGGTTGGCGTTGCCGGCCCGCTCCCCGTACCCGTTCGCGGTGCCCTGCACGTGGGTGACGCCCGCGTCCACCGCGACCAGCGTGTTGGCCACGCCGCAGGCGGTGTCGTCGTGACAGTGGATGCCGAGCCGGGAGCCGGTAGCGTCGGCCACGGCGCGGACCACGTCGGTGAGCTCGTTCGGCATCATGCCGCCGTTGGTGTCGCACAGGGCGACCACGTCGGCGCCGGCTTGCGCGGCGATCCGGACCACTTCCAGCGCGTAGGCCGGGTTGGACCGGTAGCCGTCGAAGAAGTGCTCGGCGTCAAGGAACACCCGCTGACCATGATCGCGCAGGTGGGTAACCGTATCCGCGATCATGGCCAGGTTCTCGTCCAGCGTGGTACGCAGGGCGAGAAGGACGTGCCGGTCGTGACTCTTGGCGACCAGAGTCACGACCGGCGCGCCCGATTCGCGCAGCGCGGCGACCTGGGGGTCGTAGGCCGCCTGAGCGCCGGGCCGGCGGGTCGCGCCGAACGCGGCGAGCTGCGCGTGCTTGAGGTCCAGTTCGGTCTGGGCGCGGGCGAAGAACTCGGTGTCCTTCGGTATCGCGCCCGGCCAGCCGCCCTCGATGAACCCGACGCCGAGATCGTCCAGCTGCCTGGCGATGACCAGCTTGTCCGCGACGGACAGGTTCAGCCCCTCCTGCTGGGCGCCGTCGCGGAGCGTGGTGTCGTAGACGTGGAAGGTGTCGTCGAGCATCGGAGCGTTCCGTTTCTTGGGTTCTTGAGGGGTGCCGCCGGGAGCGCAAAACAAAAGACCCCTCGCGAATACGCGAGAGGTCTGCGCGTCGGCGGCGGGCCTTGAGCTGGCCACGCCCAGAGCTGGTGCCCTAGGAGCCGACGCGCCTGCCGATAATAATGCGGCCGGACGTCATGCGGTTAGTGTGCCACACGTCCAGGCGCGGCCGCACATCGGTCTCGGGATGTGAGACAGCGGGGCGTTTTAGCAGACCTTGTGGACCCACTTGAAGGGGTCGGGGAGGCGGCCGTACTGAATGCCGATCAGTTCCTCGCGCAGGCGCATGGTGACCGGGCCTGGTTCGCCGTCGGCGATGACCCACTCGCCGGATTCGCTCTTGACCCGGCCGACCGGGGTGATCACGGCCGCGGTCCCGCAGGCGAACACCTCGGTCAGTTCCCCGGCCGCGCACTGCGCCTGCCACTGGTCGATGGAGATCCGCTCCTCGGCGGCCTTGATGCCGAGGTCGGGGGCCAGCTTGAGCAGGGAGTCGCGGGTGATGCCGGGCAGCAGCGTGCCGGTCAGCGGCGGGGTGGTGATCAACGGAGTTCGCGGCTCCCGGCCGGAGGAGTCCCGGTCGGACGGGCCCCCGGCGGAGGAGTCCCGGACGAAGAACAGGTTCATGCCGCCCATCTCCTCGACCCAGCGGTGCTCCGCGGCGTCCAGCCAGACCACCTGGTCACAACCCCGTTCGGTGGCTTGGCGCTGGGCCACGAACGCGGCCGCGTAGTTGCCGCCGGTCTTGACCGCCCCGGTGCCGCCGGGGGCCGCCCGGGTGTAGTCCTGAGACAGCCACACGGTGACCGGCTTCACCCCGCCGCTGAAATAGGATGCGGCGGGCGAGGCGATGACGCAGAACAGGTACTGGTCCGACGGGTGGTTGACGCCGAGCCCGGGCTGGGTCGCGATCATGAACGGGCGCAGGTACAGGCTGTTGCCCGCACCGGACGGCACCCACTCCCGGTCGCGGGCGACGAGCAGTTCCAGGGCCCGGATGAAGGTTTCCTCCGGCAGTTCCGGCATCGCCATCCGGCGGGCCGAGGCGTTGAACCTGGCCGCGTTGGCGTCCGGCCGGAACATCGCCACCGACCCGTTGTCCCCGTTGGACCCGTTGTCCCCGTTGGACCCGTCGTCCTGCCGGTAGGCCTTCAGGCCCTCGAAGAACTCCTGCGAGTAGTGGAACACCGAGGTGGCCGGGTCGAGCGTGAACGGCCCGTAGGGCTCAAGCCGCGCGTCGTGCCAGCCACGGTCGGCGGACCAGCGCACCGTGATCATGTGATCGGTGAAGAGCTGGCCGAACCCCGGTGCGGCCAGCATCGCCTCGCGCTCGGCGTCGGGCACGCGGTGGCCGGAGGGGCGGATGTCGAACTCAATCATGATCGGACTTCTTCCTCGCCCCCGCGGCGGGGCGCGACATCAACAGTAGGGCCGGATCCGGTCAGCCGGATACTCGCCCGGCGATGTCGTCGCCTATCTCCACCGTGGTGCGCGCCGCCCCGGCGCCCGCCCGCTCGGCCAGGTCCTGCGCCACGGCCCGCTCGATCCGCGTGGCCTGCTCGGTCAGGCCCAGCTGCTCGCAGAGCATGGCGGCGGACAAGATCGCCGCGGTCGGGTCGGCCTTGCGCTGCCCGGCGATGTCCGGGGCGCTGCCGTGCACCGGCTCGAACATCGAAGGAAAGATCCGCTCCGGGTTGATGTTGCCGCTCGCCGCCAGCCCGATGCCGCCCGCGATCGCGGCGCCGAGGTCGGTGAGGATGTCGCCGAACAGGTTGTCGGTGACGATGACGTCGAACCGTTCAGGTGCGGAGACGAAGAACATCGACGCGGCGTCGACATGGCAGTAATCCACCGACACGTCGGCGAACTCCTTGGCCAGCCCCTCGACGGTACGCAGCCACAGGTCGCCGGCGTAGGTCAGGACGTTCGTCTTGTGCACCAGGGTGAGCTTGCGGCGCGGCCTGGCCATGGCCTGGCTGAAGGCGTACCTGGCCACCCGCTCCACCCCGAACGCGGTGTTGATGCTCTCCTGGGTGGCGATCTCGGCGGGCGTGCCCTTGCGCATCACGCCGCCGGCGCCGGTGTAGGGGCCCTCGGTGCCCTCGCGGACCACGACCATGTCAATCGGCCCGCGGCCGGCCAGCGGCCCGGTCACGCCCGGGTAGAGCCGCACCGGGCGCAGGTTGACGTACTGGTCGAGGGCGAACCGCAGCCGCAGCAGCAGGCCGCGCTCGAGCACGCCGCTGGGCACGCTCGGGTCGCCCACCGCGCCGAGCAGGATCGCGTCGTGGCCCTTGATTTCCTCGAGCACCGCGTCGGGCAGCGTCTCGCCGGTGCGGTGCCAGCGCCGCGCGCCCAGGTCGTAGGTGGTCTCCTCGATAGAGACCTCGGAGACCGCCGCGCGAAGCACCTTGAGCGCCTCGGCCACCACCTCGGGACCGATACCGTCGCCGCCCACGACGGCCAGCCTGATCGTTTGTGAACCCATGCCTGAACCTTACTGGCGGGCCGCGCCGGGCGCGGGCACGCTGCTCCCGTCGCCGCCGTTGTCGCGGCGGTCCAGGGCGAACTGAACGGCGTTGGTCAGGGCGGCGTCAGCAGGTGCTGCGGGCGTGACGTCGGCGGATTCAGTCCAGGGATACATGTCGTACACGGAAGATGCTCCTGATCGGTATGCGGAATCGGCCAGCAGCAAGCCCCCGCAGCGGATGGCTGGCCTGTTGTGGATCAGGCTCCGCTGCGGCAGGCGAAGAGTACGAGATGCCGCATCATGATGCCTGCCACGGTACCCGAGCTCGGCCTCCGCGCACACCCTTTAAGACATCGATCTCATCAGGTGAGACAGGTCAGGCGAGACGGGTCAGGCGAGACGGGTCAGGGCAGCCAGCGCCGGTAGCCCGGCCGGGCGGCGCGTTTCCAGGTCCGCCGGGCTTGCGCCCGGAGCCGTTCGGCCTGATGGGTTTGGTCCTGGTAGAGCAACCCGTAGGTGAAGGCGTTTTCGCCGGCCAGGTGCGCGCCGATGCCGAGATCCCTGGCCTGCGGGCGGGCCAGCACCGTGTCCTGATGATCGCCCAGGACCGACTGGACCTTCTTCAGCTGCCGGGCGAATCGTCTGGCCGGCTGGCCCACGGCCGGGCGGGCCGCCTCGGCCGCGTAGCGGGTCCGGCGGGCCGACTTGCGGGCCCGGTGCAGGGCGGCATCGCGGGCCGGGCCGGCCGGGGTATGCCTGGCCCGGCGCATCCGCTTGTCCGCCTGCCGGTAAGCCCGCTGGACCGCGGTCGGGAGCACGTCACGGGCCGGGGCGGCCGCCTGCGGGCCCAGCGGCGGCTCCAGGGTCAGCCGGTCAAGCTCGGCCAGCAGCCCGGCGTACCTGGGCGAGTCGAGCGCCTCGATCAGCTCGGCGAAGGCGGCGGCCCGGCGGGGCGCGAAGTGGCCCTGCACGCGGGCCTGGACCGGGCCGATGAGCAGCTCGACCGGCACCGCTTGCAGGTCAGCCTGCAGGTGCGCGGGGAGCACCTCGCCGTCGCGGGCCGCGCCGAGCAGGGCGCCCAGCCACTTGAGCTCGGCGGCGACCGCCTCGCTCCGAGAACGCGGAATGACGGAGCCGAACGACCTGAGCGTGCCGCGCAGCCTCCGGGTGGCGATCCGCATCTGATGGACGGCGTCGGGTTGGTCCGACCTGACCTGGGGCTCCAGCGAGGTCAGGGCGGTCGCGTGGATCCGGAGATAGGCCAGCACCACCTCCCCCGCCGACGCCGAGCGGCGTGGCCGGGTGCCGGGGATGACCTGGGCGGGCGGCTCCGGGCGGGTGGGGGTTTGCGTCGTGGAGTTCACTACCATCACCACCCGCTACCCGGCCCGGAGCGTCCGACACATCCGAGCGGCTACTCGTCCTCCTCGAGCCAGGACATCAGCGGGCGCAGCTTGGCCCCGACCTGCTCGATCTGCTCCGAGCGCTCGGCCTCGCGGCGCTTGAGGAAGTTGGGCTTGCCCGCGTCGAACTCCTCGACCAGCTCACGGGCGAACGAGCCGTCCTGGATCTCGCCGAGGATGCGGCGCATCTCCTCGCGGGTCTGCTCGTTGATCAGCCGCGGGCCCCGGGTGTAGCCGCCGTACTCGGCGGTGTCGGACACCGACCAGTACATCTTGGAGATGCCGCCCTCGTACATCAGGTCCACGATCAGCTTCATCTCGTGCAGGCACTCGAAGTAGGCGGACTCCGGCTGGTAGCCGGCCTCGACCAGGGTGGCGAAGCCCGCCTTGATCAGTTCGGCCACGCCGCCGCACAGCACCGTCTGCTCGCCGAACAGGTCGGTCTCGGTCTCCTCGGTAAACGTGCTCTTCAGCGCGCCCGCCCGGGTGCCGCCGATGGCCTTGGCGTAGGCCAGGGTCAGCGGCCACGCGTTACCCGTCGCGTCATGCTCGACGCAGACAAGCACGGGCACGCCGCGGCCCTGGGCGAACTGGCGGCGTACCAGGTGACCTGGCGCCTTCGGCGCGACCATGCAGACGTCCACGCCGGCCGGCGGGGTGATGAGGTCGTAGCGGATGTTCAGGCCGTGGGCGAAGAACAGCGCGTCGCCTTCGACCAGCGAGGGCGCGATCGCCTCGGCGTAAAGCTGCCGCTGCAGGTGATCCGGGACCAGGACCATGACCAGGTCCGACTCCTCGCACGCC
>JBEKKH010000380.1:0-7676 GCA_050010815.1 Streptosporangiaceae bacterium | reverse complement strand
CACGTCGGCCGCCGAGGTGACCCGAACGCACGATGCCGTCAGCCCCCGCCCCGCGTCGCTCGCGCTGGCGGTGGTGGTCAGCCGCCAGCGCCCCGCGTTTGCCGGCATGAGGTCGTCCCGCACGTCGAGGACCACGTCGACCGGGCAGGAATAACGGCGCCCGGCCAGCGCGCCTGCTACGTCGATGATCCGCACCCACAGACCGTCGGCCAGCTGCGGCCGGGCCCGCCGGGGATCGGCGAGCTGAGTCAGCAGCGGATCATCGACCGGGCGCAGCCGAGCGTGGAACTCGGTCGTCAGGTCCCGGCTGAGCAGGTCGGTCCACAGCGCGGCGCTGGCCACCGGGTCGACCGACATCAGCTCACGCACGGTCAGGCTGCCGGCCGGCAGGAACTCCCCGGTGTCCGGCTGCCCGAGCGCCGAGTACAGCGCGTAGCCACGTGGCCCGCTGTCGTCCTCGGCGAGCAGGCAGCGCAGCGGGCTCGCACCGTGCCGTTCCTCGACCGGATCGTAGATCGTCCGCTGCCACCACGACTCACTGCGGGCGAACAGCCCCGGTCGGGACGCCAGCACCGTGTCGAACACCTTGGCCAGCTCGGGCAGGGCGTCCGACGGCTCGACCAGGCGCAGTGCCAGAGCCGGATCGGCAGGCACCGTCTTGGCCAGCGTGCCCTCGCCGCGCATGAAGCTAAAGCCGAGGTGCCAGCTGGCGCGGCCGTAGCCGAACCTGGAGTAGATCCCCGCCTCCGAGGCCCAGAGCACCGCGAGCGGCTCGCCGCGATCGCGGATGTCGTTCAGCTGGCGGCGCATGATGCTGCTGAGCACGCCGCGCCGCCTGTGGGTGGGCAGCACCGAGACCCAGGTGACTCCGGCGGCCGGCACGACCTCCTGGCCGGGCACGCTCAGCTGGAAGCTGTAGATGAGGGTGACGCCGACCGCCGTGTCGCCGTCGAAGGCGGCCAGGCTGCGGTCGTACTCGAAACGCTCGAGCACCCGCCGCCGGACTTCCTCCGACATCGGGCTGCCGTGGAAGCCATGCTGGTCAACCAGCTCAAAGCGGTCAAACTCGTCCGGGCCGATCGGCCGGATGGGGTATGGACGATCGGCGCCCCCGCGGGCAGACTCTGTCATGTATGCCTTAGTACCCTGGCCCGGCCGCGCGCGCGACTGATTTTCCGCCGAGCCGGGCCAGCCGGACCGAGCCGTCCGGCACAGAATTTTTCCCCGTCCGGCCTTCATGGAATACAGTGCCCGCATCATGGTTTCCTCGCCGCAGCCGACTGCGCCTCAGCCGAGGGCAACCCAGGAACCCCGCGGTTCCCGGAACCCCCGACCGGCGCGGCCCGGTGCGGGCCGCCGGCGGGCAAAGCAGGCCCTGCAGTCTCTGCGAACCCAGCTGACCAAGCAGTTCATCACGAGGAACCGTCGGCTTGCCTTCGCCCTTTCGCTGCTCGCCATCGCCATCGCCATCGCCGCCGTGCACGTCTCTGAGTGGTGGTTCTCGCCGGGCGTGATGATCTTGCCGATCCTGGCCGGCGGGCTGCTGCTGTGGCCGCGGGCGCTGCGTATCTTTTTCGTCTTCGCCGCGGGGGCCCTCATCTACGACGTGGTGGACTCCAAGGCCGGGGCCGGGATCGTGGCCACGATCGTGCTGACGGCTATTTTCGCCGACGTCCTGGCTCGGACCAGGGAGAAGCTCGGCGTCCAGGGCCTGCGCGGTGACCGGATGCTCGTCGAGCTCAGGGACCGTATCCGGGCCCAGGGAAAGCTGCCAGAGCTCGGCGAGGGGTGGGCGTCCTCGCTGGTGCTCAAGCCGGCCGGCGGCTCGTCCTTCGGGGGCGATTTCGTGGTGTCGTTCTGCGATGGCAAGGTGCTCGAGGTGGCCCTGGTCGACGTGTCCGGCAAGGGGATCGACGCCGGCACCAGGGCGCTGCTGCTGTCCGGGGCGTTCGGTGGCCTGCTCGGTTCGGTGCCCAGGGACGAGTTCCTGCCCGCGTGTAACGCCTACATGCGCCGCGGCGGCACTACGGAGGGTTTCGTCACCGCGGTGCACCTGTCGCTGGACCTGGCCACGGGGGAGTACGTGATCTCCTCGGCCGGGCATCCGCCCGCCGCGCACTACGACGCGGCCGGGGGCCGCTGGCGGCTGACCCGCGCCCACGGCATCGTGCTCGGCGTCGTGGCCGACCTCCATGGCGCCGCGACCGAGGCGGAACGAGGCGTGCTCCAGCGCGGCGACGCGCTCATGCTGTACACGGACGGGATGGTCGAGTCGCCCGGACGTGACATCGACGCGGGCACCGACCGGCTGCTCGGCGAGGCCGAGCGCCTGCTGTCGAGCGGTTTCTCCACGGGAGCTCCGGCCCTGGTCGCAGCCATGCAGCGGGAGATAGGCGGCTCCGACGACTGTGCTCTGGTGCTCATCTGGCGGACCTGAGACTGGCTCTGCCGGACCTGAGACCAACCTGAGACCGGCTTTTCCCTGACCTCAAATACGGTTTAGCCGCCCGGTAACTGACAATGGCGTCAGGTTCATTTACTACCATAACCTTTTTCGCCGATGCAAACTATTTTCCTCGATGTAACCTGGGCTTACTCCGGGGTAACTGTGCGAACTGTAGTGAACGTGTAGCTCAGCGGGTTCCGGGCGGTAAGTTAGCCGACGCCTCCGTCAGGTGACGCCCATGTCATTGTTTGCAATTGTTTGTTCATTACCTGGAAGATAACCCTGTGGCCGAGGACGGTGGCGAGGCTAACCGGACCGGCGTGCGCGAGCACGTCCGTCCGGGGGTGACGCGTGAGCAGGACGTGGTGGCCAGCGCGTCGGGTGAGAACTTCCCTGTCGCCCTGCGGATGCTGCCGGCCAGGTACCGGCGGCACCTGACCAACCTGTACTTCTTCGCCCGGCTGACCGATGACCTAGGGGACGAAGCGCGCGGCGACGATCAGAAAGACAATCAGCAGGACGGTCAGCAAGACGGGCCGCCGGTTTCCGTTGGTGAGCTGCGGCTGCGGCTGCTCGACGAGCTGGCCGCCGATGTCGCCCGCATCTACGACGGAGGCGCGCCGACCTCGCCGGTGATGCGTGCGATGGCGGACACGGTGGCCGAGTGCGGTGTCCCGGCCCAGCCCCTGCTCGACCTGATCCAGGCGAACCGGCAGGACCAGACGGTCACCCGCTATGCCACGTTTGCCTCACTTGAGCAGTACTGCGAGCTGTCCGCCAATCCCGTTGGCCAAATCGTGCTGTATATATTCGGCGTCGCTACGCCGGGACGTATCGCGCTTTCCGATACGATCTGCACGGCTTTGCAGCTGGCGGAGCACTGGCAAGACGTGGCGGAGGACCTGAGAAACGGGCGGATTTACCTGCCGGCGCAGGACATGGAGCGCTACGGCTGCACGGAGGCCGACCTGGCCGAGCCGGCGGCGGGAGCGGCCCTGAGGGATCTGATGGTGTTCGAGGTCGACCGGGCGCAGGCCCTGCTTGAGGCGGGCGCGCCGCTGGTCGGCACGCTGCGGGGTGCGGCCAGGTTGGCGGTCGCGGGCTACCTGGCCGGCGGCAGAGCCGCGCTGGCCGCGATCCGCGCGCAGCACTACGACGTGCTCAGCGCCACGGCGCGGCCGCGCAAGCAGCGGCTGGCCGCCGAGCTGGTCAAGGCGTACGTGAGAGGGAGGTGAGCAGGACAGAAGTGGAACTCGACGAGGCGTACCGCGAATGCGAGCGAATCACCTGGAGTCAGGCGAGGAACTTCGCATACGGGATCAGGCTGCTGCCCGAGCGCAAGCGGCGCGGCCTGGCCGTCATCTACGCGTTTGCGCGCCGTATCGACGATATCGGCGACGGCACGATGGCCCCCGAGGAGAAGATCGCCGCGCTGGAGGAAGCGCGCCAGGCCGTTGCGGACCTCGCGCATCAGGGCCAGGACGACCCGGTGCTGATCGCGCTGGCCGACGTGGAGCGGAGCTTTCCGGTTCCCATGCAGGCGTTCGGCGAGCTCATCGACGGCTGCGTCGCGGATGTGCGCGGCACAAGCTACCAGAGCTTCGAGGACCTGCTGCACTACTGCCGGTGCGTGGCCGGCTCGATCGGGCGCCTGTCCCTGGGCATCTTCGGCACCAGCGCCGACCCCGAGCACGCCGCCAGCCTCGCGGACTCCCTCGGCGTCGCGCTCCAGCTGACGAACATCCTGCGCGATGTGCGGGAGGACTACCAGAACGGGCGGGTTTACCTGCCCGCGGAAGATATCGCCAAGTTTGATGTTTCCTTCGACATGGAGAACTCCTCGGCGCACCCGCAGTTCGCCCGCCTGGTCGAGTTCGAGGCCGACCGGGCTCGTGACTGGTACGCCACCGGCATGGGCCTGCTGCCGCTGCTCGACCGCCGCAGCGCGGCCTGCACCGGCGCGATGGCGGGAATCTACCGTCGGCTGCTCGACCGGATCGCGGCCCAGCCCGCGGCCGTGCTGACCGGCCGGATGTCGCTGTCGGCCGGGGAGAAGGCCATGGTCGCGGTCAAGGCACTGGCCGGGAGACTCCGATGACCCCACGGGTCGTGGTGATCGGCGGCGGACTGGCCGGGATCACCGCCGCGATCGCGCTCGCGTCGGCCGGCGCCCAGGTCACCCTGCTCGAGGCCAGGCCCAGGCTCGGCGGCGCGACCTGCTCGTTCAGCCGGGGCGGGCTGGTCGTCGACACCGGCCAGCACATTTTCCTCGGCTGCTGTTCGGCCTACCGCGGCCTGCTGGGCAGGCTCGGCATGACCGCCCACGCCCCGCTGCAGGACCGCTTTGACGTCACGGTGCTGGCCCCCGGCCGCGACCCGGCCAGGCTCCGCCGGACCGCGCTGCCCGGGCCCTTGCATATGCTGCCGGCCCTGGCCCGGTATCCCTTTCTTTCTTGGGCCGAACGAGCCGCCGTTTCCCGCCCGGCTCTCGCGATGCGCTTTCTGGACCCGGCCGATCCGGCGCTGGATGCTCAGCGGTTTGGTGACTGGCTGGCCGCACGGGGCCAGAGCGAGCGGGCTCGCCGCGTCCTGTGGGACCTGTTCACGGTCTCGGCCCTGAACGTCGCGGGCGACGACGCGTCGCTGGCGCTGGCCGCCACGGTGGTCAAGACCGGCCTGCTTGGCCGCAACAACGCGGCCGACATCGGCGTCCCCGCCCTGCCGCTGGGCGAACTGCACGGAGACGCGGCCGCCGCCTTGCTGGCCAAGCTCGGCGCCCGGGTCGCCCTGAGCGCCAAGGTCACTGCCATCGAGGTCAGGGCCACCGACACCGCAGTCAGCGACGGCGCCGGTGCGCGGTATCGCGTCCGGCTGGCCTCCGGCGGCTCCCCGGCCGCGATCGACGCCGACGCGGTGGTGCTGGCCGTCCCGCACGACAGGACCGCCCCGCTGATCCCGGCGGGCGCGCTGCCGCCCGGTACGGTCGCGGCCTGGTCTGGCCTGGGGGCCTCGCCGATCGTCAACGTGCACGTGATCTACGACCGCCCGGTCACCGAGCTGCCCTTCGCGGCCGCCGTCGATTCCCCGGTCCAGTGGGTCTTCGACCGCACGCACATCTCCGGCCTGCGGGATGGCCGCCGCGACCAGTCGCAGTACCTGGCCATCTCGCTGTCGGCCGCGGACGAATACGCCGAGGTCCCGGCGGCCCGGCTGCGCGAGCAGTTCGTGCCCGCGCTCGCCGAACTTTTCCCCGCCGCGCGCGAGGCTCGCATCGCCGAGTTCTTCGTCACGCGTGAGCGGCGGGCCACCTTCCGGCAGGTCCCCGGCAGCGGCGCGCTGCGGCCGAAGGCGGGGACCCGGCTGCCCGGCCTGGTGCTCGCGGGCGCGTGGACCGACACCGGCTGGCCGGACACGATGGAGGGCGCCGTGCGCAGCGGCCTGTCCGCGGCGATCGAACTGCGCCGAACGTTGACGACCCTGGGCCATGCACCCTCCCCAGGGTCCGGTCCCACCTGGGCGGCCGTCCCAGCCGCCTGCTCAGAACCGAACGCTTCTGCCTCAACGATAGGGGTACGTCAGTGACTGCTGTGATGCCTGAGGGCGTGACCTTGGCGCGTGATCTGGTCGGACCGGCGATGGAGTCCGCGATTGCCCGGCTGACGCCGGACGTGCGGGTGGTCGCGGCCTACCATCTCGGCTTTGCGGACGCCGCGGGCAACCCGACGAGGAACGGCAGCGGCAAGGCGCTGCGGCCCGCGCTGGCCCTGCTCTCGGGCCGCGCCGCGGGGGCGTCGCCCGAGCGGGGCGTGCCCGCGGCGGTGGCGGTTGAGCTCGTCCATAACTTTTCCCTGCTGCACGACGACATCATGGACAACGACACCGAGCGCAGGCACCGGCCCACGGCCTGGACCGTGTTCGGCGTCGGGGCGGCGATCCTGGCCGGCGACGCGCTGCTCGCCCTGGCCCAGGACCTGCTGCTCGAAGACGGCAACCCGCAGGGCGCCTGGGCGGCCCGGTGCCTGTCCGCCGCGGTCCAGCGGCTGATCGGCGGGCAGGGCTCGGACCTGGCCTTCGAAAAGCGCGACGACGTGACGCTAGCCGAATGCCTGGACATGGCCGGGGACAAGACCGCCGCGCTGATGGCGTGCGCCTGCAGCATCGGCGCCGTGCACCTCGGCGCGCCGCCCACGCTGGCCATGGCCCTGGCCGGGTTCGGCGCGCACGTCGGGCTGGCGTTCCAGCTCACCGACGACCTGCTCGGCATCTGGGGCGCGCCCGAGGTCACCGGCAAGCCCGTCCGGGCCGACCTGCGCGCCCGCAAGAAGTCCCTGCCGGTGGTGGCCGCGCTGAACAGCGGCACGCCCGCGGCGGCCGAGCTGCGCACCATGCTCACCGACCCGCAGCCGCTGTCCGAGGACGACCTGGTCCGCGCGGCGGACCTGGTGGTCGCGGCGGGTGGCAAGGACTGGGCCGAGGCCGAGGCCGACACTCAGCTCGCCGCGGCGAACGAGAGCCTGGCCGACATCGACCTGGCGGCCGACGTCCGGGCCGAGCTCACCGCGATCGCCGAGTTCATTACGGCACGGCAATGGTAGCGGACATCAGCGCCCAGCCCGGCACCGTCCAGACCGACGCTGGCATCCTCGACGTCGCCCGCGAGACACTGCGCCGAGCCCGCGATCACGTGCTCGGGTTGCAGCACCCCGACGGGTGGTGGCAGGGCGAGCTCGAGACCAACGTCACCATGGACGCCGAGGACCTGCTGCTGCGCGAGTTCCTCGGCGTGGGCGACGACAAGCAGACCGCGCCGTCGGCCCGCTGGATCCGGTCCCAGCAGCGCGCCGACGGCACCTGGGCCAACTTCTACGGCGGCCCCGGCGACCTGTCCACCACGGTCGAGGCCTACGTGGCGCTCCGGCTGGCGGGCGACCCCGTGGACGCGCCGCACATGGCTACCGCCCGGCAATGGATCCTGGCCCACGGCGGCGTGGAGGCCACCCGTGTGTTCACCCGGATCTGGCTGGCGCTGTCCGGCCGGTGGTCCTGGGACGACCTGCCGGTCATCCCGCCCGAGCTGATCTACCTGCCGTCCTGGTTCCCGCTCAACATCTACGACTGGGGCTGCTGGGCCCGCCAGACCATCGTGGCGCTCGCCATCGTCCAGTCGTTCCGCCCGTCCCGTCCGCTGCCCTTCACCATCGACGAACTGCGGACCGGCATAACGCCGGCC
>JBEKKH010000379.1:0-7702 GCA_050010815.1 Streptosporangiaceae bacterium | reverse complement strand
GGCGGGCTAGCCGAGGGCGAGCAGGGCCCGGTGCAGCCGGGCCAGGTCCGCGGCGGTGCAGTCGACGTGCGGGCTGATCCGGAGCAGCGGCGTGGTCAGCTCGCGGGGGGCGCGGGTCACCGCGGACGCGGTGGTGACGATGCCGTGCTCATCGAGCAGCCGGTTCCGGGTGGCCGGGACGTCCTGGCCGTTCCTGGCCCGCAGCGCGGTGATCGCCGAGCCCGCGGCGACCGGGTCAACCACGGCCCATCCGGGCAGGTCGGCGAGGGCTTCGCGGGTCAGCCTGCCGACCTGGTCCAAGCGGGCCCAGACGCGGGCCGGGCCCGCCTGCACGAACTCGGTGACGGTGGTGCACAGCCCGATCCAGGCGGCCACGTTCGCCTCGCCCCATTCCACCAGCCACAGCGGGCTGCTGCCGGCCGGCTGCTGCTCCGCCACCATGTCGGGCACGCTGACCCGCAGCCGGTCCCACCAGCGTTCGGCCACCCCGGCCAGGCCCACGCCGCGGGGGCCGGTGAGCCATTTCCGGCTGGTCGCGTAGATCGCGTCCGCGTCGCCGGCGACCTCCACGTGGCCGAGGGCCTGGGCCGCGTCGACCCACAGCGGCACCTCCGCGGCCCGGCACAGCGCCGCGGCCTCGGCGACCGGCTGCACCAGCCCCCGGTGCGAGGCCACCTGGGTCAGGTGCACCAGGGCCGGCCGCCGGTCCGGCGGCTGCGCCAGCGTCCGCTCCAGCGCGGCCAGGTCCACGCGGCCGTCGCCGCAGGCCGCCGGCGCGGCCAGGTCCACGCGGCCGTCGCCACAGGTCGCCAGCTCGGTGACGCGCAGCCCCCGGCGGCCGAACACGTGCAGGTTGGGCCCCCACTCACTGGGCACGACGGCCACCGTGTCGCCGTCGCGGAACGGCCAGACGGCGAGCAGGGCCGTCAGCGCGGCGCTCGCGTTGGGCACGAACGCCAGCCCGGCGGGCGGGACGCCGAGCAGGCAGGCGAGCTCGGCCCGGCCCCGGGCGAGCACCGGGGCGGCCTCCGCCGCGGCAACGTAGGCACCGGTCGCGGCCTCACGTTCGGCGTGTGCGGCGGTCGCGGCCAGGGTGGCCGCCGACGAGCGGCCCGCGGCGGCGCTGTCCAGGTGCAGTCGCTCGGCCGGGCCCCGTCGCTCTCGCCACCAGTGCCACTCCGGATCGGCCTGGTCACCCAGGGGTTCGTTCATCCAGCAGGTCCCCGGCTAGGGGGTGGCCTGTTCGGAGTCACGCGAGTCCGGCGTGCTGCCGGGCGGAGCCGCGGCGGAATTGCCGGCGGGGTCGGCGAGGCCGGCCGCGGTGAAGGCGGCCGCGGGGAGCTCCCGGCGCTGGCTGCGGTAAAACCAGACGGCGCCGACGATCGCCAGCACCGACGCGATGTACATGTTCAGCCGCAGGCCGAAGATGTACACCGACGAATCGACCCGGAGCGACTCCTCGAAGATCCGGTAGGCCGAATAGCCGAACACGTACAGCGCGAACAGGCCCGGTGGCTTGATCTTGCGGTGATGGCCCAGCCAGACCAGCACGCCCGCCCAGGCCACGTCGAAGATCAGCTCGTACAGGAAGGTCGGCTGAAAGGTGCTGAAGTTCAGGTACTTGTCCGGGATCCCGCCGGCCACCCGGTACTGATAGGGGATCTCCAGCCCCCAGGGCAGCGTGGTGGGGCGGCCGAAGAGTTCCTTGTTGAAGTAGTTCCCGATCCGCCCGATGCCCTGCGCCACCAGCAGCGCGGGCGCCACCGCGTCCATGAACACGCCCACGTTGACGTGGTGCTTACGCAGCCGCCAGATGCCGACCAGGGCGGCGACGAAAATCCCGCCCCAGATGCCGAGGCCGCCGTCCCAGACCGCGAACACCCCGTACCACACGTGCGGGACGTCCATCGGCGTGGTGATGTCGAAGTACATCCGGGCGCCGATGATCCCGGCCGGGACGCTCCACAGCGCGATCTCACCGACCAGCTCCGGATCGCCGCCGGCCGCCCTCCACCGCCGCCGGGTGATGATAACCGCGGCGGCGATGCCGACCAGGTACATCAGGGCGTAAAAGTGGATGACCAGCGGGCCGATGCTGAAACTATTTATCGACGGGCTGGGAAGGTACGCCGGCATCGCCATCGCCATAGCGCCGAGCGTACCCGCCGGGCGGGCTGCGCCACGCATCCGGGCTCAGCCCGCCCGGGCACGCTGGTGGGGGTGCCGGGGTTCGCGGGGATCGTTCGGCCCGGAAAATTAGTCCTTGGCCGGCTCCGAGCGGTCGGCGGCGTGCGGCGAGGAACTGGCGGCCGCCACCGCGCGGGGGGCCACCGTGCTCGGGACCGATCCCGGCGCCGCCGTGGACGAGCGGTCCGGGCGGCCGGCCAGCCGGTACACGTCGGATCCGTCCACCGTCTCCCGCTCGAGCAGCTCGGCGACCAGCGCGTCCAGTTCGTGCCGGTGGTCCTTGAGGGTCTCCACCGCCCGCTGCTCGGCCTGGCGCAGCAGCCGGGACACCTCGCGGTCGATTTCCGCCTGGGTCGCCTCGGCGAACGGACGGCTGGACATGCCGGCGCCGCCGCCGCCCAGGAACACCGACCCGCCCTCGGGGTACCCGATCGGGCCGAGCGTCTCGGACAGGCCGAACTCCCTGACCATCTTGATGGCCAGGTCGGTCGCGCCGGCCAGGTCGTTGGCGGCCCCGGTGGACCCCTGGCCAAGCACCACAAGCTCGGCGGCGCGGCCGCCGAGGCGGACCGCGAGCGAGTCGTACAGGTAATCCTCGGTGTACATGTGCCGCTCGACCAGCGGCAGCTGCTCGGTCACGCCCAGGGTCTGGCCGGCCGGGAGGATCGTCACCTTGGCCACCGGATCGGCATGCTCGGCCAGCGCGGCCACCAGCGCGTGCCCGGACTCGTGCACCGCCACCGCGTTCTTCTCCTCGGGCAGCAGCACGTTGGAGCCTTCCCGGCGGCCCAGGATGATCCGGTCCCTGGCCTCGTCGAAGTCGGCGGCCGTCAGCGTGTTCCGGTCGGCCCGGACGGCGAAGATGGCCGCCTCGTTGACCAGGTTGGCCAGGTCGGCACCGGAGAATCCGGGCGTGCCGCGGGCGATCGCGTTCAGGTCCACGTTCGGCGCGAGCTTCTTGCCGCGGCAGTGCACGACCAGGATCGCGGACCGCTCGTGCACGTTCGGCAGCGGGATCGTGACCTGCCGGTCGAACCGGCCCGGCCGCAGCAGGGCCGGGTCGAGGATCTCCGGCCGGTTCGTGGCCGCGAGCACCACGATGCCTGTGGTCGGCTCGAAGCCGTCCAGCTCGGCGAGCA
Source organism: Streptosporangiaceae bacterium (assembly GCA_050010815.1). Lineage (GTDB taxonomy): Bacteria > Actinomycetota > Actinomycetes > Streptosporangiales > Streptosporangiaceae > Palsa-504. The sequence goes on along the minus strand of JBEKKH010000379.1, from coordinate 4,376 downwards.
GCTGGTTGAGCGTCTGCTCCCGCTCGTCGTTGGCCACGTACCCGCCCGCGCCACCCGAACGGCGCTGGCCGATGGCGTCGATCTCGTCGATGAAGATGATGGCGGGTGCGCGCTTGCGGGCCTCGGCGAACAGGTCACGGACCCGGGCCGCGCCGACCCCGACGAACATCTCCACGAAACTGGAACCCGTCACGGAGAAGAACGGCACCTCCGCCTCGCCCGCCACCGCGCGGGCCAGCAGCGTCTTGCCGGTTCCGGGCGGCCCGACCATCAGGACGCCGCGGGGCACCATCGCGCCCGCCTTGGTGTAGCGGTCCGGCTTGCGCAGGAAGTCCACCACCTCGGCGATCTCGGACTTGGCGCCCTCGTAGCCGGCCACGTCGGTGAACTTCGTGTTCGGCCGTTCCTCGTCGAACACCTTGGCCCGGGACCGGCCCACGCCCATGATGCCCTGTATCCCTCCGGCGCCGCCCTTGGAGATCCGGCGGAACAGCCAGATGGAGAGCCCGATCGGCAGCCCGAAGACGATCAGGTAAATCAGCAGCTCGGTGCCGAAACCGTTGCCCGCCGGGGTCGCGGTGATCTGCACCTTGTCGGTCTGCAGCTGGTTGAGGAAGGTCTGCTGCGCCTGCGGCGGGATGACCACCGTGTAGGTCTTGCCGCTGGTCAGCGTGCCGGTGCTGGTGCCGCCCGCCGTCGGGGAGATGGCGATCGTCTTCACCTGATGGGCCGACGCGTCGGCCAGGAACTGGGTGTAGCTGAGGCTGGTCGAGCCCGTCCGGGTGGGCAGGAACAGGTAGAGGAAGATCATGACCGCGATCGCGATCGGCCAGAGCCAGTGCCGCCAGGCGGGCGGCGGAGGTGGCGCCTTGGACGTGGGCTTGTCCCCGGGCGGCGGCGGTGTGGCTTGCTTACTCATGTCAGCTCCTTGTGAGCCCAGTATGCCCGGTGTTCGAAGCCTCCCCATCCGCAGACGGGTCCATTCGGTCATTGGTCAGCACACTGACGGCCAACGTTCAGGCCACGCTAAGGAATCAGCACGGCGGCGCCGTCGAAGGCGCCAGCCTTCAGGTCGCGCAGGGCCCGGTCGGCGGCGTCGAGCGGATACGGGTGGACGGTGACGGACAGCTTGTGCTCGGCCGCGAAGCCGAGAAACTCCCGGGCGTCGGCCCTGGTGTTGGAGGTGACGCTGCGCAGCTGGCGCTCCTGGAACAGGTGCTTGTCGTAGTTGAGCGGCGGGATGTCGGATAGGTGGATGCCCGCGATGGCCAGGGTGCCGCCCCGGTCGAGCGCGGCCAGGGCGGGCAGCACCAGGTCGCCGACGGGGGCGAACAAGATCGCGGCGTCGAGCGGCTCGGGCGGCATGTCGGAGGCGTCCCCGGCCGAGGCGGCGCCCAGCTCGAGCGCCAGCCGCCGCGCCTGCTCACCACGGGTCAGCACGTGCACGGTGGCCCCGCGGGCCAGCGCGACCTGGGCGGCCAGGTGCGCGCTGCCGCCGAAGCCGTACAGGCCCAGGCGGCCGCCCGGCGGGAGCTCGGCGCGTTTCAGGGCGCGGTAGCCGATGATGCCCGCGCACAGCAGCGGGGCGAGCTCGGCGTCGTCATAGCCGTCCGGCAGGCGGTGCGCGTACGCGGCCGGCACGGTCATGTACTCGGCGTACCCGCCGTCGGCGTCCCAGCCGGTGTAGCGGGAGGCGGGGCAGAGGTTCTCCGCCTCGCGGCGGCAGAAGGTGCAGGTCTCGTCGGTCCAGCGCAGCCAGGCGGCGCCGGCCCGGTCGCCCGGGCCGAACTCCTGGCCGGCTCCCTCGCCCACGGCCGTCACCTCGCCGACCACCTCGTGACCGGGGGTGACGCCGGGCCGGTGCGGCGGCAGGTCGCCCTCGGTCACGTGCAGGTCGGTACGGCAGACCCCGCAGGCCAGGACGCGCAGCAGCAGCTCACCGGGCGCCGGGCGCGGGATGTCGTCGTCGCGGCGCAGTCGCAGCGGGTGACCGCTGACCGGTCCGGGGGCCTCGACATGCCAGGCACGCATACCTTCACGCTACCCCGGCCGGCCGGATCGGCGAAGGCTGGCGGCCGGGGGCGTTGAACCTGGGCCACCGCTGATGCGTATTACTGAGCAAGATCCCGATATCAGCCCAGTATCCGGGGTTTTTATTATTTGCACGGGTTGTGGGCTTGGTGCCAGAATCAGGACGAGCACCTCAGTGTCCGGGGACCTGGGGTGCGTGTCTCGATTCGGCGGCACCAGGAAGGTATGCCGGGCCGCTGACGTTAACGGGACAACGGGTTGGAGTAACACGTGATCATTCGTCCGCTGAACCGCGTCAACGCAGACGTGGCAGTGCCAGACGGGGGAAGTGATGCAGTGATGATTACCGCACCGCAGCTTGAGCCGGTTCAGCATGAGCCGGTGCTGCTCGAGCCGGTCACCCTCGAGCCGGTGCAGCTCGAGCTATCCAGCCGGATGGGCGCCGATGGGTACCAGATCATCAGCGTGACCGGCGAACTAGACATCGCCACCGCGGAGAAGGCCTACGCCTACATCAGCGAGGTCATCGACTCCTGGCAGGTCCCGGTCTCCGTGGACCTGTCCGGGCTAACCTTTTGCGATGCCTCGGGTCTCGGGGTGCTGGCCAAGGTCGCCCGGCACGCACGGCAGGCCGGACGCCAGCTCAAACTCACCTCGGCCCGGCCGTCGCTGCTGAAGATCATGCGGATGACCGGCCTGGATGGCGCCTTTCCCGAGCTGCGTTCGCCGTCACCCGCATACTCAGCGTTAACTCCCCGCCTAAGCCTCGACCCCAAGTTCGACCGGAACGGCCAGAACGGCCAGATCCGTCGGCCGTGACCGTGGAGGATACTGCGCGCTAGCGTTAAGTTTGGAGTTGCTTCCGGCGTTAACTGTCGAACGTAACCGCATGCGGAGGGACTCCCAATGGCCGAAGAAGTTCACGGGCAGACCGCCGAAGAAGAAACGGACTCTTCCGGATCTTCCGAGGCAACTATCGCCGTCCACTGGCGCGAGGAGGGCTATTTCCCCCCGCCGCCTAAGTTCATCGGCCAGGCGAACGCCTCCGACCCGGCCATCCGCGACCGGTTCGCCGAAGAGAACTTCCCGGAGTGCTTCCGGGAATACGCGGACCTGCTGTCCTGGGACGAGTACTGGCACACCACGCTGGACACCAGCAACGCCCCGTTCTGGAAATGGTTTACCGGCGGGAAGCTGAACGCCAGCTACAACTGCGTGGACCGGCATCTGGCCAAGCATAAGAACAAGGCGGCGCTGATCTGGGTGCCCGAGCCCGAGGACGCACCCCACGTCGTCGTCACCTACCAGGAGCTCTACCGCCAGGTGAACGAGTTCGCGGCGCTGCTGCAGGACGCCGGGGTCAAGGCCGGCGATCGGATCACCCTGCACATGCCGATGGTGCCCGAGCTGCCGGTGACAATGCTGGCCTGCGCCCGGCTCGGCGCGATCCATTCCCAGGTGTTCGGCGGGTTCAGCGGAGGGGCCTGCGGGCACCGCATCGCCGACTCGGGCAGCAAGATCCTGATCACCATGGACAGTTACTACCGCAGCGGCGACGTGCAAGACCACAAGGTCAAGGCGGACGAGGCGGTCGCGGCGGCCCGCAAGGAGGGCACCGAGGTCTCCAAGGTGCTGGTCTGGCGGCGCTTCCCGGGTCAGTACATGTCCAAGACGCCGATGGTCGAAGGCCGTGACTTCTTCGTCGACGAGCTGCTCGCCGACCACCGGGGCGCGGTCGTCGCGCCGGTCTCCATGCCGGCCGAGGCGCCGCTGTTCCTGATGTACACCAGCGGCACCACCGGCCGCCCGAAGGGCTGCCAGCACTCCACCGGCGGCTACCTGTCCTACGTGGCCGGGACGTCGAAGTTCTACCAGGACATTCACCCGGACGACACGTACTGGTGCATGGCCGACATCGGCTGGATCACCGGCCACTCCTACATCGTCTACGGCCCGCTCTCGCTCGGCACCACCAGCGTGATCTACGAGGGCACGCCGAACTACCCGGACGCCGGCCGCCCGTGGCGGATCGCGGAGCGGCTCGGGGTGAACATCTTCCACACCTCCCCCACCGCGATCCGGATGCTGCGCAAGGTCGGCCCGGACGAGCCGGCCAAGTACAACTTCCACTTCAAGCACATGACCACGGTCGGCGAGCCGATCGAGCCCGCGGTCTACCGCTGGTTCTACAACTCGGTCGGCAAGGGCGAAGCGGTCATCGTGGACACCTACTGGCAGACCGAGACCGGCGGCTTCATCGGCACCGGGCTGCCCGCCCTGAACCCGATGAAGCCGGGCAGCTGCGGCCCGGCCGCGCTCGGCATCTACTTCGACATCAAGGACGA